>NZ_ABCQ01000006.1 GCF_000170855.1 Moritella sp. PE36 | reverse complement strand
CCCGACACCGTTATCATCGTAATGGTGCAAAGTAGTCAATGTGAACTTGCTGCTGAGGCGATCTTAGTAGGTGCTGCGGATTATTTACTGAAACCATTCTCTGATTACCAGTTGATTAAAGCGATAAAGCGAGCGGAGAGCTTACGCAAACCAATGGATGATTTTATTCTTTGTTCGGCTGAAAGCCGTCAGGTTGTACAACTCGCACATCGTGCTGCACAAACCGATGCAACTGTATTGATTCGAGGCGAATCGGGCACCGGTAAAGAGTTGTTGGCTCGCTACATTCACACACATTCTCCGCGCGCAGATGGGCCGTTTGTGGCTTTCAATTGCGCAGCTATGCCTGAATCGATGATTGAAGCCATGCTATTTGGTCATACAAAGGGGGCTTATACCGGTGCAACCAGTGAGCTGGTGGGGAAGTTTGAACTCGCCAATAATGGCACCATCATGTTAGATGAAATTGCTGAAATGCCATTGCAATTACAAGCTAAGTTACTGCGCGTGATCCAGGAACGAGAAGTTGAACGGCTCGGTAGTAATAAAAAAATTAAGCTTAATATTCGTATTATCGCGGCAACAAATAAAAATTTACAAGAGGCCGTTGAAAAAGGTCTGTTCCGTCAAGATTTGTATTACCGATTAGATGTATTACCTTTGCAATGGGGGGCGTTGAGAGAGCGTAAAGATGACATTCTGCCTCTCGCGGAGTTCTTTATTCGTAAGTATGCGCCAACGCCTGATTATTTCATGAGTAGTGCTGCTAAATTGATGTTATTAGGACATGCTTGGCCTGGTAATGTTCGTGAATTAGAAAATGTAATTCAACGGGCTCTCATTATTGCTCGAGGTATGGAAATACAAGTGGCTGATTTAATGCTGCCAACGCAGTTAAATGAAAAGAAAACGGCGCTGAAAATTGTTCACCAATCTGAAGGATTGGAATCAACTAAAAAAAGGGCTGAGTACCAATATGTTTTAGATACATTAAAACAATTTAAAGGGCATAGAATGAAAACCGCTGCAGCACTAGGTGTAACCACTAGAGCGTTGCGTTACAAAATGGTAGCAATGCGAGAGCAAGGTATAGCAATTTAACTGGTGGTAATAATATGAAAATCGAAGCAAATACCCAATCAATTAATTTGATGAATAAAATGGAGCTAATGAAGCTTCAAGCTGGTAATGAAATTGCAAGTAATCCATTAGGTACTAATCAAGCCGTGTCATTTAACCAGACAATGAAAATGATGGTCAGTGATATTAATCAGCAGCAGTTAAAAGCTAATGGCATGATGTCAGCTGTCGATTCAGGCCGTAGTGATGACTTAGTTGGTGCGATGGTCATGGCAAAAAAAGCAGGTTTAAGTTTTTCGGTATTAATGCAAGTTAGAAATAAGTTGATGACCGGTTTTGATAATATTATGCGTATACCGTTGTAGGGGCTAGTGTGGAAATTTTATCTCAAGAAACAGGTCTTATCAAAAGCCCAGGTGCAGGTAATGGAAACGTGATAAAGAACATGCGTTCAGGGTTGAAACTAACTCGCGAAAAACTTTATCGATTTAGGTCTTTATTTTTTATCGGGCTGCTATCAAGCCTTATTGCTGCTGCTATTGTTGCATCGTTATGGACTGCTGAGCAGTATGTTCCCTTATATGGGAAACAAGAAATGTATGATAAAGCCAATATCCTTGAGCTGTTAGAACAACAAAAAGCTGATTTTCAGTTGGATACAGAGTCGGGACAAATTTTAGTCGCGAAAAGTCAACTAGCTCAATTACGCATGGCGTTGGCTGCACTGGGTGTCAAAAAGAACATCCCAATGGGGATGGGTGGTCTTGAAGGTAAAATGGGACTGGGCACTAGTCAGTTTATGGAGTCTAAAAGCTATCGTTTTGCACTTGAGGGCGAGTTAGCATTATCGATTATCACTATCGATGCTGTTCGTAATGCGCGTGTACATTTGGCGTTACCTGAACGCACACTGTTTATTGGACGTCATGAGGAACAGGCTTCGGCTTCGGTCATGCTTGATTTGCAACCCGGTCGAGAACTTTCTCAAGGGCAAGTTAGTGCGATCATTAATTTAGTCGCGAGCAGTGTAACAAATCTGAAGCCCGATAATATTTCAGTGGTCGATCAGGCGGGTAGATTATTAACCTTATCCGGTAGTCAGTCGAGTAATCGCGGACAAGTGGCCACGCAACAGGTTACATTTAAAAATGATCTCGAAGCACGATTAACTCGTCGAATAAGTGAACTTTTATACCCACTTGTTGGTGCTGAAAATTTTAGAATACAACTAACCGCAGATTTAGATTTTAATGAAGTCGAAGAGACTGTAGAGACGGTGAGCCCTGAAACTGTATTAACAAAGGAAAATATACGTGAACAAGTTTCTGGCGATGTAAATGCTGTTGGTATTCCAGGTTCGTTATCAAATTTACCACCAGTCAAAAAAGTGACAAAGAAAGGTAAAAAAACAGCATCGAGTGAAGCGGAATCGTCGATGATAACTAAGCGTAATGATTACAGCAAAGAATATGTTGTTGGTCGCTCTGTGATGCATAAAAAATATGAATTTGGTCGCATTAATAACTTGAGTGTTTCTGTTATTTTGAATAATAAAATAGCAACGGGTAAAGAAGGTTGGAGTGATGAAGAGTTAGCTAAAATATCGATCACGATAAAAAATGCCATTGGTATCGTTGCTAGTCGTGGCGATCAGTTAAATATTTCTGGTTATGATTTTATCGCTGTTCCTGAAATAACGCTTGAAGCGTTACCTTGGTGGCAGATGGATGTAATACAAGCGTACTTGCGCTACATCGTTATTACAATCCTCGGCTTAGCATTAATTATGTTTGTAATCAGACCATTAACTAAACACTTCGTTAGTCAATTACGACAAGCAGACAATGCTGCGCTTGCGTCAACAGAACAAACAAGTGAAGCTAAAACGAATAGCTTAAACACTGATATTAAGCCGGATGAGCTCACTAAGGCAAGTAAGCCGGTCAATATGACTGAGTTAACATCAGTTGAAATGCCAGCTTTACCAGCCCCAGGAAGTGAGTTTAGTGTGCAATTAAATCACCTACAAATTTTAGCAGATAAAGAAGCTGTTCGTGTTGCGGAAGTATTGAAAGGCTGGGTTAAGTCTAACGGAGGGAGTCAGAATGAGTCGTAATGATATGACCACAGCGTTTAGTGAAAGAGATAAAGCCGCTATTTTACTGTTAAGCATGGGCGAAGAATCAGCTGCAAAAATATTGCGATTGATGGAACCTGAAGAAGTTAAAGATGTGTCAATGGCAATGGCTCGCCTCAGTAATGTATCAAGTATTGATGCTCAGCAAATTTTACAACAATTTTTTGAACAATATACTCAGCAAAGTGGGATAAGTAGAGCATCTCGCGAATATCTTGAGAAATCATTAGATATGGCGCTTGGGCGAAAACTGGCTAGTGGCATGTTAGATTCCATTTATGGTGATGTCATGTCGAATGATATTCAGCGCTTACAGTGGTTACCTGCGGATGTTTTAGCACGTTTTTTCCGTCATGAACACTTGCAAATGCAAGCGGTTATGTTGGCATTTTTACCACCTGATACAGCCAATGCGGTGCTAAAACATTTACCCTTAGAGTCTCATGATGAACTGATCTATCGTATCGCTAATTTAGAAGACATCAGTGATCATGTAATCAATGATTTAAGAGTCACACTACAACTTTGTATTGATTTTGTTGCTGAACAGTCTGGTGCTAAAGTTGATGGCAGCAGTCAAGCGGCGAATATCCTTAATCGTTACAGTGGCGATAAAGCTAACTTAATTGAATTAGTTGAGATGCATAACGTTGATACAGCGAATGCGATTAGAGATAACATGTTCAACTTTATGATCCTTGGACGACAGCCATTAGATATTCTGCAAGCGCTTATTGAAGCCGTTCCTAATGAGGTTTTAGCCACAGCGTTGAAAGGTGCGGATAAATCAATTATCAATAAAATTGAAGAAGCATTGCCAAAACGTATGGCTGAAGCGCTTAATGCTGAAATTCAACGTTTGGGTCCTATGCCGTTGAGTAAAATAGAAATTTCACGCACTGAGGTTATGGCTATCGCCCGTAGGCTCTTTGAAAGTGGTGAGTTACAGTTACAATTATTCGAAGAACAAGTGGTTAGCTAATGAACTCAGCTCAAATTATTAAAGCCAATAAAATTAGTTATCGACGGCATGTATTTCCGCCATTTCGTGTTGGTGGCGGTGCGACCCTCGGAGCTGTTGATGAGATATCACCTAATTTTGAGCAAGGATTTCAGCAGGGCTTGGAAGAAGGACATAAGGAAGGTGTTGAGCGTGGCTTGCAGCAAGGTTTAGTTGATGGTCGTCAAGAAGGGTATAATACCGGTCTTATGCAAGGTATTGCAGAAGGCCAAATTAAAGGCGCGCAGTTATTTAAAGATGCCATTACTCAGCTTTCAACAGTGCAGAAAAAAGTCGATGAATTAGCGAAGCATAAGCTCGTTGTTCAACAAGAATTGATTGCCGATTTAGTCGGACAAGTATCTCGCCAAGTTATCCGTGCCGAACTGACTTTAAACCCTAAGCAAGTGTTAAATCTTGTTGAAGAAGCAATCCAAGTGTTTGCCGATGATATTGAAAAAGTACGTATCTTCTTAAATGTGGATGATAAAAAACGCCTTAAAGACCTCGGTATCTCAGATTTGAATGGTTGGGCACTGGAAGTTGATGATAAATTAGCTGTCGGAGATAGCTATATTAAGAGTTCAGATAAGGAAATTTCAGTTGATACCGAAGAACGTTTTCAGCAGTGTATGGAATCTATGAATCAGTCAATGACAGAAGCTAACTAGTCCAATTTTATGATGTTACAAGGGGAATTCGGCGATGAATGAAGCCTTAAAAGAGCGGTTGATTCAGGCTGTGGAAAGTATTGATGCCGGTGCTGTCGCAAAAGTTTATGGGCGACTTGTGCGTATTAATGGTTTGACACTCGAAGTGACGGGCTGTCGACTGTCTATCGGTCAACGTTGCTTTATTGAAACGCTAAACAATGGCAGTTTAGCTGCTGAAGTAGTTGGCTTCAACAGAGATATTAGTTATTTAATGCCACTCCAACATGCCGTGGGCTTGTTTTCGGGTGCGAGGGTTTCACCACAAAGTGGTATTGAAAATATTGTTGTTGGCGAACAATTATTAGGCCGGGTTGTTGATGGACTATTGCAACCGCTTGATGGCCTTCCAGCCATTACTGGTGAGTCGATCCCCCTCTTTTCTTTGCCAAATAACCCACTTAGTCGTCAACCTATCTCTGAACCCATTGATGTCGGCATTCGCTGTATTAACGCGGTTTTAACACCCGGTAAAGGGCAGCGTTTAGGTCTCTTTGCCGGCTCAGGTGTCGGTAAAAGTGTGTTATTAGGCATGATGACTCGTTATACCGAAGCTGAAATTATTATTGTTGGGCTTATTGGTGAACGCGGTCGGGAAGTACGTGAATTTATAGAACATAGTTTAGGTGAGGAAGGCCGTAAACGCGCGATTGTTGTTGCAGCGCCAGCGGATGCTACCGCTCTGATGCGCTTGCGGGCGGCACAAGTTTGTCATCGTTTAGCTGAGCATTTCCGTGATCAAGGTAAGCACGTTTTATTATTAATGGATTCTTTGACCCGCTATGCGCAAGCGCAGCGTGAGATTGGTTTAGCGATGGGAGAGCCTCCGGCAACGAAAGGTTATCCGCCTTCCGTATTCAGTCTACTCACTCAATTAGTTGAACGCGCAGGTAATGGACTTGGTAGTGGCAGCATGACTGCTATCTATACTGTGCTGGTCGAAGGCGATAACCAGCAAGAACCTATTGCTGATGCCGCTCGCGCTATTTTAGATGGTCATATCGTGCTTAGCCGTGATCTCGCTGAACAAGGACATTATCCGGCCATTGATATTAGTGCATCGATTAGCCGTGTTATGCCGCAAGTAGTCAAAAAAGATTATCTCGCGCATGCGATCAAACTGAAAAAACTATACAGCAGTTATCAACAAATCAGAGAACTGATCCCATTAGGTGGTTATCAACCCGGCAAGGACATGCAAGTAGATTATGCTGTACAGAAGTTCCCAGCGATTGCCGCATTTTTACAGCAAGGCTTAGATGAGCAAAGTGGGTTAAGCGATAGTATGAATCAATTGATTCATCTGATGGATAATGAGCATGCTAAATAGATTAATCGGTATAGAACAAAAAAAATTAGATGAATTAGCAGCGCAGCGAATACAGTTTAATGAACAACTGCAGCGTAAAAAATATCAGGTATCTCAATTAGCGGCTTACCAACAAGCTTTAACTGCAAATAGTGGCGATAGCCAAGTATTGCATTTGCAAAATATGCAGTCGATGCGAAATCAAGTTGACGGTTTGATTGATAACCAACAGTTTGAAATCGATCTACATGAAGCGGACCTATTACGCCAGAACACGCTTATCAGCCAGAAAATTGGGCAGGTTAAAGGTTTTGAATCCGTGCTCAGGAGGCGTGAATCTAAGGCGCAGTTAGCACAAGATATAGCTGAACAATTTCAAAATGATGAACTAGCTATACAGGTTTTTTTACGGAATCGAGATTAACTTAGTATTCACCGGCTGTATTGGGTGAATACTCATCTTGCGGTTGAATATGTAAGACTTTATTTAATAGTTCGGATTGTAATGCGAGTAATTGACCATTCACTTCATTCTGGTTGTGGCAGTGGTGAGTTAGCTGCTTTAATTTATCCCATAATATGGCGACTTGAGGGCCGGATTGCGCATCTAGTGCGGCCAGTATTTTTTCCATACCCGCATTATCAGCAGTAACACCAATATGATACATCAGTTGTTTACGGCGTATAGCGTGCTTACGAATTGTTTCTAATAATATACTATGATCTTGATTTAACGTGATGAGTTCTTCACTGTTATGTTGCTGCATCAGGTTGTGCTGTTTGTGCAGTAATTCATGGAATAGTGAGTAATTTTTAATATCTGCCTTTAGGCCTGAAATTAAAGCGATGATAAATTGACGAACTTTACTCATCGACGGTGCATCTCAACAATACTATCAGTCAGTATGTCTAAATCTAAGCTTAGTTTACCTTCTCTAAGTAGTGCCGAAATGCGGTTCACTTTATCCATGTCTATATCCGAAGTCGGTGCTAACTTATCGCTGATATTAACAAAGTTATCGGCTTTTCGATTCACTTCAGTTGTTTGTTTCAAACCTTGAACTGCAGTATCAGTTGTTACTTTAGTTGAGCTTGATACGGCTTTAGCCATTGCGTGACCATTAATGCTATTGGTTATTTTCATGCTGTTCTCGTACCTACAATTATCCGGTTATTATAGTTAAGCGACACAAACAGAGTGTAACTGTAATTCTAAATGGAAAATAAACTAAAATAAAGTTTCAACAACGCCTGATGCAATGATTTTAGCCTGAATCTTTTTTCCAGATGACAGGTTCTTAATATAGATTTTATCACCTAATTGACCATTCTGCAGGGCTTTTCCTTTCATTGATACTACAAAACTGCCTGAACCGGCCCTGATTATGACTTCATCATTACGCTCGACTAAGAGACGTTGCTGTAATTGACTTGGTAAGATGATTTTACCTGACCTAATTCGGCGTTTAGCTCGTTGATTGACTAATTGTTGTGAGCTTGTGATAAAACGTTGGGTGTGACGGCTTATTACTCCCCGTTGTAACTGAATATTTTGTTTTTTTAGTATCTGATTGGGGTTAATGTCTGTTTTAGCATGCCACACTTCTAACCCTATTTTTACTTTAGCGTGCGCGCGGATCTTCCAGCTTGGCTGTGTACAAGATATTAAATAATTGACTCGACCGATAGGTGCATTATTTGGTGTTGCCCGTTGATATTGCACGGTGTCTTTACAGGCAGGCAAGTGATTTGCTTTATTCGGTAGCCAGATGAGGACCTCAGCATCATAATTTCGCCAGTTTTGCTGCTGGCTATAGCGCTTAATATCTTGATCAACCTGTTGCTTAAATAAATGCGCAGACACGCTGTAACTCAGTGACCACAGAATACTTAATATCAGTAACTTCCTTAGGGGAAGTTGCACTTCCGCACCCACTTCCCTTTTTTGTTTACTTGCATGGTAAGTCATTGTTTTAACACTCTTTAATTTGTGGTGTGAATATTGCTTAAGTTGACTAAGTTTATGATAACAAACCATAGGAATCACAGTTCATGGCAATAAATTTTGATAAAGCACTGGGGATTCATCCTTACGCTTTACAAGCGCGAGTTCAACGCAGTGAAATTTTAGCTGGTAACTTAGCCAATGTTGATACTCCGGGTTATCTGGCCCGCGATTATGATTTCAAGTCAGTGCTGACAAATTTAGAAATGCAATTAAATCAATCAACGGGCGGTAGATTACCAGAACTCGAAATGGATAGTCTATATCGTGTGCCATTTCAAGCTTCAAAAGACGGTAATACTGCTGAGTTAGGTGTCGAACAAGCAAAATTTAATAACAATGCGATGAACTTCCAAAGTAGTTTAACGTTCTTAAATATGCGTATTCAAGGACTTCAAAAAGTAATCGATGGACGCTAATTATGTCGTTTAATAATATCTATGAAATTGCTGGTAGTGGTATGCGAAGCCAGACATTACGTTTGAATACAGTCGCCTCAAATTTAGCGAATGTGAACTCTGCAGCAAGCAGCGAAAAAGAAGCATATCATGCTTTGAAACCGATCTTTTCGACTATCTATCAAACGAGTCAAGAAACGTTAGAGGTGACGGGAGCAAGCGTTAATATGCTTGGGGTTACTCGATCACAACAAGCTATCGAACGTCGATATGAGCCTGAAAATACACTCGCAAATAATGATGGCTACGTTTTTTATTCGAATGTGAATGCGGTGGCTGAAATGGCTGACATGATGTCGGCATCTCGTAGTTTTGAGAGTTCAGCTGAGGTCATGCGCCGTGTCAATAGCATGCAACAAAGTCTGTTAAGACTTGGACAAGGGTAGCGGTTATGAATCCAATAAATAATAGCAACAGAACGAACCCAGCTCAGACGTCTGAGGTTACAGCCAATAGTGCTTTGGGCTTGAAAAATGAATTTTTACAGATGATGGTTGCGCAAATTAAAAACCAGGACCCTCTTGATCCACTAGATGGTACTGAGTATGTCAGCCAATTGGCCCAGTTTTCGATGGTTGAAGGGGTTGAAGGGTTACGTGCCGGTCAATCTAGTCAAGCTGAAATGCTCTATACCCAACAAGTACTACAGAGCACAGCCTTAATTGGTACCACAGTGTTAGTCCCATCTACTGGCATTGCTGCCAAGCAAGGTGAAAAACCAAGCGGTGTTATCCGTCTCGATGGTGCGGCTGATGAAGTTACCCTGACTGTAAAAGATTTGAACGGCAAGGTTATTAATACACAAACTTGGAAATACCCTGAGTCTGGCGATATTGCATTCGAAGTGCCAGAACTAGATGAAGGCAGCTATGTGTTTGACGTTGAAGTTAAAATGGGTGAACGAGTACTAAACGGTGCCCCCTTACTATCGCGAGAAGTTGAAAAAGTAACGCTGCCAAAAACAGGTTCTGATATTCAGCTGTCAATTGCAGGTATGGGTAGTGTCTCTCTGTTCTCTATTTCTGAATTTGGTAAAACAACAAGTTAAGGGTTTAAAATGTCTTATAGTATCGGTTTGTCAGGGCTTCGTTCTACCAATGAGCAGCTTAATGTTATTTCGCAAAATATTGCCAATGTAAATACCTCGGGTTTTAAATCAGGTCGTGCAGAGTTCTCTTCTGTTTACAGTGGTGGTTCTGCTGGCGGTGTGGAAGTTGCTGCGATTTCAAGTAACTTTGATCGCGATGGCGATGTCGTTAATACTGGCCGTTCAATGGATCTTGCGATCTCTGGTCGTGGTTTTTTTGTATTAAATAATGGCGGTGAAACATCTTATACGCGTGCTGGTTCGTTTGTTCGTAATGCGAGCAATTATATTGAAACCAGTAGTGGTGCGCGCTTACAGGGTTACCCTGTCGATGCAAATGGCGCACTGTTAAGCGGTGTTATTTCGGATCTAAAGGTCGGCACTGGTACATTACCCGCGAAAGCATCGTCAAGTGTTGAATTTGCCGCTAACTTAAAAGCCGATGCTGCAGCACCTGCGACAGCGTTTGACCCCACCAATATCCAACCTGATATGTATAACTATTCACAATCAGGCAAAGTTTTTGATTCATTAGGCCGTGAGCACGTGTTAACACAGTATTTTGTTAAACAAGTGCCCGGACCTGCTGTTACAGCCGTGGCTGCTAAACCAGCGGTGATAGCGGATCCGACGGCTACGCCGAAAGTCATCGGCAGCCCTGAAGTGAAAGCGGTTGCTGCTAGAGGTATTACTGTTGAAAATGAATGGGATGTACATTATTTCATCGATGGACAAAAAGCCGGTACTACCGCAACGCAAACATTAAATTTTGACACCAGTGGTAACATCACGTCGCCAACTGGCTCGGTAGAGCTTTCGCAGACTATAACGGGTGCTGATCCATTAAGCATCAAAATATCAATGACGAATATGAGTCAAAATGCAGCAAGTTTTAGCTTGAGTCGTAATGAAACTAACGGTTATGGCGCCGGCGATCTGAAAACAATTCGTATTGATGATGATGGATCTCTCTACGGTGTTTACACTAATGGTCAAGATAAGCTACAAGGCAAAGTGATTTTGGCTAATTTTGCTAATCCAAATGGCTTACGTCAAGGTGATAATACCACATGGGGTCAGAGTTTTGCCTCGGGTGCACCAACTGTAGGCTTACCAAGCAGTGGCACACTGGGTTCATTAACGTCGGGTGCTTATGAAGGTTCTAACGTAGACCTGACTGGTGAACTCGTTAGTTTGATGACAGCACAGCGTAACTATCAAGCTAATTCTAAAACAATTTCAGCCGCTGAAAAAATGACTCAAGTGTTATTTAACGCATTTTAATAGGAATTAGTTGATGAAACTACTCTATACCGCTTTATCTGGTGCCGAGCAAAGCCAAACGGCAATGAACATTCGCGCTAATAATCTGGCGAATGTTAATACCAACGGCTTTAAAGCGGATATTGATCGCGCTGTAGCTTACAAGATCGAAGGCGCGGGTTATGAAACTCGTTATCTTAGTCAAAGTGCAGCGTCAGGTACTAATTTTTCTGCTGGTAAGCTAGAAAAAACTGGCCGTAGCTTAGATATCGCAATTCAAGGCGAAGGCTATATTGCAGTGCGAACGCCGGGTGGAGCTGAAGCATATACTCGGGCAGGCAGCATGACATTAGACAGTGAAGGCCGTGCTTCCATTAATGGTAACGCTGTGGTTGCTAATGGTGCGCAACTTACTTTTCCTGAATACCAAAGTATCGAAATTGGCAGTGATGGGACTGTGACTGCCATTACTTTAGGCGGTGCACAGGTTCAAGTTGGCCAAATAAAGCTGATTAAACCTGAAGCGGGCAGCATGGTGAAAGGGCAGGACGGCTTGTTGCATTTAAAGGCGGGCGCTGTAGGAAATCGAGCTGAAGATGTCGCGTTAGTGTCAGGATTTCTGGAAGGTTCTAATGTGAATGCGGTGACCGAGTTGGTTTCATCAATGATGGTTAATCGCCAGTTTGAACTGCAAATTAAGATGATGAAAACTGCTGATACATTGGCTCAAAAAGGCAATCAACTGATCAGCGGTTGATAATAATTAATTACTTTAGCTTTAAATAATTAATCACCTTAGCTTTAAATAGTAGGAATAATATAATGAGTTCAGCACTTTGGACAAGTAAAACCGGGTTGGCAGCACAAGATGTAAAAATGTCAATAATTGCCAATAACCTCGCCAATGTTAATACCACTGGTTTTAAAAAAGATCGCGTTGCATTCTCGGATCTATTTTATGATATCAAACGTCAGCCAGGGGCATTAGCAGACCAAAATAATGAAATACCCACGGGCGTTCAAGTTGGTAATGGTGTTCGTGTTACCGGTACTCAAAAAGTCTTCACGCCGGGGAGCTTTGCTGACACGGGTCAAGAGCTGGATATGGCTATTATTGGGAAAGGTTTTTTCCAAGTTGAACAAGTCAGCGGTGAAATAGCGTATACGCGCAATGGTCAGTTCACGTTGAATTCAGATAGTCAAATTGTGAATAGCGATGGTTTACCATTGGTTCCAAGCATCCAAATTCCAGCAGACGCAACCAGTATTACAATTGGTTCAGACGGCACTATAACAGCGCAGTTAGCGGGTGAAAGTGCGCCACAAGACGTAGGCCAAATAACGTTGGCCAGTTTTGCTAATCCAGCAGGTCTAGTTGCGTTAGGTGGTAATTTATATACTGAAACTGGGTCATCTGGTGCGGCACAAGAAGGCGTGGCTGGCGAGGCCTCATTAGGACAAATTAAGCAACGCGGGTTAGAAGGTTCAAATGTAAGTGTAGTGGAAGAAATGGTCGATATGATTTCGACGCAACGCGCTTATGAAATGAATGCCAAAGTGGTGTCTGCTGCGGATAAAATGTTGCAGTTCGTTACTCAATCTTTATAACCGATAGGTACTAATTATGTTGGCGAAATGGCTGGTAAAACTGAGTGTTTGTGCTCTGTTAGGAGGTTGTGCCGATAACGCTTACAATGTGTTAGAGGCAAAGCCGGGTGAGGCAGAATGGTCACCTACTATCACCACTAAACCGATAGTACGCAGTGATACAACTACGCTAGGTGATGGTAGTTTATTAGCTAATTCTTCACTATTAAATATGTTTCAAGATCGTCGCGCATACAAGGTCGGTGATATTTTAACGGTAATACTCGAAGAGCAGACTCAGTCTAGTAAGCGAGCAAACTCAGGCATTAAAAAGAACTCTAAAGGTGGTGGTAATTATACCAGTAATCTGTCGTCTTTTGATGCAACAGGTTCGTTTAGCCTTGGTTCTGACCGCTCATTTAATGGTGGTGGTACATCAAGCCAACAAAATGCATTATCTGGTGCGATTACGGTGACGGTTGCTGAAATTTTACCGACTGGCGCGTTACGTATTCGTGGTGAGAAATGGATCAAACTCAACCAAGGGGATGAGTATATTCGTTTGACAGGCTTAGTCCGGGTCGATGACATTGATAAGTCGAATCGAATAAGCTCTCGAAGACTTGCAGATGCGAATATTACTTATGCTGGGCGTGGAGAACTTGCTGAATCGAATCAACAAGGTTGGTTTACACGATTCATTAATAGTAAGTGGTTTCCTTTTTAGCCATCAATCAGTGGTTGCTAGAACGTATTCAGGGTTGTGATTCAGAGACAATATAACTTAGGTTAAATGAATGAAGAAACTAATTTTGTTATCAGTGTTGTTATGTTCGACACTGTTATCTGTCGGTGTTAGTGCTGCATATCAGCGTATGTTATTGGATATTACCGATATCCAAGGGCTACGTAAAAATCAGCTGATTGGCTATGGGCTTGTTGTGGGTTTAGATGGCTCGGGGGATAAGAGTCAAGTGAAATTTACGACTCAGTCAATGATTAATATGTTGCAGCAGTTTGGCGTAAAACTCGGTGATAAAGGCAACCCTAAATTAAAAAATGTGGCCGCAGTTATGATCACTGCTGAGGTGGCACCTCAGGCCGGTAAAGGTCAAACCATCAATATTACAGTGTCTTCGATTGGTGATGCGAAAAGCTTACGTGGTGGCACCCTACTATTAACACCGTTACGTGGTATGGATGGTGAAATATATGCTACGGCTCAAGGTAACCTTGTTGTTGGCGGCATAAAAGCGACAGGTGGCTCTGGTTCTTCAGTGACAGTGAATACGCCGACTGTTGGTATCATTCCTAACGGGGGAACGGTTGAAAAAGAGATCCAGACTAATTTTATTAGCGCAAAAGAAGTGGTACTTAATCTTAAAACACCGAACTTTAAAACGGCGCGTAACATCGAGCTTGCCATCAATGCTATTTTTGGTGACGGCGTAGCACAAGCGAAAGGACAACATCGTGTGACCGTTGCAGCACCCGTCGATGCGCGTCAACGCGTTACCTTCATGTCGATGTTAGAAGAGATAGAAATTGAGTTAGGTCGAGTTAAACCGCGTATTGTGTTTAATAGTCGAACAGGGACTGTGGTCATGGGGGCGAATGTGAAGGTTCGCAAAGCGGCTGTTAGTCACGGTAACTTAACGGTAACCATTAATGAACGCTCAAATGTAAGTCAACCCAATGCTTTCTCTAATGGCAATACTGCGATAACACCAGAGTCGTCAATCTATATACAGAAAGGCGATAACCCGATGTTTATTGTGCCTGAAGGTACTTCTCTGGAGGTTATTGTCCGAGCTATTAATAGTTTAGGCGCATCGCCAGACGATTTAATGTCAATTTTACAAGCACTTGATCAAGCGGGTGCATTAGAAGCTGAATTGGTAGTAATTTAATGACAAAACTGGTAGTAACTCAATGACAAAAATAGAAACAACTGGGTTAGCAATGGACCCAACAACCGTTAATGCAATTAAAGAACATGGGAATACGGTTGAAGGTTTGACTCAGGTGGCAGATCAATTTGAAACCATGTTTTTGCAAATGGTATTAAAAAGTATGCGTACTGCTAGTGATGCGTTAGCTTCTGATGATTCGTTTGTTAATAGCGACCGCCAGCGTATGTACCGCGATATGTATGATGGGCAGTTAACAATGGCGATGGCGGATAAGAGTGCTCTTGGTATTGCTGACGCAATGGTCAGGCAGATGTCGCCACTCGTTGCGGGTGTTGCAGATGTAATTGTCAGACAGGCGTTGCCATTAGTAACGAGTCTTTCTGAAGCATCTCAGGAAAATAATTTTAATTTTGCGTTAAAGTTTATTGAAAAAGGGGTCGCTTGTAGTTATCAAGAGACTAATAGTATTCAAGAAACCTTGCTTGGCTCGTTTAGCCAGTCGCTATTAAATATTCAGTAGATTAAGAGAAAATTAATTATGAGCATGTTCAGTAATGGGTTATCTGGTTTAAATGCGTCGCAGATAGCATTGAATGTAGTCAGTAACAATGTCGCGAATGTGAACGTTTCTGGTTATAGCCGTCTTGATGCTATTAGTAGTTCGCGCTATAGCGCGAGTAACTCAAACTTAAGCACGGGGCAAGGCGTTGAGATCACCTCGGTACGTCGTATCGCGGATAACTATCTTAATAATAGCTTGTGGCGAAGTAATTCAAATAATGGTTTTTCGCAAGCGTATAGTAGCTATCTTATGATCAGTGAACAGCTCGTTTCTAACGAAAACCTCAGTATAGCGAAAGGCCTTGATGGCTTATTTAGCGCGTTAGACTCTGCAACTACTGAACCAAGTACCATCGCACCGCGACAGCAAATTATTGCTTCTGCGGATGCGCTTGCCAATCGGTTTAATTCTTTATATTCAAATTTGGATATTCAGAGTACAGATATTTCACAACAAATTAATGGCATGATGAGTTCTGCTAATACCATGTTTTCGCAAGTGGCTGCTTTAAATAGTAAAATTGTAGAGAGCAGCGCGACGGGTGGTAATGTGACAGCATTACAGGATCAACGTGCTGAAACGATTAGTAAATTAGCTGAATTGATGGCGCTTGATGTTAGTCGTCAGGGCGATGGGTCTATCACGCTCTCTCTTTCCGGCGGACAGCCCGTGGTATTGGGAGCCAGTGCTGCGACATTATCAAATAAAGGGTCTGGCTATGCGGTGAGTATCGCGGGGCAAAATTTTACTTTTAATGGTGACGTTGGCGGTAAAATAGGTGGCGTTTTATCTTATAAGAGTCATGTTTTAGATCCCACGAAAGCAGAATTAGATAAATTAGCCAAAGATACTGCTGATGCGATGAACAACCAATTGGCATTAGGTCAGGATATTAACGTTCCCGTTGGCGTAGGTAAACCATTGTTTAGTTATGATCCGTCCAATCCCGCGGGTTCATTCCAGGTGTCTGATGGATTTAAACCGAAAGATTTAGCCCTTGGTGCGGCCGGTACTGGTCCCGGTGATAATACTAATTTAACCGCATTACTTGAGATGAAAGATGGATTTTTAGGTATTTATAATGGTTTGGTTGGTTCTCTTGCGATTAAAAGTGGTGAGGCACGGTCTAGTGCGCAAGCAAGTCAAACGGTGGCTGAAAATGCATTAGCTCAACGTGACTCGGTGAGTGGTGTTAACCTCGATGAAGAAGGTATTTCATTAATGAAGTATCAGCAGTCTTATAATGCTAACGCAAAAGTAATTAGCATGGCTGATCAGCTATTTTCAACCCTATTAAGGATGATGTAAGGAATAATTATGCGAGTTAGTACAGTTCAACTTCAGCGTATCGTCATGAGCGGTATGGAGCGAGGCGCAAGTAGTTTTTCTCATATTAGTCAACAACAGGCATCGGGTAAGCGCATTATTAAACCATCGGATGATCCGTTAGGTACGGTGAAATTGATGGCGTTACAAGCGGAACAAGCCAATTTAAAACAGTTTAATACTAATATTGAAAACGCTCGTCGTCATCTTTCAGGGGCTGAAACCTATGTCACCAGTATTTCCGACCAGCTCGGGAAATTGCGTGATTTAACCTTGGAAGCGGGTAATGGCACGCTAACCCCGGCAGGACGCAAAGCGATTGCTCAAGAAATGGAAGCGGTAAAAGAGTCATTGCTGGCGAGTTCAAATGCCAAAGGCAGTAATGGCAAATATCTATTTTCCGGCTCAGAAGTCGCAAAAGCACCGATTGCAGGACCAGATCCTGTCACGGGGGACTACACCTATGTCGGTGATAATAGTGAACGTAAAATAACGATTGCTTCCGGTGTTAAGGTTGTTTCGAACATCGATGTTGAAGAAACTTTTTTTGATGGTGGCAAAGATTTTTTTAAAGACTTAGATGGCTATATCGAGAAGTTAAACACGGATAGCCAAGTCCCTGCCGACAGAAAGGTTATGTTAGCGGCGATAGACTCGAGTGCTGATACCAACTTACAATTACTGACTACTATCGGTACTCGTCTATCAGAAATTATACAAACGAAAGATACCAATACTGATATTAGTTTATATGGCAAAAACCTGCAGTTATCCTTAGAGCAACTCGACTATGGCACGGCGTCATTTGAGTTAGCTCAAGCTGAATTGGCACTAAAAACAACACAGATGGTTTATGTTAAGGCAAGTAAGTTAAGCTTGTTTAATGTGATGTAAGGCAATGATAAATATACTTAATAAAGTTAGTGGTAATTTAGTTAATAGCACTAAATATTTACCATCTCTTGTTACTCCTGCGGCAAAAAAATCGACTCAAGGGTCGAGTGTTAATGCCGGTGATAGCAAGCTGACGACGAATGAACTGCACAAACAACGCAATGGTAACGTGACTGCATCAGGCTTAGCGCGTTGGTCTGGGCTGAATTCAAACCAATTGGTTTTTAGTCAATATAAAAGTGCAGAGAATAGTTTAGGTACTGTGTATCGGGAGCTTGTTAATATTAGTACGATGCTCAATAGTAAAGTTAATAATGTTGAAGTGATGGCTAATCGAGTGCGCCAACTTGACCATGTCACGAGTAAAGACTTAAATGGCCAGTTACAGCCAAAAGTATTGAATCGCCATGCAGAACGCCCTAATTACGTGTTGAATAGTGTGAATTTATTAGCGAAAAAACCCGCAGAAACACTGAGTATGGTACTGCCATCCGCGGGTAAGTCGGTGAGTTTTCACATTCCTGCTTATGCTGAGCCGAAAGAAATATTAATGAGTATTAACCGTTCTTTAGCTGCGGTTGATACCAAGGTGACACTTAATGCAGAGCAAAAATTAGTATTCAATCCGACATCTGATAATAGTCGGTTTTTTAATGAACCGGTATTATTTTCGGGTGAAGGTATTCGAGTGCCGGCGGGCAATCCAGTACCCGTGCAGATGCAATTACAAGTTGGCGCTTTATTGAGTTTGGCTGACGCCATCGATGGCAATGCCAATAAACAAAATGTGCATAAGCAAGACGTTAATGAGCAAGTAAGACAAGTACAAGCTGATGTGCGTCATGCTATCGTTCAGCTTAGAGCTGCAATGGATCAGGTTCGAAATAAAGGGACTCACTCTGCTCCTATTGATATTAGCGCCGTGGCATCTGAGCTCTCTGAATTACTCCGTGACGGTGATTTTGGCAGTCGGTTAACGAGTTTATTAGCGCAAGCCAATATATCGCGTAATACTGCGGTATCATTATTGAGTAAGTAAACTGGCTGAGAAATTGAAATGCAGATAATTTTTTGGATATAATAGAAAAACGATAATGCACTGAGTGACATCACTGGGTGCATTTTTGGTTTTATAATTATTAACCTGTTGTTATGTAATTAGTATGATAGAGCCTGTGCTGCAGTGATACGTAAAAGTAGATCGCGCTTGTTCATGAGCATTAACGCTTAAATTAAAAGATACAACGCATTATGTTTATTTAAAATAAAATAAAATAAAATAAAATAAAAATAAAAATAAATTTAAGTTTTTAGGATCGAGTGTCGCTTTGTATTTATAAGCGAGATGAGAAGGCATTAAATACTTCTATTTCATCTCTTTATAATCAATAGAATTAGGATACTTTCACATGGCTTTATCAGTTCATACTAACTACGCGTCACTGGCTACTCAAAACCAACTGGGCAAAACGAACAGCATGCTCTCAACTGCAATGCAACGTTTAGGTACCGGTCTGCGTATCAACTCTGCGTCTGATGATGCTGCCGGTCTACAGATCGCAACGCGTCTACAGACTCAGTCTAACGGTCAGAAAGTTGGCATGCGTAACGCTCAGGATTCTATCTCAATGATGCAGACTGCGGAAGGCGCGTTATCAGAAATGACCAGCATTGGTCAGCGTATGAAAGATATCGCTACACAAGCTTCTAACGGCACCAACGGTACAGCAGAATACACGGCATTAAACGATGAGTATAAAGAGTTAGCCGCTGAATTAACTAACATTACACAAAATACCCAATACGGCGAAGGTAAAAAACTACTTGCAAAAGAAGTGACAGCTGCAGATACACTAGTATTCAGAAATGATAACTATAAATTGGTCGCTGCGGAAGAAAATTTAGCTCTTGCTACAGGTGCTTCAATTGGTACTGCAGCAGCTGGTACAACCGCTACTGCTGATGTAGAAGCTGCTGGCGGTACTGTGACTACTGGTACGACTGGTGCAGCTGCAACATACGCAACTCAAGCATTAAAAGATACTGCTATTGCAACTGCTGAAACAGCTGTAGCTACTGCATCTGGAACCTTAGTGGGACAAAGTGGTATAGAATCGAAAGCCGGTGCATTTGGTGCTGAGATCACCTTCCAGATCGGTTCTTCTGCGAACGAGAACATGAAACTTGACGTATCTGATAAATTAACCGCTCTGGCTACTGCGCAGAAAGGACTGGGTAACGTTAGCGATCAGGCTAGCGCACAGGCGGCAATGAAAAGTACGGATACTTTGATTGATACTATTGGCTCTTTACGTGGCCAGTTCGGTGCGTCGATCAACCGTTTAGACCACACAATCAACAACCTGGGCAACATGAACCAGAATATTGAACTGTCTAAAGGCCGTATTATGGATGCTGATTTTGCTGCAGAATCTGCAAGCATGACTAAGCAACAGCTGTTAATGCAATCTGGTATGTCTGTATTAGGCAAGAGTAACCAGATCGGCGGCATGGTAATGGGTCTGTTACGTTAATCGCGTAATGACCGAGTTATACATTAATTCCGTTTGGAATTAAAAATATGATCCTATATCCAAATCATGAATATAGGATCTTTTTTGTTTTTATGGAGTCGTTATGGCGATAGATCCCGCTTCTTTTTCCTCACAGTTGGTGGCTGCTACCCGTGCAGGTTTGGATAAACACAATAATACGCAGCAAGCGACTGTCAATAATAAGATCAGAGCGTTCAAAGCATTAGACGGAAAGGTGGACAATTTATCGACGGCGCTTAAAGACTTAAGTAAAAGCAGTGATTTAAGGGCGACCGACACCAAGTTAAGCAGTGAAGGCATTATTAAGGCCAGCACCACTGACGGCGCTATTGTGGGTGATTACAGCATTGAGGTAAGCCAGCTGGCCAAGGCCGATCGCATCGGCTTAACGTTTGCTGATGAGAATTGGCAGCCACCACGCGATGGTTCCTTGACAATTAAGCTTGGTCCAGATCCTGACCCCACAGGCTCAGGTAAAAGTATCACGCTGGATCTCAGTACATTACCAGCCAATGCCAACCTGATGGATCTGCGTAATGCCATTAACAGTGCCGCAGATAATCCCGGCGTGCAGGCGTCCATTATTCGCACTGGTACAGATGTTAAACTGGTATTGAGCAGTGAAGAAACCGGAACAGCTCATAAGCTGGATATCACACTCTCGGGCGGCACCAGCGGAGCTTACACCGAGTTAGACACCGCGCTTACTAATCAAACGCAGTTAAGTACGGCACAGAACGCCAAATTAACATTTAACGGTATCGCTATTACTTCACAGTCAAATAAGCTTGAAAATATTACCGATAATCTCACCCTAGAATTGACCAAAACCAATGTCGGCGAGCCGCTGAGATTAACGGTAGGGCGTGATGATGATGCCATCACCAAATCATTAGAGTCACTGGTGAGTGCCTATAACGGCCTTATGGGCCGGGTTAAAACCGCGACGATCTCCAAGGTTGAGACCGGCGCGACGAAGAATATAACCCGAGCGCCCCTGTCCGGTGACAGTACCGCCTCCTCGATGATGCGGCAGTTGCGTTCTGTGTTTTCCAATCTGCCCGACGGTGGCTACCTGGGTCAGGTCGGTCTTAAGTTTGATAAAAACGGCGAAATATCCCTAGATAAAGAAGCCCTGGCCAAGTCACTGGATAAAGATCCGGATATTCTCAACAACATGTTGCTGGGTAAAGACGGCATTGTGGACAGATTATCCACGACGTTAAAGCCCTATAGTCAGTCAAAAGGGATATATGATAACCGGGTGTCGAGTTTAAATTCAGAGATTGATAGACTGCAAGACAAAACCGCGCAGTTAGATGTGCAGATGGAGAGTCTGTATCAGCGTTACCTGAAACAGTTTACCGCGATGCAGCAATTACAGAGTCAGATGCAGCAGACCAGTGGTCTGTTTGGTATGAGCCAAGAATTTTAGTCAATTAGGATAGAAACATGAACGAATTTGATCTGGGTTATGATGCCTACCAGGAAACCAATACCGAAGCACAGGCTGCCACGGCCGATCCCCACAAATTAGTGGTGATGTTAATTGACGGGTTATTAGATGAAATAGCACGTGCAGAAGGTCATATTTTAGGTCGTCGATATGAGCATAAAGGTAAATCTATCAGTAAATGTTTAGATATTGTATCGGGTTTAGATGCGGCACTTGATATGGAAGAGGGTGGCGAAGTAGCGGCTAATCTTCATCACTTATATGAGTACTGTGCAAATACACTCTATAACATCAGCATCAGTAATGATGTTGAAGAACTCAGTACTGTGGTTAATGTGATGGAAAACTTGAAAGAAGGTTGGGCCAATATAGGCCGAGATGCAGCTTAGTTTTAGCGCGCTCATGTAGCCAATAATAATGCTGGGGATCCCGGTATTATTATTTCCGCTGGCGGAAGTTGAGCGGAAGTTAAGTTTCCTTGCTCTATTTTATTTCCCTTCAATA
Organism: Moritella sp. PE36; assembly: GCF_000170855.1. Taxonomy (GTDB): domain Bacteria; phylum Pseudomonadota; class Gammaproteobacteria; order Enterobacterales; family Moritellaceae; genus Moritella. Next base: position 123,849 of record NZ_ABCQ01000006.1, on the reverse strand, counting down.
ACAAAGCGTTAACGGTTGGCCTGTAGTTTGCATGATATTTCATTAGGCCGTATTGACTAAGGTGATAAGCGTGTTAGATATAAAATCATTACAGCAGAAAATTATTATTTTACATGTTCATTTTTGCCGCGTTGTAAAAGCAAGTAATGAAAATATTAACGTTAACGAGGTGGTTAAGTTAGATAATGAAGTTGCCACCTTACTCTCGTTATTGAATTTAAAACCAGCGCTAAAGTTACAATTACATAGAGAGCTCACAGCCTTAAAAAGCAGCCATTCTAAAGTGCTAGAGCTATGCAAACAGCAACAAGCGCATCTCGCTGGTGTAATGGCAAACCATACCAAAAATAAAGAAGGTATTATGGCTTATCAGGAACTAGAAATATGATTGCAATGAACACGACAACAGCCAGTCATGCAGGCGCTCAATATAATACTTCTACGAATGCCATCAAACCGCAACCTCTGCAAGCTAAAGAGGCGGATAAGCAAGGTGGTCATAGTATTGATGCTGAAGAGCAAGATAGTATTGATTTTGTTAGCCCAGAGCATCAGGACAATCTAGCCCATCGAGATCAAAGTAAAGACAGTGATTTTGCTCATTTTTTAGCACCAGAAGCGAATACCACAGATACCGCAACAACGAAGACTGTGGCGATTGCCTCTGTTGCCCCTACGTCGCTACTTGCTGAACATACGACACAGTCAGAGAGTAACTCCGCGTCGGTAAGACTCTCTGTTAATCATGTTGAACTTAGTCATGAACAATCACCGTCAATCTCGCTGTTACAAGCTGTTCGGCATCAAACACAATCTAGAGGTACGAATGTGGCTGATGCAGTAAAGGCTAATGTGACCAAATTAGCGTCTGGCGAGATGTTCAGCCCAGAAATGAAGGTGATGAACACGACGCAAAAATTATCGACACTCGTATTGCTGGATAAGTTAACAAGCGCGAATCTTAACGATAAAAAGCCCGTTGATGTTGCGAGCCTGCGTATCGAGCAGCAAATAGCCGATATTAACTCCCCTGAACGCCTGATGACCCAAGCGACCCAAGGAAGACATGAGTGGTCTGCCGTCAAAATGGAGAATCAGCAAAATGCATGGTCTAAGCAGTTATTTAATGTGCTACAAGATCGTATTGAAATGCAAGTTCATCAGAACATAAAGCAAGCTAATATACGTTTGGATCCACCTGATCTTGGACGTTTAGATTTATCTGTTCGCATGGACGGAGACCGCTTGACGGTGATGATTAATACCAGTAACAGTGCGATTAGAGATGCACTACAGGCATCATTACAGCAGCTCCGAAGTGAGCTTTCTAATCAGTTTGGTGCCGGGGTCGATGTTAATGTGGGTGGCGGCTCTGGAGAGACAGAATTTAAGGAAAGTGAACATAATGTCGCACTCTCTTCTTCTGAGGAACAAACAGAAAATGTAACTCTTTTGCCTATCGAGCAGCGCGGCTTATTTAATACTCTGGTGTGATTTTAAAAATTTAAGGTTTTAATACATATATGAAAGGCAAAATATTAATTATTGGGTTAGTTATTATCGCAGCAATGGGCTTTTTAGGTTTTAAATATCAGGTGCAGATTAAAGCGCAGATTGAAGCATTAATGCAAACGCCAGACGTCTCAAAATCAACCCGACCGTTTTATATACCGCTTGATAAAATGGTGGTGAGTGTTGAAAGTGAACGCACAATTTACTATGTCATGATGGAGGTTACTTTAGAGACTAAATTAGAAGCGTCTATTGAGGGGATTAATTATTACATGCCGGTGATCCGTAATTCTTTTGTCCAAAACCTCAGTCAACGCAGTTATGACACGATCCGTAAAAATTTGAAAAATATAGAACAATTACAAATAGAGATGTTATCAGGCCTAGATGAAGAACTCATGCGGTATGAAATGAATGGCATCATTGATGGTGTGCTGATTACCAAACTGGTCGTTCAATAGGAGCTTGCTGTGACAAACTCGGTTGCTTGGGACAACAGTTCTTTTAATGCTAGGGCATCAGTGGTAGATGAAAATGCGTTATTGATTAAATATATGCATTTAGTCAAGCGAGCTGTGACGCATTTACGTAGCCAGATCGGTACGTTGCAATCCTATGAGGATCTTGTTCAGATAGGGACAATGGGTTTACTCGAAGCTATTCGCCGTTATGGCAGTGAGCCAGATTATGGATTTGAAAGCTACGCTTTTCAGCGTATACGAGGTGAGATACTAGACGAACTAAGGCGGCAGGATTGGCGCCCACGTCAAGCGCGTCAACAAGGCCATTCATTAAATCATGCGAGACGTACTTTATCTCGTACGTTAGGCCGGGAAGCGAATGAAAAAGAATTAATGGCATTTTTAGAGATAGATGCTGAGCAGCTGCAAGATATGATCTTTGATAGTGTATCTGAAGAGATGCAGAGCCTCGATGAGTTACTGCAAGCAGGTACTGATATTACAGATGAAAACTCAGATATTCAAAAATTTGATATTAAGCGTAGCCTGAAGCAAACACTGTCTTTACTCGATCAAAGAGATCAATTATTACTGACCTTATATTATCAATATGAACTTAATATGAAAGAAATATCCCTTACCCTTAAGATCACCGAATCTAGAGTGTGTCAGTTACATCAATTGGCGCTTAAGAAGCTCCATTCTCATTTAACCAATTTATTGTAAGGCTTGTTATGCAAAAATTTGTAGGTCTGGGGGTCATCCTCCTCTGTGTTTTCGGTGGTTTTATCCTCGCAGGAGGAAAACTTGCTGTTATGTGGCAACCAGCTGAATTGATGATTATTCTAGGTGCTGGTATCGGTTCAATGTTAATCGCAAATCCTAAGTATGTATTGGTTGAATTAAAAAATCAGTTCTTTGCATCTTTTAAAAAAGAAGCCGATCGCGGCGAAGTAATGAAAGAATTACTGTTGGTGATGCATACGCTGATGGAAATGGTTCGCAATAAAGGATTAAAGTCGATTGATGAACACATTGAAAACTGGGAAACCAGTTCATTATTTTTACAATACGAACACATCCATTCTGATCGTCTGTTAATGCATTTTATTACTGACAACTTTCGTATGATGTCAATGGGTAAAATGTCGTCTCATGAATTAGAACATGTGTTAGAAAGTGAGATTGAAGCGCTTGAAGATGATTTATTAAAACCATCTGAAGCCTTGCATACTACTGGTGAAGCTATGCCAGGATTTGGTATTTTAGCGGCTGTAATGGGTATTATTATTACTATGTCTTCGCTAGACGGACCATTAATGATGATTGGTTTGCACGTTGGTGCCGCTTTAGTCGGGACTTTCCTTGGTATTTTTTTCTGCTACTGCTTATTTGAACCGATTGGTGAATCACTTGCTGCACGAGTACATAATCAATTACTGCTATTAACTTGCGTCAAAACGATGATGGTGGCACATATTTCAGGTAAATCACCAGTGCTATCTGTTGATTCTGGACGCAAGTTGATAGATCGAGAAATTAAGCCAACATTTGTTGAAATGGAACAGTGGCTTAACGCTAAGGCAAGCTAATGTCAGAAAGTATTATTATTAAGCGTAAAAGAAGAAGTCGTGGTAAATCAAAAGGCGGCGGTGCTTGGAAAGTCGCATTTGCTGATTTCATGTTAGCTTTGATGGCTTTTTTTATGGTGCTGTGGATCCTCGCTGTTTCAGACGCCGATGAACGTAAGGAATTTTCTGAAAATATACGTAATTATTCATTATTTGAGAGTGAAAGTAATCCATTCGATTTTAGTGGGAATCCTTTGCCGACAAGTATTGGCGCTGATTTATCTGTATTAGACAGTAAACATCAGCCAGATTTAACAAAACATTCAGTATCTAAAAAAACGGCTCGTTCTTTAAATCAGCGTACTGCAGATGATGAAGGAGATAGTGGTTACGGTGATAAGCCAATGATGAATTCATTGCTGAAAGGGCAGTTAACTTCTCCAGACCAATTAGCATTATTAGCCTCTAAATTAGAGGCTATTACTGATTCGATTGGTGCCGCTGAAAATATTGACATTGAAGTGGTGCCACAAGGTTTGCGAATTCTATTACATGATAACGCTAAACATAAAATGTTCCGCCGTGGTAGTGCTCAGATGACACCATTTTTTCAGGATGTCTTACGTTCATTAGCGCCCGTTTTTATTCCTATTGAGAATAAGTTAATGATCTCTGGGCATACAGATCGCTCTAAGTTTCATAATGCGGCATTTACTAACTGGGAGCTGTCTAGCCAACGGGCGCTGCAAGCAAGGCAAATGCTACAGATTGGCGGTATGCCGAGAGAGCGGGTTGCACAAGTCGTCGCTATGTCAGATACGATGCCTATTGATGCTGCGAATCCTAAATCGAGTGTTAACCGCCGGATCGAGTTATTGTTGCTGACCGAAGACGCAGAGGAAGCCATTAAGTCGTTATTTAATCGAGATAAACCGGATAATGCTATTGATAACGCGGTTGATAGAGCTGAATATAATAGACCAGTATTAAGATCAAAAGTCTTGTTTGATAACGTAGGTAAGTGATCATGGAGATTGAACCGAATCGTAAATTTTATCGTTGGAAATTTGAATCAAAATCTATTCCACTTATCTATCAAACTAAAGGCGTGCCAATAAAAATTTATCGACGTTTTTTGTTTATGGATTTCTTTTGGGCTAAAGCAGTCGCTAAAGATATTAGTATTGGTGGTGTGGGTTTTGTTGTTTCACGTAAATCAGGACGTAAATTAGCGCGTAAGTTTGTAATTCGTTGGCCGAATGGAGAGCGTATTCTCTGTACTGAAAAACATCGCTTTGATATTGGTAACAAACTTATTTTTTACGGTGTAGCTTGGAGTGAGCATGAAGCCAGCCGAATTTTACCTTTGTTAAAACTTTACAGCCGTAAAGCATTTAGAGGCGATGTAACAACGAGTAATGTTACTGACTTTGTTAAAAGGTGAATGAATTTGTTATAAAAAACGCGCTACTTTAGCGCGTTTTTTATAAGTATTCAATTTGATGTTTGAAGCTGTGGTGTTCTTAACTTGATCTTCTGCGACTTGATAACTAGACTAGCGGACTATTTCAATTTTAAGTTCGATTTTAAGGTACCTTCATGCAGGTTTCAGATTTCAATTTTAGTCTTCCTGACGAGTTAATTGCCCGTTATCCGAAAGCGGATCGCCGTTCAAGCCGTCTACTCCAACTAAACGGTAATAGCGGTGAGCTTGTTGATAAACAATTCGCAGACATCCTTGATTTAGTTGAAGCCGGCGATTTGATGGTATTCAATAATACCCGCGTTATTCCTGCGCGTATGTACGGTCAAAAAGCCTCCGGTGGTAAAATCGAAGTACTTGTTGAGCGTGTTATCAGTGATCACTCTGTACTTGCGCATGTACGTTCTTCGAAGTCACCAAAAGTAGGTGCTCAACTTATCTTAGAAGGTACCGTGAAGGCCGAGATGATTGCCCGTCACGATGCGTTATTTGAACTTAAATTTTTAGACGAACGTCATGTATTGGAAATATTAGAAGACATTGGCCATATGCCACTGCCACCTTATATCGATCGCCCTGACGAAGATTCAGATAAAGAGCGTTACCAAACGGTTTATAATGAAAAACCGGGTGCTGTCGCAGCGCCAACAGCTGGCTTACACTTTGATGAAGCATTGTTAGTAGAACTCGCTGAGAAAGATGTAAACACCGCGTTTGTTACCCTACACGTTGGTGCGGGCACTTTCCAGCCAGTACGTGTGGATAATATTCTTGATCACCATATGCATTCAGAATATGCCGAAGTATCAGAAGAGGTGGTGGCTAAAATTGCTGAAACAAAGGCCAATGGTGGTCGTGTGATCGCGGTTGGTACCACGTCGGTACGGTCTTTAGAAAGTGCAGCGCAAGCAACAATGGCAAAGGGCTTACCGTTAGCGCCATTCTTTGAAGATACTGAGATATTTATTTACCCTGGTTACAAGTTCCAACTTGTTGATGCCATGATCACCAATTTCCATTTACCCGAATCAACCTTGATCATGCTGTTATCTGCATTTGCAGGGTATGATCATGTGATGCCCGCTTATCAACATGCGATTGCTGAGAAATACCGTTTCTTCAGTTATGGTGACGCGATGTTTGTCACTAAGCAAACGGAAAAATAAATTCAATTAGTCGTGCGTTGGTGTTTATCCATTCACGGCTAGTTTGTTAACGATAAACAACGACTGATAAAGTACGTTGTTTGAATTTTTTGAGAGAAGTAATGTCAGACTGTTTCTCTGACTTGAGGTTTATATGAAGTTAAAATACGAATTAGATAAAACGAATGGTAACGCACGTCGTGGTCGTTTAATCTTTGAACGTGGTGTAGTTGAAACGCCAGCATTCATGCCCGTAGGTACTTACGGTACGGTAAAAGGCATGACGCCAGAAGAAGTTGACGATACTGGCGCTGACATTCTTTTAGGTAATACTTTCCATTTATGGCTACGTCCTGGTCAAGAAGTGATGAAGCTACACGGTGGTTTACACAACTTCATGAACTGGCAGGGTCCTATCCTGACTGATTCAGGCGGTTTCCAAGTATTCAGCCTAGGTAAAACGCGTAAAATTACCGAAGCCGGTGTGCATTTCCGTCATCCTGTAAACGGCAGCAAGATCTTCTTAGATCCAGAAATCTCAATGGAAATCCAAGATGACTTGGGTTCTGACGTAGTGATGATTTTTGATGAATGTACGCCATACCCAGCGACAGAATCAGAAGCTGAGAAATCAATGCGTATGTCATTACGTTGGGCACAACGCTCACGTGATCACTTTGATAAATTAGAAAACAAAAACAACTTGTTTGGTATTATTCAAGGTGGTGTTTACGAGCATTTACGTGATATCTCAGTAAAAGGCTTATTAGACATTGGTTTTGACGGTTATGCAGTTGGTGGCCTAGCAGTAGGTGAACCAAAAGAAGATATGCACCGTATTCTTGAGCACACTTGCCCACAACTACCAGAAGACAAACCACGCTACTTAATGGGCGTTGGTAAACCTGAAGATTTGATTGAAGGTGTGCGTCGCGGTGTGGATATGTTTGACTGTGTAATGCCAACGCGTAATGCCCGTAATGGTCATTTATTCACAAGTGAAGGCGTTATTAAGATCCGTAATGCCAAGCATAAAACCGATACCGGTACACTTGATCCTGAATGTGATTGCTACACATGTAAGAACTACTCACGTTCATACCTGAACCATTTGGACAAATGTAACGAGATCTTAGGTGCACGTTTAAACACAATGCATAACCTACGTTACTATCAAAACCTGATGCAAAGTATCCGTGACGCGATTGATTCTGATACCTTTGAACAGTTTGTTACAGATTTCTATGCTAAACAAGGCCGTGAAGTGCCACCTTTAGCGAAGTCTGACGCTTAATTATTAAGCAAACACGAACCTGATTGTCGATCTAAGTTTGGTAAACCTTTCTCATTAGTAGTAATGTAATGTGATTGGTTTATCATATCAATATTAAAATTTATAAAGGGAAATAAAAATGAGTTTTTTCATTGCAAATGCAGTTGCTGCTGAAGGTGTTACTGGTCCTGCTGGTGGTGGTTATGAAATGTTGATCATGTTAGGTATTTTCGGTGTGATCTTCTACTTCATGATCTATCGCCCACAAGCGAAACGTCAAAAAGAACAGAAGAACCTAATGTCATCGTTGTCAAAAGGTGAAGAAGTACTTACTGTTGGTGGCATCGTAGGTAAAATCACAAAGATTTCTGACGGTAATGATTACGTTGTGATCAGTATTGCTGATGCGACTAACGTCACCATTAAGCGTGATTACATTGCAGCAGTATTACCAAAAGGTAGCATACAGTCGCTTTAATCTTTTCCGTATCCCAGTAAGGTAATATTGTGTTAAACAAATATCCTCTGTGGAAGTATCTAATGGTGATCGCTACGATCGCCATTTGTTTACTCTATGCCACACCGAATCTATACGGGGAAGACCCCGCTGTTCAAGTTTCTGCTGCACGTGGTGCTGTTATTGAAGTATCAACACTCGATAAAGTGAAAGCACAACTTGATAAACAAGAGATCAGTTATAAAAGCGTTTCATTAGAGAATAATCAAGTATTGGTTCGTTTAACCGACAGTGAACAACAGTTACTTGCTAGTGAAATCTTAAAAGAACAACTTGGTCAGAAATTCATTGTTGCTTTAAACCTTGCCCCTGCCACACCTGACTGGTTACAAAGTCTTGGTGCTGGACCATTAAAACTTGGTCTTGATTTACGTGGTGGTGTTCACTTCTTATTAGAAGTTGATATGCAAGAAGCGCTAGTGAAAGCACAAGATCAAATGTTGCAAGATTTCCGTACCGATTTACGTGAAGAAAAACTGCGTTATACCGCAATACGTAAAAACAGTAATGGTGTTACGGCGCGTTTTCGTGATGCTGAAACACGTGATGCAGCAATCAAACTTATTGAAACTAAATATCAAGACCTACTGTTAACTGACAGTGAAAATAACGGTCAATTTAGTCTCACGGCAAAAATGTCAGAAGATAAACTTGCCGAAATCAAAGAATATGCCCTTCAACAAAACATCACTATTATCCGTAACCGTGTAAACCAACTAGGTGTTGCTGAGCCGCTAGTACAGCGTCAAGGTGCAGACCGCATTGTGGTTGAATTACCGGGTGTTCAGGATACCGCTGGTGCCAAGGAAATTTTAGGCGCAACGGCCACGTTAGAATTCCGTTTAGTTGATAATAAAGCGGACCCTTATAGCAGCCGAGTGCCTGCTGGTAGCCAAAAATATACCACACGTGACGGTCGTCCTGTGGTACTGAAGAAACAAGTTATCTTAACCGGTAACCACATCACGGGTGCCACATCGAGCTTAGATGAGTTTAGTCGTGCACAGGTGAATATCGATCTTGATTCGCAAGGTGGCAGTAAAATGTCTCGTGCGACGAAAAAAGCAATCGGCACATCAATGGCGACAGTATTCATTGAATACAAACCAACGGGTGAAAAAACGGCTGATGGCAAATCGAAACTGCAAAAAATTGAAGAAGTCATTAACGTGGCGACAATTCAAGCGCAGTTAGGTCGTAGCTTCCGTATTACTGGCTTAGACAGTAGCAGCGAAGCTAAAAATCTGGCGTTATTATTACGTGCAGGTGCGTTAGTTGCACCAGTGCAAATCGTTGAAGAACGTACTATCGGTCCTAGCCTAGGTAAGCAAAATATTGAAAACGGCTTATCTGCGATGATTTATGGCATGATCGCCATTGTTATCTTCATGGCTATCTACTACCGTAAATTTGGTCTTGTTGCCAATGTGGCGTTATCTGCCAACATCATCATGATCATTGGTATTATGTCGATGATCCCGGGTGCGACAATGACGCTGCCAGGTATTGCCGGTATCGTATTAACAATCGGTATGGCGGTTGATGCCAACGTACTGATATTTGAACGTATTCGTGAAGAGCTAAGAGACGGTCGTAGCATTCAACAAGCGATTCATTGTGGTTATGATAATGCGTTATCAACTATTGCTGATGCCAATATTACGACGCTATTAACGGCGATCATTTTGTTTGCGGTTGGTACTGGTGCGATCAAAGGTTTCGCTATTACGCTAGCAATTGGTATTGCTGCTTCTATGTTTACTTCCATCATAGGAACACGAGCGATCGTGAACTTCCTTTGGGGTAATAAAAAGATCGATAAACTTTCAATCTAAGGGGATTAATTATGTTTGAAATTATTAAAACAAAACGCACGATCCACTTTATGAAGATGACGAAACCCGCGTTTATTTTATCCGCGCTGTTAGTTATTTTATCGATATCTTCTATTGCGATCAAAGGCATCAATTGGGGTCTTGATTTCACCGGTGGTACGGTGATTGAAGTGGGTTATGATAAACCTGCAGATCTTGAAATTATTCGTCCGCTGTTATCCGCGGAAGGATTTGATGATGCGGTGATCCAACATTTTGGTTCTAGCCGTGATGTATTGATCCGCCTTGCACCACGTGAAGGTTTGGACAATGAGCATCTTGGTAGTCAAGTTATTACCGCATTACAGGGCTATGATAAGAGTGTAGAAATGCGCCGTATCGAGTTTGTTGGTCCTAATGTAGGTGATGAATTAGCTGAACAAGGTGGTCTAGCGCTGCTTGCTGCGTTAATTTGTATTTTGCTTTATGTTGGCGTACGTTTTGAATGGCGTTTAGCATCGGGCGCGGTATTAGCACTGGCGCATGACGTTATCATCACGTTAGGTATCTTCTCGGTATTACAGATTGAATTCGATTTAACTATTTTAGCGGCGTTATTGACCGTTATTGGTTATTCATTGAATGATACGATCGTGGTATTTGACCGTATCCGTGAGAATTTCCGCCGCATGCGTATTGATGATGCTGTCGAGATCATGGATGTATCATTAACGCAGACATTATCACGTACGTTAATCACCTCTGGTACAACATTAATGGTATTAGTATCATTATTCCTGAAAGGTGGCGCACTGATCCATGGTTTTGCATTGGCGCTATTAATCGGTGTTGTGGTTGGTACCTATTCTTCGATTTACGTAGCGAGTGCATTAGCACTGCGATTAGGCGTATGTCGTGAAACGATGTTACCACCCGTGGTCGAAAAAGAAGGCGCAGACCAAGATCCAATGATGTAAGCATAAGGGAAACATAGCTAACTCATTAGTCTTTGGACTGCCATAAAACCCGCCTAGTGCGGGTTTTTGTTGTTTTATGCGCTGGGCGATTGAATTATCAGATATAAAATGAAATTATAGTTCGGTAAGCATTTGCTATTAAACCAAAAAGGATAACAACTATGGCTCATAGTCAGCGATTTTTAGATTTATGTAATGAAGCACGCAAAGTGGTTAAAGAATGCAGCTGTGATGATGTAAAGCAGTGGCAAGATGAAGGTAAACAATTTGTACTGGTAGATGTGCGAGAAGAAAGCGAATGGGCTGCAAGCCGTATTAGCGGTGCTGAGTACATGGGCCGTGGCATTATTGAGCGTGATCTAGAAGGAAAATATCCAGCACTTGATACCTGTATCGTACTGTATTGTGGTGGCGGTTATCGTTCAGCATTATCCGCTGAGTTCATCCAGCGTATGGGTTATACCGATGTTATCTCTATGGATGGCGGTTTCCGTGAATGGAAAATGAAAAGTTATCCGATTAGTAAATAGGTTATTTTTATTATCGAATGAATGTTGTCATGTGAAGTACAACATTCATCTTGTTAGCATAATATGACGCTGAGAATTGATAACTTTTTAACTCTTCTTATCACGCTATTGGTAGACAACTTGGTTACGGCCATTAGTTTTCGCTTTATATAAACGAGCATCGGCTTCGGAGATCATTTCATCAATCGGTTTATTGCCAAAGCTGACGCCTATACTGATCGTAATCTTGATTTCCTCGTCATTGTGCTTCATGGTTAATTGTTCAATCTTATGACGTATTAACTCCAGTTGCGGCACAAAATCTGCGCGATCGCTATTACTTTGAATACAAAATTCTTCCCCGCCAAAACGAGCCACTATCGCGTCTGAAAAGTGATGTTGTAATTGCTGACTGATGGCCACTAAGACCGTATCTCCGCCATCATGGCCATAATTATCATTCACTTTTTTGAAAAAATCAATGTCCAGCATGGCAATATTCTTATGTTCAGAAGTGCTACTGCTACTGTGCTGACTAAAGAAATAGCGTCGGTTCCATAAACCGGTGAGCGCATCTTGATTGGCCATCTTGTAGAGTTTGTCGGCGGTATCTTTCATGTTGAGAATATGATGGATTCGACAATAAAACTCTTCTTGATTAAAAGGCTTATAGAGAAAATCATTAGCGCCGGCTTTAAGAAAACGGGCCGTCATCGAGCGATCACTACTGCCGGATAGACCTAGAATGGCCAGTTGATTCCGATCGAACTGTCGCCGGATCTCCCGGGTCATGGTTATGCCGTCTTTTTTGGGCATGTCATGATCTGTGATGATCAAACTGATATCGGGATGCTGTTGTAATAACTGGATCGCCTGCTCACCATTTTCAGCAGCAATGACCTGCAGGTTTTGTCGCTCTAGTAAATTAATGAGATGGGAACGCACGGTTGCAGAGTCTTCAACTACCAGCGCTTTATGGCGGCTATTTTCTTGCAGACGTTGTAATAATGGGATGAGATAGGATACCGACGATACACTGTCTTTTAATAAGTAGTCAATGACACCTTTTGATAACACTTTTTCGCGAATATGATCACTGAAATGAGCGGTTAAAATAATGGCTTGTACGCCATAGCTCAACACATGTTCGATGATTTCACCGTCATGACCATCAGGTAAGCAGTAGTCCAGTACCGAACAAAGAAAATCGCTTTCTCGTGCGAGGATCTCGCGTGCTTGTGTTATTGATTCAGCAAATACTACTTGAAAACCAGCTCGGCTCAGCAGGACATTAAGGTATTTGCGAAAAGCTCGGCTGTCTTCAACAACAAGTATTTTGCAGAGCAATTAGATATCCTTCTTTTTGTTAACTTCACAACAATCATATTAGATGTTAACTCGTTGAAAATAAATGGCTATATCTATAGTGTTGTGATTGATAGAGTTTATTTAGTTAATGAAACACTATAGCACTATAATATTCTTTGTGTTTTACCACCTTAGGTATAAAATTTAGGTTGATTCAATTTATTGTTGTTGATTACTGTCATGTCTTGAACAGAATCAGTAAATACTTGCGGAGTAAATCTGCATTTACTTCAACTAAAGTCTGCTCATTAGTCTGTTACCATCTTCCTATTATATTTGTCCTTTTTTTAGCCATGTTATACCCGCGGTTTACATCATATTTGTTATTGGTTATCATTCTCATCAACACCATTATGTTGATATACTATGACTCTCAAAATCGATAACGTCAGTTTTGCCTACCAAGCTGATCGTAAAATATTAGATGCCATTTCTCTGACTTTTGAACCGGGAAAATTTTATGTGATCATTGGTCAAAATGGCTGCGGTAAAAGTACCCTGTTCAATTTGATCATGCGTCATTTACCCTTGTCATCAGGGCAGATCAGCATTAATGGCAAAGACCTACAGCAACTTTCCTTTAAAGAGCAAGCACAGCGCGTTTCAGTATTATCGCAGTCTATGCCATTGCCTGAGTTTATGACCGTCGCGGATATGGTGATGCAAGGGCGTTTTTGTTATCAAGGTTTCTTTTCTCGATTTAGTGCCGAAGACCGAACGATAGCTGAGCAAGCAATGCAAAAAATGCAACTCACCGAACTGGCAAATAAACGCTTGTCGACACTTTCCGGTGGTCAACAACAACGTGCCAGAATGGCGATGTTACTCACCCAACAAACGGACATCGTATTGCTGGATGAACCGACTACACATTTAGATTTAAAGCATCAATATATGCTGTTAGACCTAGGTCGAGAGTTGGCAGAACAAGGTAAAACTGTGGTTGCTATTTTGCATGATATGACCCAAGCGGCGTTATACGCGGATCACGTGATCGTGCTTGCCGAGCAAAAAGTATATGCGCAAGGTGCGGCACAATCGGTGATCACCGATACCATGATGCAACATGTTTTTCATGTAAACACGTCACGTGTTGGTAACGAAAAGGTCGGTATTCATGTTCCAACGCATCTCATTGCCTAGCACTTTATCGCGTTCTTTATTTAGAATCTTACCCGGCTATCGTTTCCTTGGCGCGGTATTTTTATTGACGTTGATACTGTTACTGGTGGCGTTAACCCATATTAGTATAGGTGCGAGATCGATAGCTTGGGCTGATATTTTTCAAGCCATTTTCGCTTTTGACAGCCAGCAGTTTGTTCACCACATCGTGATCAAACAAAGATTACCGCGTTTGGTTGTCGCCATGGCCTGTGGGGCAATGTTAGGTCTGGCCGGTTTTAGCGCCCAGAAAATGTTTCAGAATCCGCTGGTATCGTCTTCCACACTCGGGGTTAGTAGTGGGGCGGTATTCTTCAGTTTGTGTGCCATCTATTTCTTTAATGTATCTGAGAATGATATTTTTATTCCGGCGTTTCTCGGTGCCGCGGTTGCCGGGCTCTTTACGTTGTCGATGACGGAAATGATGAATCGCTCGAGTATTTCCAAGAACTTGCATATTGTGCTGGCAGGCAGCCTGGTTTCTATGTTGTTCTCCTCGCTAAGCAGTTTTTTGATGCAGCTCGATCCACTGCGCTTTGCTAATGTTCAAGACTGGTTACTGGGTGATATTAGTCCCGCTGACTTCACCGATTTAAGTCGAATTTATCCTCTGGCATTGCTGGCGATCGGGGTGCTGTTAAGCCAAGGACGCTCGTTGGACGTGATGATCATGGGGGAAAAACAGGCGCGTAGTGCCGGGGTTAATGTCACCCGAACCCGTAATATCACCTTGCTGTGTATTTTTTTACTGGCCTCGTTAGTTGTCTCGATTGTCGGTCCTATCGGTTTTATTGGCTTGGTCGTACCGCATATCAGTAAGTTTTTTGTCAGCGAGGTGGGTAATAAAGGTGCCTGGTTATCGATGCTTATCGGTGGTTTATTATTGAGCCTGTCAGACTTACTCGCTCGTATCATAATTGCGCCCAAGGTATTGATCGTCGGTGGTGTCAGTGCATCTATTGGCAGTATTTGCTTTTTATGTTTACTGTATTTTATGGTCCGGGATAAACGTATGTCATGAATATATTTGACGATCAAAATATGATCATAAGTCCCTCGAAAGGGATCAGCTTACCGATTTATAAACGCACTTTCTGGGTGCTCTGCGCATTAGTGCTAGTGCTGAGTCTGAGTTTTGTTTTCAGTCTTAAATTAGGCTCGGTCAGTGTTTCATGGGCAGATGTTTACGGAGTTATTAGCTTTGATGTCGCGCTTAATGACGCTACGTCTACTATCTATGAACTAAGATTACCCCGTATTATGGGGGCTATTGCTGCGGGTGCATTGATGGCGTTATCGGGTTACTTATTACAGACTGCCGCGCGTAATGCGTTGGCCGATCCTGGCGTATTAGGGCTTTCTGATGGTGCGGCGTTGTCAGTCATTGTGCTGTATGTGGTGTTCTCACAGGTTTCCTTAACGGCGAGTATTCTTGCTAGCTTCTTTGGGGTATTCGTTACCGCGTTGCTGGTGCTCTGGTTTGTCCATAAAAACCTCAACGGGACCTTTATCGTATTAGTCGGTATTGCCGTGGGTGCGGTTGTGTCTGCGTTCAGCGATATACTCTTGTCATCGGTCACTATCGAAGATATGGCTTTTCTTATGGCGTTTTTATCCGGCAGTTTTTTATCTCTGGATCTTGCCAGTGCCAGCTTTTTAAGTATCTGGATGACGGTGATCATCGCGGTGTTTTTGTTGTTAAGCCGTTATATTAATCCGCTCAATTTTGGTTATCAGCACGCCATGTCATTAGGCGTTGATGCCAAAAAATATTATATATTTATTATTATATTAGCGGTATTTGCGATGGCGCCTGTGATTGCCTTGGTTGGTTCTATCGGATTTATTGGCCTGATCGCTACATTTTTAGCTAAAAATATTATTGGTTATCGTGGCACGGAATTAGGTATTGTCAGCATGTTGTTAGGGGCAATAATGACGCTTTGGGCTGATACCCTTGGACGGACACTCTTTGCGCCGATCATGATCAATGCCGGTGTATTTATTGCGTTAATCGGCGCATTATTTTTTATTATCATGACGCGTTACATTGTTAGGCAGTAGCCTGATGCTCGTTAATATAATGATGAAATAATTTAGTATAATGATGAAAGAATATAGGAAAATGATGAAATTAATAAAATTTGTGCAAGGCGCGTTGTTGCTCAGCTTATCGCTGCAAGCGGTTGCTAACGAAACCATGATGATAACTGACCATGCAGGTAACAAGGTTGAAATATTAACCCAACCGAAACGCATCGCATCTCTGCACGTGATGTCGACAACGTCTATTTTGTTAGATGTTGATGCCCCGATAGTCGGCACTTCAACTTATATTAAATTACCGGGAAATACGCCTTATATTCGCGGCGGCGAAGAAGTTTTTGGTATTAAATTTGCCGATACGGGTTACTTCAACTACGGCAATAAAGGCAGTGATATTGAACAGATCAAAGCATCGAAACCGGACCTGATTATCGGTACGGTCAAATATCAGAAAAAACTATTTGATAAACTCTCTAAAATTGCCCCGACGGTATTGATCCAACGTTATACGCCTAACATTTTTGATGCTTATCGCGATGTGGCTACCTGGGTGGGTAAAAAAGATATTTTTGAGCAGAATTATAGCGACTACCAACAAAAAATTGCTCGCTTTAAAGATAAATATACCGATGAATTGTCGGGTAAAACATTTATTTACGCGGTACCCAGCAAAGGTCAGGCGGAAATTAAGATCCGCCAAAACTCGGGGATCATTACCCAGGTATTATTTGATTTAGGCTTAACCAGACCACAATTTTTACAAGATAATTTTGCCCCTGACGATGCGGGTGCCGAAGTGAGCTCGGAACTGATTGAGTCATTAGATGCAGATTGGTTTTTTAGTACCTACACATCCCAGTTAGGCGCGGGTCCCGAGTCAATCGACGCTGGTTTTGATGATGTTGCACCCGGTTGGCAGTTTGCCTTAACGGCTTATCAAAACAACCAGTTCATCCGTTTAAACCGTGAACAAGCGTATACGCCAACGTTTGTTTCTGCAGATTATGTATTGAATGCATTAGAACAACAGATTTTGAAAAATAGAAAATAGAAAATATAGGGTCGAGACGGCCCTTTATTTTAATGACCTGATTAATTTTATTCACTGCCTTTCCAGTTCCTGCACTATCAAAAAGTTCCCCCTTAATTGATATTTTACATACTTATTCTGTAAACGATTAAAAACTAAGCATTTCAAACTTGACACCAGTAAGCTAATCAATAAAATAAAGGCAAATAAGAACGATTCCTATTTCAGTTTGTATTTGGGTTGTTACAGTCCCATACAAAATATTTTAGCGATTAAATATATCCAATGGATGTATTAAGCTACAAAGGTTTTATTTACATGAACACTCAAGTTAAATTTATATCCGCCGTTATTTCGACAATCCTTTATTCACAAGCGAGCCTAGCGCAGGCTGTTCCAGCAGACAGTACAGAAACGATGATAGTGGTTGGCTATCAGCAGCACTATAAAATCGATCAGGCTCATGCTGCAATGCGCTCGGATGTCTCCTTGTTAGAAACGCCACAAATGGTCACAGTGATCCCGAGCGAAGTGCTTGAAGATCAGTTAGCTGTCACCTTAGGTGATGCATTAAGAAATGACGCGAGTGTTTCATTAGGTCGAGTTACATCAGATCGAGAACGCTTTAGCCTGCGTGGTTTTAGCTTAGAAGAAAATACCAATATCCTGAAAGACGGTCATCAGCATTTTGCTAAATACCGGATGCCGATGGCATTGATTGATAATGTTGAGGTATTGAAAGGACCATCAAGTTTATTATACGGTCAGTCAGCACCTGGCGGCATCGTTAACTTAGTCACGAAAAAGCCATCGAATGAAAGCTCGGTTAAATTTGCAGTGAAAGGCGATGATCATGGTTCATTCCGTAACTCGATTGATGCTACTGGCAGCTTGAATGACAATAAAACCATTCGTTACCGTGCCATTATCGAGCAGCAAAACAATAATAGCTGGCGTGAATACCAGGACGGCAGCAACTTAGAAAGTGAGTCTGTAGTTGGCAGTTTAGTTACTGAGTTTGATGTGACGGATGCGCTGACTATCGCCCTGCATTACGATAAATTAGATGATGTTTCTGGTCAGGACAGTGGCGCTTTAGTTGATGATAATGGCAATGTGATCGGCGGTGACAGCACCATCTGGGATATGCCTTGGACTAAGATCGATGCTCAAAGTGAAAACTACGGTGTTGATGTGACTTATCAAGTGAATTCATATTGGCAAGTTGCGACGGGTTATAACAACCAGCATAACGAACGTGAACGCTGGGAAAGTAAACCGCAAACGGGTAAGTATGATCCCCTTGATGGCAGTTATGGCAACAAACCTTATAACAAGTTAGAAGACTGGCAACAGCAGTCATTCTATTTTGATCTGATGGGCTCGGTGACAACTGGCAGTATTAATCATGAGTTATTAGTGGGTGGTAACTACCTTGCGCACGAATACACTTCGCTAAAAGTGAAGGATAAAGAAAAGCTCGATGGCAATATTAACGATGGAACCATTATTGAGCAACCGGTATTAGATTATGCTGATCCTAAAGCAGAATCTAAGAGTGAAGATTATAAGTATTATGGTGTTTATGTTCAGGATCTGGTTACTCTAAATGATCAATGGCAGGTATTAGCAGGCGTGCGTTATGACCGTCAGGATAAAACCGATGCCAATAACAATGCGGTATTACCGAAATTTGGCGTCATTTATCATCCGCAAGATAATGCATCAATTTACGCGAACTACAGTGAAAGCTTTGAACCTTTGGGTCGTGTACTTGATGACGGCCCTAGTGGTAATAATGGTATGGAATTAGATCCAGTTAAGGGCAAAATGTACGAACTTGGCACTAAATGGCAAGTTATGGATAACAAATTAGCGATTAATGCGGCGATTTTTGATATTACTCGCAGTAATATTAAGCTAACTAAAGACGCGGATGATGGTGATGGTGACGTAACAACTCAGGGCGGTGAACAACATCACCAGGGTGTGGAGCTGAGTGCGATTGGTAAGGTTAGTTCTAATTTGTCTTTGATCACCTCGGTGATGTACCTCGATGCTAAATATGCGAAACATAATGAGTTAGAAGGCAATCGTCCGGAAGATGTGCCGGAATGGACTGCATCAATCTGGAGTAAATATGTATTTACTGAGCAGTTATCGGTTAATTTAGGCGCTTATTATGAAGGCGAACGTTATGGTGATGAGGATAACAAATTCTTAAAAGACAGCTATATCCGCATTGATACCGGGATTAATTACCAGACTTCAGTGGCTGGTAACGCGCTGCAACTTCGTCTGAATATCGATAACCTGTTCGATACCGATTATCTTGCTGGCGGTGAAAATGGCGAGGTGAATGTGGGTGAACCAAGAACCTTTAAATTTGGCATTAGCTATACGCTCTAGCAGAATATTATTTTTATAATGATTAAAATGGCCAATTTCAATTGGCCATTTTTTTATCTCAACGAAAGTATTAAGAAAAACAACTTTCACACTACGAAACAGTAATATAGGGCGGTAAGGTACTATATTATCTTGATTATATATTTATCGTGATTTTTAACTTGCTACGGCCATCGCGAATTGTTTTACTCATTGTTCACTATTAATTATTTAGATTCGAACTGCAGGAGTATTGATGACCATTTACCTTAATACTCGTTTTTGTATTCGATTATGGCTGCTCTGGAAACCAGAGTAGCAGCTGACTAATTTTGGCGAGGCTACGGAATTTGTAGCCTGCTATCTGTTTTATTCTACTTATTCCTAGCCTTCATTTTATCTTGGAGGGGTCATGGAACAGACTACTATCACCAGTAATAGCACCAGTACTACCAATAACACAAAGCAACGCACTATTCGCTCAGCGCTACGCGATAGATTATCAGCTCATAAAATTGGTCTACTGTGTGCATTTTTTGCTACCTGTTTGTTTTCGACAAAAGGTATTTTCATTAAACTCGCTTATCAATATGGGATCGATAGCATCACGTTAATGACGTATCGCATGCTCTTGTCGCTGCCTTTTTATATCGCTGTTTTTGTGTGGATGATAAGAAAAAAACCGGCATTAAAATCACCGATAAAAGAACAGTTTGTGCCGGTGATGGGTATTGGTCTTTTAGGTTATTACTTGTCCAGTTATTTTGATCTGCAAGGACTTAACCATATTAGCTCACAGCTAGAGCGGTTACTGTTATTTACCTATCCAACGGTCGTAGTGATCCTCAGCTGGCTGGTATTGGGTAACCGCATCAATCGACAAGTGATTGGTGCGCTTATCTTGGCCTATGCGGGGGTTTTTGTACTGTTTTATCATGACTTGGGTAAACAGGGTGAGGGAGTTATAACTGGTTCGTTATTGGTGTTAACAGCGTGCTTCACGTTTGCTTGTTATTTGCTATTTAGTAAAACCAAGATCCAGAAATTAGGCAGTTTAATCTTTACCTGTATTGCTATGTTTAGCGCCAGTCTTATGATATTTTTGCATTTTTCAATTGTGCATGATGTCGCAGATCTAAGCATACCTATGCCAGTATTTTGGATATCACTGTGGTTAGCGATTGGTTGTACTGTGATCCCTTCATTCTTAATGAGTGAAGCCATTGCCAGAGTGGGGCCTGAGCAAGCATCGATTGTTGGCGGCAGCGGCCCAGTATTAACTGCGTTAATGGCGGTGTTTTTATTAGGTGAAGCATTCACTCTTTTCCATTTTTTAGGTATGTCGATGGTAATTGTTGCTATTGTCTGGTTAAGTGTTAGAAAATAGCCCTATTATCTCAATGTGAGTTGGGCATTTACGTCGTTATTATCTGCAGAGGGTTGTATGGTTAAGGTTAAAGTTTGGGACGGATTTATTCGTGGCTATCACTGGTTACAAGTGAGCTTGTTATTTGCATTGTGGTATTGCGCTGATAACGGCGAAATGGAATGGCACTTTGTGTTTGGCTACACATTACTTGCGCTTTGGATCACCCGCTTTATTTGGGGTTTTATTGGCAGTGATACGGCTAGATTCAGTTATTTTATAAAAAGTCCAAAAGCGTTAATCGATTACCTAACGGATAAAAACAAGTTTGACCGGGTTAAGTTTGGTCATAATCCTGCTGGCGCATGTATGGTGCTATTGTTTTTAGCTTTGCTTGCAACCCAGTTATTCAGCGGACTCAGTGCCAGTGATGAAATTTTGTCAGAAGGCCCATTATCGCAATATTTTTCTGCGGATACAGTCAGCTTTATGACCTGGTTACATAGCGTTAATTTCGACGTACTACTTTGGGCAATAGGCTTACATGTCATTGCTATTGTCGCTTATAAACTCAAGAAGCAGCCATTAGTGAAAGCCATGTTCACAGGCGTAGCAGAGTATAAATTGGTGAGTTCGATTACACAGCCAAAAATGATGAACGGTTTAGTGGCTTGGGTTATCTACGCTGCTATTGCGGGTGTAATTTGGTGGCAATGGGGACATGAAAACTTAGGTTACCTGCTTTATTAGGCCTAACTATTTAAAATAATGTATAAAATGTATTCCTGCAGACATTAAAGTTAATTTTTAACTTTAATGTCTTAATCTTTTAAGCATGTAACACTATTGCTCTCGTCATAGCTCATTCCTTACTATCAGCCCTATACTCATTTTTATGCATGATATTCACGTATTTATATCTGATATATCGATGTTCATTAATATCTTTATTCATGGAGTAGAAGTAAATGATAGATGAAATACAGTTTTATGAACCGAATGATGATTTTGGTTTTCTGTCTAATTTTGCGCTAGCAGCAGTTAAGATAGACGGTGTTGTATGGCCGAGCAGTGAACATTTTTATCAAGCGCAGAAATTCAATGATCCGCAATTACAAGATTTCATTCGCACCGCTACTACACCTGATGAAGCGTTTAGTTTAAGTCGAGAGTATGCACAATTGGTAAAATCGGACTGGATGGCAGTACGTGACGGTGTAATGCGAGATGTCGTGATGGAAAAATTTAGTCAGAATCCATTTTATGCCTACCAACTTGTTGCGACGGGTGAACAAGTATTAACAGAACATTCGCATAAAGACGCGTATTGGGGCGACGGTGGTGATGGTCAGGGGCGTAATGAACTTGGTAAAATATTAATGAATGTACGTCATCAGTTAGCATCACAAGCGCCGTATAATCTTGTCAGTTATATTGATAGTGCAAAGTTACCGACCGAATTCGGTACATTTCAGGTGAATGGTTTTATCGAACACGCCACGGGTAAAGAGCACTTAGCCTTAGTTTATGGTCAACTTGATACCAGTAAACCGGTATTAATCCGTTTACATTCGGAATGCTTGACTGGGGATGCGTTATTCAGTGCGCGTTGTGATTGTGGTTTTCAGTTAGCAAAAGCAATGCAAAATATTGTCGCCAAAGGCAGTGGGGTGATCTTTTACCTGCGTCAAGAAGGCCGTGGTATTGGTTTGCTGAATAAGATCAGAGCTTATCACTTACAAGATGACGGTGCCGATACTGTCGAAGCAAACGAACGCTTAGGATTTGCGGCGGATATGCGAGATTATACGTTTTGCCAAGGTATGTTAGGTTATTTGAATATAAATACCGTTAATTTAATGACCAATAACCCGCGTAAGGTAAATGCATTAATGAAAGCGGGTATCAATATTGCCGAACGCGTGCCGTTACAAGAAGGTCATAACCCGCATAATGCAGGTTACCTTAAAACCAAGGCAAACAAGCTAGGGCATATGTTTGAATCTAATTTTATTAATTAAATGTGATAAGTCAGAATAGGTTTTCAGGGGCGAAATACATACACCGATAACTAAGTTGGTGACTTATTTACCGGTGTTATTATATTAAATATAGCGATTAATGATTTTTGTCAAAGTACCTGAATTCGATAACAGCAATAATTGCTGATTAATGAATTTTTGGATATCGCTATCCATATTTGGGTCGAGTGCTAAATAAATAGGATACCCTGGAATAATTGCTGAAAAATCTTGTAGCTTATAGTCCTTTAGGTCTTTTGATAGCAGCTTAAGGTTATATTTAATGCGTGATGTCATTTCAACAAATATGGCATCTTGCGGCATTCGATCTAAGATACGAAAGGCGGCCGCATAATCTTTCACTCGCAATTCGTTAATTTCGCCACTATCAATAAAAGGTTGTAAGCTCGGGTAATCAAAGCCATTGAGCAATATAAAAACTTTGTCGTTTACGTCTTTAAAATCACGGAAAACAAGGTCAGATTTAGCATGGGTTAAGATACTGTGACTAACGGTATAAATAGGTATGTCAGATAAGTTCGCTGCTTGTACACCGCCCCAATTGGGACTGCCATAAGTTACCCAGTTTTTTTCACCACCAGATTCCAATTCTGAGATCATTCTGTTGAACGGATAGGTGTGATAATTAACAGTATAATTTTCAGCAAATACACTGGATACAATATCTGAAACCATACCTGTATGCTGATTATTGTTGCTTATGATTTGAAATGGCATTGCTTGTTTGGCAATGACATAATAATTAATAGATTCAGCATGAACAGTAAAGCTAGCAAGACAAATCTGTAGAGTTAACATTATTGTAATAAAGCGTTTCATTTTTATGTCCCTATCGTCGTAATTCCATTTCTAGTGTCTATTATTAGGTTAGTCGATTAGTAACAGGATGTGAGTTTAGGGATGAATAAAGCGACTTTACACAAGAAAAAAATAGGTATCGCGAGGCAATTGCTCGTATCAATCATGCTTATCAGCTCTATTTTTACATTACTCATTACAGGTTTGAATGTCTATCTTGATTATAAAGATGATATCTCAGGTATTGAAACTCAGCTTGATCAAATAAAACAAAGTTATTTATCCAGTTTAACGGCAAGTTTGTGGATTGAAGATCGTGAACACTTAACGCTGCAGGCAGAGGGGATAATGCAGTTACCAAGTGTTAATTATCTCGAAATTAGAGATGACAGCGGCATTGTTCTGCAATTAGGAAAACCGCTTGTTGAATATCAGTATAATGTAACTTGGCCAATGCAGCATCACTTTGCAAGTAAGACGTTTGAGCTGGGCATATTTAAGGTTCAGGCCGATCTTTATCCTATCTATAAAGGCTTGTGGGATAAATTTGTTGTCTTGTTATTATCGCAAGCAGTGAAGACCTTCATGGTTGCACTTTTCATTATTTTTGTGGTGTATAAAATTATTATTCGCCCCTTAACTGAGATGTCAGATGCGGTCAGCAAATTTGATAGCGAACAATTGCCACAACCGCTTGAGCTAACCACGCGGTTATTTGATGATGAAATCACCACGCTTACCACCAGTTATAATGCCTCGGTTAAACATACCCGCCATCACTATCGCGAACTTGAAACCGCAAAACGTCAAGCTGAAGATGCTAACTTGAAGAAAAGTGAATTTTTGGCAAATATGAGTCATGAGATCCGCACACCAATGAATGGGGTCATTGGTACGGCATCCTTGTTACAAGAAATGCCAATGGGGCGCGAGCAGAAAGAGTTTGTTGATATGCTTTACTCTTCGTCTATTACGCTACTTGATTTGATTAACGATATTCTCGATTTCTCAAAAATAGAGTCTGGCCAACTTATTCTGGCGAAAAACCCACTGAATCTATTTGAGTTATGTAAAGAGATTGAATCCAACTTTTCTATTATCGCGAGACAGAAACAGATCGCGCTAGTCTGCCATATTGATGACAACATACCTGATATGGTACTCGGTGATATTACGCAATTACGTCAAGTTTTGAATAACCTATTATCTAATGCGATCAAATTCACTTCTATAGGTTGTGTACGTTTGAATATCAAATTAATGGATCGTAAAGATAATAATGCCGGGATTATGTTTCAGATTATTGATAGTGGTATTGGCATTGCTGCCGAGAACCAACAAAAAATATTTGAAAAGTTTCAGCAAGCAGATGGCAGTACAACACGTAATTATGGTGGTACGGGTTTAGGGTTAGCGATTTGCCGTAGCATTGTAAAATTAATGGATAGTGACATTCTTGTTTACAGTAAGCCTGGTAAAGGTAGCCGCTTTGAGTTTGCTGTGCAATTCGAATCTATTGACGAATTATTGCAGAGGCCTGATTCAGAACAAAGTCTTGCAGGGTTATCTATATTGCTGATAGATGACAGTATGTTGAATATGCGTATTACCTCTGCGCAATTGAAAAGTTTTGGGGCGACATCGGTATGTTGTGATGATCCCTGTTTAAGCAAGAGCGTTGTACTTGATGCGTTAGATAAAGGTAAGCCGTTTGATTTAGTTATCATCGATAAAGTGATGCCTACAATGGACGGTTTTACGGTTGCGAAACAATTACAAGATGAGTTTGCTGAGCTCACACCTCGGCTAATGCTTATGTCTGCAGAGGCTCAAGTAGGTGATGATGTATTAGCAAGAAAACTCGGGGTAAGAGCATTTTTGAGTCGCCCTTATAAAGCGGATATATTAAAAAAGGTTGTACTTCAAACGCTGATGAATGCGCAGCCTAAGCAAATGGAAACGGTTGTAGAGGAAACTGTCGCGGCCGATGAAATGCAGGTGTTATTGGTTGAGGATACCTTAATCAATCAGAAAGTAACTAAGATGATGTTACAAAAGCTAGGCATTGTAGTTACGATTGCTGACAATGGCCAAATAGCGGTAGACCTATGTAAAGAGCAAGGGTTTAATTTAATATTAATGGATTGTCAGATGCCTGTGCTTGATGGCTTTGATGCGACAAAAATTATTCGCGACAGTGAAACTGCTGGTCAGCACACCCCCATCATTGCATTAACCGCGAATGTACTGCAAATCGAAAAAGATAAGTGCTTTGCGGCCGGGATGGACGACTTTATAGCTAAGCCCGTCAGCAAACAGGTATTAACCCTGATGTTACAGAAACATTTATCGCCTTGGTTAGCGGATACACCTTACAAGTATACCGTGATCGACATTGATACAGCGTAGCTGAGGGTTATATACCCAAGTTACTTCAAGATGCACAATCAGCAAACCGAAAGGAGAGGATATTCAAGGCATGAAGTCGAGGATTTAGTTATTCTAAATCAAGACTTCATAACGCCGAAGATGCCTTCGGTCGGCTTGCCCTACGGGAGGCGAGCAGGAATAACAGCACTGCGTTACAATATTTGAAAATGGAATAACCATTATCTACATATTGCGTCTTGTGCTGTTATCCCTGCTCGTCTCTGATATAGCATCTTGAAGTAACTTGGGTATGAAAATAAAAAGGCGAACAATATACATTGTTCGCCTTTTTTAGACATGGTTGTGATTATTTTGATTTGTAATCACTATGGCAAGATTTACAATTTTTTGCTGTTTGGCCAAATGCTTTTTTGATTTGACCTCGATTGCCTTCTTTGGCAACTGTCGCTAAGTTTTGTGCGTCTTTACTAAATTGGCTAAATTTAGCCGCGAAACCGTCTGCATCACTCCAGATTGCTGCTTTAGCTTTGGTATCACCAGTTTGACTATCGCTGGCACTAAAACCGTGCTGAGCCATCGGGATTAACTGTGCTAGCTGTTCAGAGCGCAGTTGGAATTGTGCGTCATTCCATTCTTTTTTGCCTTTAACCATATCTGCCATGTCAGAAAAATTAATCGCGATCATGGTTAATGCGGATTGGCGATACTTAATATCTGTTTCAGGTTTATCAAATGTTGCCGCCTGCGCCGTGCTGAACATCATTAATGACGTAAGGCCTGCTAATTTTAGTGTTTTGCTCCAGAACATCTTGCTTCCTTCTTATATTGGTTTAGTTATTCGTTGATAACCTATTATTATATGCTTGATAATAAACTATTTTTAGGTATGGGGAAATGTGATGCATTGCATTACTTAGCAAAACTTAGTGTGTTAAATTAATTGGTCTACCTAGACTGTATTAAATAGCTAAGGAAAGCATAATGCGCGCAGGTCATATCATGGAACGATCACATTTATCATGTCGGCATCTTGGCACATCACGCGCTATATTTTTAATCTGTTTACTTTATTTACTTTCAATTGTGGACACACAAGCCAGCCAGTTACGAGTCGCTGTCTCGGCATCTGATTCTGGCATGGTCGTCAAACACGTACAATTAGGCCTGCAGTCTGAATTAATGCGACAAGGTTATGTGACGGGCACGAATCTTACTTGGATTGACAGCAGTCAGGCAGCCTCATCAGATGTCAATTTAACTATTTCGATGACGAAAAATACGCCTTTTATTACCTTAGTTAACCAGCAAGGTTTATCAACCGACATTTACCTTGATGAAAGTCATAATCACACTGAGTTTGCAGAACATTATGAGGTTAATTTTATCAAAAAACTATTGCCTGGGATTAACACTTTGGGTGTCATTATTGATAAAAAAGTAGCTGATATGCGCAATGCTGAACAGTTTTTAGCACAGCAACAACAAAAAGGCATGCAGATCGTTTATCACTATATTGAAACAAGTGATGAATTAAGAGTGGCGACACGCATGCTGGCTCCGATCGTGGATGTAATCTATTTACCTTATCACATCACTGATATGGCAGAACTGAGTCAAGTGATAACCGTTGCAGAACGGAATAACGTGGCGCTAATTGCTGAGGACCATCGAAGTATTGATAAAGGTATCTTTGCTGTCTACAACATCGACTATGTACAGGTGGGCCGAGATACCGCTGATTTATTAGTGCGCTTAGCTGAAGGTGGCAAAAATTTAAGTCGCGAAAACGTCCTTGCTCAACCCGTTCTTTCTCTTAATCTTGATGCCGCCGCACGTATGGGCGTTGAGTTATCGAGTGACGTGATTAATAAAGCAAAGTTTATTGTAGAATAACCGTGACTTGATCTAGCTTTAATATGCGCTATTTACTGTCGAACACTGAGTATTTAAGTCAACTTTTGCAATTATATTCAATTTTTTTTTAATAAATTCATTTTTCTGCTTGAAGCGTTCAATTTCGCCCCCATATTTATTTTCAATCGCAGAGATAACCTTGCAAGGCGCGGGTTGTCAGTGATGGGTAAAGTATTTTAATTGACTTGAAATTACTTTAACCGTCACCATTTATTCTGTATCAAATTTGTAAATGAAAGTCTTTATTGGAGAATTACGATTATGGGTAGAATCATTGGTATCGATTTAGGTACAACGAACTCTTGTGTATCAATCTTAGATGGCGACACTGCTCGCATAATCGAGAATGCTGAAGGTGATCGTACTACTCCGTCAATCATCGCTTATAGCGCAGATGGTGAAACTTTAGTTGGTCAGCCTGCAAAACGCCAAGCTGTAACTAACCCTGAAAACACGTTGTTTGCAATCAAACGTATGATCGGCCGTCGTTTTGAAGATGAAGAGATCCAACGTGATATCAAAATCATGCCTTTCAAAATTGTGAAAGCTGACAATGGTGATGCATGGGTTGAAGTTAAAGGCGAAAAGATGGCTCCGCCACAAATTTCTGCTGAAGTTTTGAAAAAAATGAAGAAAACAGCAGAAGATTACCTAGGTGAAGCAGTAACTGAAGCAGTAATTACTGTACCTGCATACTTTAACGATTCACAACGTCAAGCAACGAAAGATGCTGGTCGTATTGCTGGTCTTGATGTTAAACGTATCATCAACGAACCAACTGCTGCTGCATTCGCTTATGGTGTGAACACAGCTAAAGGCGACAGCATCGTAGCTGTATATGACCTTGGTGGTGGTACATTCGATATCTCTATCATCGAAATCGATGAAGTTGATGGCGAGAAAACGTTTGAAGTATTAGCGACTAACGGTGATACGCATTTAGGTGGTGAAGATTTCGATACACGTCTAATCAACTATCTAGTAGCAGAATTCAAAAAAGAACAAAACTTTGACCTAACAAACGATCCGCTAGCAATGCAACGTCTAAAAGAAGCTGCAGAAAAAGCGAAGATCGAACTATCTACAACACAACAAACAGATGTAAACCTACCTTACATCACTGCTGATGCAACAGGTCCTAAACATTTAAACATCAAAGTGACACGTGCTAAATTAGAATCTCTAGTTGAAGACCTAGTTAAAGCTACGATGGAACCACTACGTATTGCATTACAAGATTCAGACCTAGCTGTTGGTGACATTAACGACATCATCCTAGTTGGTGGTCAAACTCGTATGCCTATGGTTCAAGCGGCTGTTACTGAGTTCTTCGGTAAAGAAGCACGTAAAGACGTTAACCCTGATGAAGCTGTAGCGATGGGCGCGGCGATTCAAGGTGCGGTACTTTCTGGTGAAAAAACAGACGTACTTCTTCTAGACGTTACACCTCTATCTCTGGGTATTGAGACTATGGGTGGTGTTATGACTAAGCTTATCGAGAAAAATACAACTATCCCGACTAAAGCGTCACAAACATTCTCTACTGCAGAAGATAATCAATCAGCGGTAACCGTTCACGCAATCCAAGGTGAGCGTAAACGTGCTGCAGACAACAACTCACTAGGTCAATTTAACCTAGAAGGTATTCGTCCTGCACAACGTGGTATTCCACAAATCGAAGTTTCATTCGATATTGATGCGGATGGTATCTTACACGTATCTGCAACTGATAAAGATACGGGTAAAGAACAAAAAATTACAATCCAAGCATCGTCTGGTCTTTCAGAAGAAGAAGTAGATGCAATGGTACGTGATGCTGAAGCAAACTCTGCTGAAGATGCTAAATTCGAAGAATTAGTACAAGCACGTAACCAAGCTGATGCAATGGTTCACGGTACGCGTAAGCAAATTGAAGAAGCTGGCGAAGCACTACCTGCTGATGAAAAAGAAAAAATTGAAACAGCAATTGTTGAGCTAGAAGCAGCAATTAAAGGCGACGACAAAGAAGCGATTGAAGCGAAAACTCAAACGTTAATGGAAGCGGCTCAAAAATTGATGGAAATTGCTCAACAGCAAGCTCAAGCACAACAAGCTGGCCCAGAAGCCGGTGAACAGCCAAAAGAGAAAGATGTAACTGGTGATGTTGTTGACGCTGAGTTCGAAGAAGTGAAAGAAGACAAAAAATAATAACGCCTAAGTTATTCGTTTTTAAATAGCAAAGGCGTTGGTGCTTCACCAACGCCTTTCGTGTATCTAAATTATTTCAATTTAAGCTGATTATTATGTCAAAACGCGATTATTACGAAGTGCTAGGTGTATCACGCGACGCTAGCGAAAAAGATGTTAAAAAAGCCTATAAACGCATGGCTATGAAATATCACCCTGATCGAACTAAGGGTGATAAAGCGATGGAAGAGCAATTTAAAGAAGTTAAAGAAGCTTATGAAGTGCTAAATGATGCACAGAAAAAAGCGGCTTATGACCAATATGGACATGCAGGTTTAAATCAACAAGGCGGACACGGTGGTCAAGGTGACTTCGGTGATATCTTTGGCGATGTATTTGGTGACATCTTTGGCGGCGGTGGTGGCCGTGGTCGTCAGCAACGTGCTGCACGTGGTAGTGATCTGCGTTATAACATGGAACTTACCCTTGAAGAAGCGGTGCGTGGTGTAAGCAAAACGATCCGCATTCCAAGCCAATGTCATTGTGAAGTATGTAATGGTTCTGGTGCTAAATCAGGTACTAAAGCAACAACTTGTAGTACTTGTCATGGCCAAGGCCAAGTGCAAATGCGTCAAGGTTTCTTTGCAGTAAACCAAGCATGCCCAACCTGTCATGGTAAAGGAAAAATAATTAAAGATCCTTGCCGTAAATGTCATGGTGAAGGTCGTTACGAACGTAGCAAAGATCTAAAAGTAACCATTCCGGCTGGTGTTGATACTGGCGATCGTATTCGCTTAACTGGCGAAGGTGAAGCGGGTGATATGGGCGCCGGATCCGGTGATCTGTATGTGCAAGTAAGTGTGCGTCAACATGCTATTTTTGAGCGTGACGGCAGCAACCTGTACTGTGAAGTGCCAATTAGCTTTGCCCATGCCGCTATCGGTGGCGAAATTGAGGTACCGACCTTAGACGGTCGCGTTAAATTAAAAGTACCCGCTGAAACACAAACTGGTCGTATGTTCCGTTTACGCGGTAAAGGCGTGAAATCAGTACGTGGCGGTGCGACGGGTGATCTACTGTGTAAAGTAACACTTGAAACGCCAGTTAAGCTAAGCGCTGAGCAGAAAGAGTTGTTACAGCAGTTCGAAGCATCATTAAACAATGCGTCGGCAAAGAAACATAAGCCAAAGTCAGAAGGTTTCTTTGACGGTGTGAAAAGCTTCTTTGATGATTTTACTAAATAATTAAGTCATTTTATTGATTTAACTATTCTAAAGCCGCCGTTTTTACGGCGGCTTTATTTTTATCAATTATTATTACTTTTCTCGACTCTACTCAATCGCTCTTGATGGCATAAGTACTACGTAAAAATGCTTGGGTTAGTTGCTGATATATTGTGTCTATACTTGGACGTTCTTGAATATGCTCAAACAAACAAGTGTGCGCATTAGCCTTCACTAATGGTGTCTTACCTAGCATTCCATAGCAAAGATTGACCGGTTTAATTAATTCATCGAGCAGTACATCAATTAATATAAATGCTTGCGCCAGTACGATCTTACGACCGCCTTTTTTTAGTATGACGCGCTGTGCAGTACCAACAATTTTCCGGCCATTAATATTTAAGTTGTAATCACCATCGCAATAAGAGAAGGGGGTTGCAGCCGCGCTACTTTCTAACCCATATTGTGAAAAAAAGTCATTTAGCACAGTACACAAATGTACATAAGCCGTCGCCGTAGAATAAGGTGTTTTTTCTGGCCAAAGATAGATGTGGGATAAGTTGACGATACCGGGTGATTGAGGCACTGGCGCGCCCCCAGTTCGTCTCGATAATACCTGCCAAGATTGTTCTGCAAGCGCTTGTTTCAGGGTATTCGATTCAGGCCATTTATTTCCTGCCGGTAATACCAGTGTAGGTGTCTTAGCTTGCCATAACATTAAACATTGGCTTAATTCATCCTGTTTTATTTGGGCAATGAATTGTGCTTCTTTAGCGAAAGCATTATCTATATCGATACTTTTAAAACGGATGGATTTATTTTTAGGTTGCAGCATTTTAAAGTCTATAGTTTGGACCGTTACTGCTACTTTAAGCTTTATCACCGGTCACTACAAACCCTTAAGTTGGTGTAATATAGATTAACTGAGCGTGATTTCATCTTGTTCTTCAGTATTTCTGGTTACAGGATATTTAATAAATTGTTGATGTGTGATTGATTACACAGATATAAACCTGCCCATTCGTATGAAATTGATTACACTTTCATTATGAATTGAAACATCACTATATCATCAATTATTTAGCTGTTATTTAACGGTTATGGGGGTTAAATGTATTACGGTTTTGATATTGGCGGTACGAAAATAGAATTTTCGGTATATAACACAGAGCTCGAGTGTGTTTTCAATGAGCGGATCCCCGCACCTACCGAAGATTACGAAGAATTATTAGATGCACTTGATACCTTTATTTTTAAAGCCGATAAAGAATTTGGTTGTAAAGGCATGGTTGGTATCGGTTATCCGGGGGTGATGGATCCAGAAACTAATACCACCATTTGCCCTAATTTACCCAGTTTACATGGCCAAAATTTACAAACAGATTTACAGAAACGTATTAGTCGTGACGTAAAAGTGCAGAATGATGCCAACTGCTTTGCGCTATCAGAATGTTTTAAAGGTGCAGCGGAAGACGCCGATATTGCTATCGCGGTGACTTTAGGCACAGGTTTAGGTGGTGCCATTTGCATAAATAAAACCATTTTGTCTGGGCATAACTTTGGCGCGGGTGAGTTTGGTCATATGGCAATTCCTGGCACCATGTTACAACGTTATCCTGAGCTTCCACTGACTCATTGTGGATGTGGGGGGCATTCTTGTTTAGAAACTTATTGTTCAGGCACTGGACTTGCCGCGTTATATAAACATTACAAGATCTATATAGACGGTTCATGTAACGAAGAACAGGCGCTGAAAGGCCCGGATATTATTGCTGCATATACGGCGAAAGAACCCGTAGCAGTAAAAACCGTGACGGTATTTTTAGATATTTTAGCCGCTGCACTAGGCAGTCTGATTATGATCATTGATCCCCATGTGGTGGTGTTCGGTGGTGGCTTGGCGCGCTTTGAGGCCTTGTATACTCAACTACCTGAAAAGATAAAGGCTTATGTATTTGATAACATGAAATTGCCGCAGTTAAAACAAGCCGAATTTGGTGGTGAAGGCGGTGTTCGTGGTGCAGCGCTGTTGAATTATACCTAACTATTTTAGGGTGATGACATGCAGAACATTATTTAAGAAATAAAAAAGTTATGTTCTCCCTTGTTTTTGTATAAATCGCCCACACCTAGTTATTTAAGCAACACAGTTACTGTGTTTATCATTAAGAATTATGGAAGTTTAATTATGTCTGAATTTGCAACAAGTGAACAAAAAGGTAGTTACGGTATTGGTCTACAAATGGGTCAACAGCTTGCTGCTAATCCATTCGAAGGTCTAGACATTTCAGCTGTTCAAGCTGGTCTTGCAGATGCGTTCGCTGGTGCAGAAAGCAAAGTTAGCGATGAAGAGCTAAACGATGCTTTCAAACTGATCCATGAGAAATTAGAAGCTGAAAAAGCTGAGAAATCTAAATTATTTGCTGCTGAAGGCGAAAAATTCTTAGCTGAAAATGCAGAACGTGAAGAAGTTACTGTAACTGAATCTGGTCTACAGTATGAAGTTATGGCACGTGGTGACATCGAGGAAAAACCAACTGCAGAATCTACAGTGCGTGTTCATTATCATGGCATGCTAACTGACGGTACTGTATTTGACAGCTCTGTTGAACGTGGTCAACCTGCTGAATTCCCAGTTGGCGGCGTTATCGCTGGTTGGACTGAAGCACTACAACTAATGAACGTTGGTGATAAATTCAAGCTATCTATCCCACACAACCTTGCTTATGGCGAACAGGGCGCAGGCGCTGCAATCGGTCCATTCCAAGCACTAGTATTTGAAGTAGAACTATTAGACATCATCTAATCAGTCCTATATATACCCAAGTTACTTCAAGATGCATCTTGACGTAGCTTGGGTATATACTAGCGAAACGCCTTGTTCATAGCGATATGAGCAAGGCGTTTTTTTATGTCTGAAATATGCTTTCCGTTCATTCGTTGGTATTACATCATCATGCACTGCGCTTTTTCGTTAGTCGTGAAACCTTAAATTGACACTACCTATAAAGATATAAATTTGTTCTGTGGCTGATATAGTTGCTGCTGAGCCATTATTATTTAGGTAAGATGATTTTTGATTTAGATCAATTGATGGATAATGAGTAATGGCAACGTATAACGATTTTAACTGGAAATATGCATTAGTATTTTTAATTGTGTTTTTAACTATACCGACGATGCACCTATGGGCTGGCCTGTTTGGTATCTTCGGTTGATTGCTAATATTCAGTATAAGAAAACCCGCATTCTAGTAGTTAGAATGGCGGGTTTTTTTATGCCTAATTTTTATGCTTAAGAAACGCAAGTTAGCGTTGTTGATGTGTTTCGAGGAGTGCTATTATCAAAGTACTATACCCAAGCTACTTCAAGATGCACAATCAGCAAACCGAAAGGAGAGGATATTCAAGGCATGAAGTCGAGGATTTAGTTATTCTAAATCAAGACTTCATAACGCCGAAGATACCTGCTTTCGGTTTGCCCTACGGGAGGCGAGCAGGAATAACAGTACAGCGTTACAATATTTGAAAATGGAATAACCATTATCTACATATTGTGCCTTGTCCTGATATCCCTGCTCGTCTCTGATATAGCATCTTGAAGTAACTTGGGTATATCTATTTGATTAATAATAAACACAGGGAGAAGTCTAGATGGGACAAGCGGTAAGAATTGCGGTGATGGGTTGTAATGGTCGTATGGGCCGTACGATTTTAGAAGCCATTCAAGATAGTGATGGTGCAGCCATTGTGGGTGCAGCAATCGAACGTCCTGAGTGTAACTTCTTAGGCGCAGATGTTGGCGAGTTAGCTGGTCTTGGTTCACTCGGTGTTAAAGTGGTTAGTAGCCTTGCTGACGTGGTTAATGACTTTGATGTCATTGTCGATTTTACCGCGCCAGAAGCAACCTTGCAGCATCTTGAGTTTGCGGTTGCGAATCATAAGAAAATAGTCATTGGTACCACCGGGTTTAGCGATGAACAAAAACAACTGATCCATGATGCCGGTAATACGACAGGCGTGGTATTTGCACCCAACATGAGTGTTGGTGTGAATGTGATGTTTAAACTGTTAGAAATGGCGGCTAAGGTCATGGGTGACTACACAGACATTGAGATCATTGAAGGTCATCACCGTTATAAAGTGGATGCACCGTCTGGTACTGCATTAGGTATGGGCGAAGTGATTGCAAATACACTTGGTCGTGATCTGAAAAAAGTGGCTGTGTATGGCCGCGAAGGTAATACCGGTGAGCGCGATCGCGAAACCATTGGTTTTTCTACCATTAGAGCCGGTGATCTGGTTGGTGAGCATACCGCAATGTTTGCTGACATCGGCGAGCGCATTGAAATTACACATAAAGCATCAAGCCGTATGACATTTGCAAAAGGTGCTATACGTGCATCAACTTGGGTATTTGCCCAAGAGCAGGGCTTGTATACAATGCAAGATGTGCTTGATCTTAAATCTTAAATTCAAAACATAAAACAAAACAGTTGCGTAACATTTGTTTTGTCTGTATTATCCGCGGAATTTGCCAAAATTTAGTAATTCAGAGATTGGTTTTTTTAATCTCGAATTACTATGCTGTGTGACAGCCTGGGGTAAATAGTTGATTTATTTTATTATTTTTCTATCTATTTTTTGGAGGTTGTCTTGAGTAATATCGCCTTGTTGGTGTTGGAAGACGGAACAGTATTCCGTGGTGTGTCTATCGGTGCAGAAGGTCATTCGGTAGGTGAAGTAGTTTTTAATACTTCAATGACTGGTTATCAAGAAATATTAACCGATCCTTCCTATTCTCGCCAAATCGTTACTCTTACTTACCCACATATCGGAAACACCGGTACAAATGATGAAGATGCAGAATCTTCAGATGTTCATGCTTGTGGACTAATCATTCGAGATCTTCCGTTAGTTACTTCTAATTTCCGTAATCAACAATCACTTACTGATTATCTAAAAGAACGTAATGTTGTTGGCATCGCTGATATTGATACCCGTAAACTGACACGTATTTTACGTGAAAAAGGTGCGCAAGCTGGTTGTATCATCGCAGGTGGCTCTATCGCTGGCGAAAGCATAGATGAAGCGAAAGCATTAGAACTTGCTAAAGCATTCCCTGGCCTTAAAGGCATGGATTTAGCGAAAGAAGTAACAGTGAAAGAAGCATACGAATGGAAACAAGGTAGCTGGACATTAATGGGTGGTTTACCTGCTGATGCTACAGACTCTCGCTTTCACGTTGTTGCTTATGATTATGGTGTTAAGCGTAATATCTTACGTATGTTAGTTGACCGTGGTTGCCGTATTACGGTTGTACCTGCGCAAACAACTGCGAAAGAAGTATTAGCGTTAAACCCAGATGGTGTGTTCTTATCAAACGGCCCTGGTGATCCAGAACCGTGTGATTATGCAATCGCAGCAATCAAAGAAATTTTGACTACAGATATTCCAGTATTTGGTATTTGTTTAGGTCACCAATTACTTGCATTAGCAAGTGGTGCTAAAACATTAAAAATGAAGTTCGGTCATCACGGTGCTAACCACCCTGTAAAAGACTTGGAACGTGGCGTAGTGATGATTACGGCGCAGAACCATGGTTTCGCAGTTGACCAAACAACGTTACCGGAAAATCTAGTAATGACGCACAAATCATTATTTGATGACTCTTTACAAGGTCTTCATCGTACTGATAAACCAGCATTTAGCTTCCAGGGTCACCCTGAAGCAAGTCCTGGTCCACACGATGCAGCTCCACTTTTCAATCACTTTATAGAGTTGATGGAAAAGAGTATGGAAAAAAGCCAAGCCTAAGCCTGATACCTAGTAGAGAATTGAACTATGCCAAAACGTAATGATATAAAAAGTATTCTAATCTTGGGCGCAGGTCCTATCGTAATCGGTCAAGCGTGTGAGTTTGACTATTCCGGTGCTCAAGCTTGTAAAGCACTTCGTGAAGAAGGCTACCGAGTTATTTTAGTTAACTCAAACCCAGCTACCATTATGACTGACCCAGAAATGGCGGACGCGACTTACATCGAGCCGATCCATTGGGAAGTTGTACGTAACATCATTGAAAAAGAGCGTCCAGATGCGATCTTACCAACAATGGGTGGTCAAACAGCATTAAACTGTGCACTTGAGCTAGACAGCAAAGGTGTTTTAGCAGAGTTTAACGTTGAACTGATTGGCGCAACAGCTGACGCGATTGATAAAGCGGAAGACCGTAGCCGTTTTGACAAAGCAATGAAAGCCATTGGTCTTGAAACGCCTCGCGCTGGTATCGCACACACTCTAGAAGAAGCAAAAGGCGTTTTAGCTGAAGTTGGTTTCCCGTGTATTATTCGTCCATCATTCACTATGGGTGGTTCGGGTGGCGGTATCGCTTACAACATGGAAGAGTTTGAAGACATTTGTACGTTAGGTTTAGACCTTTCTCCAACAACTGAACTATTGATCGATGAATCACTAATTGGTTGGAAAGAATACGAAACTGAAGTTGTACGTGATAAAAACGATAACTGCATCATCGTCTGTACAATTGAAAACATTGACCCAATGGGTATCCACACCGGTGACTCAATTACGGTGGCACCAGCGCAAACACTCACGGATAAAGAATACCAGATCATGCGTAATGCATCGATGGCTGTTCTACGTGAAATTGGTGTAGAAACAGGTGGTTCAAACGTACAGTTCGGTATCAATCCAGCTGATGGCCGTATGGTTATCATCGAGATGAACCCACGCGTATCTCGTTCATCTGCACTTGCATCAAAAGCAACGGGTTTCCCAATTGCTCGCATTGCGGCAAAACTAGCGGTTGGTTACACGTTAGACGAACTATCCAATGATATTACAGGTGGTGCAACGCCAGCATCATTTGAACCAACACTGGATTATGTGGTAACTAAGATGCCACGCTTTAACTTCGAAAAATTTGCCGGTGCTAATGACCGTCTAACTACCCAGATGAAATCTGTGGGTGAAGTCATGGCGATTGGTCGTAACTTCCAAGAGTCAATGCAAAAAGCAATACGTGGCCTGGAAATCGGTAAGAACGGTTTTGATCCAGAAGTGAACTTAAACGACGAGTCTGCAGCAGCTAAGATCCGTCAAGAGCTAACAGAAGCGGGCGCTGAGCGTATCTTCTATATAGCGGATGCTTACCGTATTGGCATGTCAACAGATGAGATCTATGCGATCACATGTATTGACCCTTGGTTCCTAGTTCAAATCGAAGACATTGTTAACGCGGAAGCAAACGTCAGTAAAATTGGTTTAGCGGGTCTAAACGAAACGTCATTACGTCAACTTAAGCGTAAAGGTTTCTCTGATTTACGTCTGTGTAAACTTGCCGGTGTAAGTGAAAATGAAATCCGTAAATTACGTCATCGTTTAGAGATCTTTCCGGTTTACAAACGTGTAGATACTTGTGCCGCTGAATTCTCAAGTGACACCGCTTACATGTATTCTACTTACGATGAAGAATGTGAAGCAAACCCAACAGATAACGATAAGATCATGATTATCGGTGGCGGTCCTAACCGTATTGGTCAAGGTATCGAATTCGATTACTGCTGTGTACACGCGGCATTAGCAATGCGTGAAGATGGTTACGAAACTATCATGGTTAACTGTAACCCTGAAACGGTTTCAACTGATTACGATACATCTGATCGTTTATACTTCGAACCTATTACACTAGAAGACGTATTAGAAATCGTTCGTATTGAAAAACCGAAAGGCGTGATCGTTCAGTACGGTGGTCAAACACCACTTAAACTAGCGCGTGAATTAGAAGCGGCTGGCGTACCAATCATCGGTACATCACCGGATGCGATTGACCGTTCTGAAGATCGTGAACGCTTCCAACAAGCGGTTGAGCGTTTAGGTTTGTTACAGCCTGACAATGCGACGGTAACAACGACTGAGCAAGCGGTTATTTCAGCTGAAGGTATCGGTTATCCGTTAGTTGTTCGTCCATCATATGTACTTGGTGGCCGTGCAATGGAAATTGTATATGACGAAATCGATTTACGTCGTTACTTCAAAGAAGCGGTAAGTGTATCTAATGAATCGCCAGTATTACTTGACCGTTTCCTAGATAACGCAATCGAGCTTGACGTTGATGCTATTTGTGACGGTAAAGATGTTGTTATTGGCGGCATCATGGAGCACATTGAACAAGCAGGTGTTCACTCAGGTGACTCAGGTTGTTCATTACCTCCTCATTCATTAAGCCCAGAAATTCTTGATGTTATGCGTGACCAAGTACGTGCGTTAGCATTAGAGTTAGGTGTTATTGGTCTAATGAATACCCAGTTCGCGGTGAAAGATAATGAAGTTTACTTGATTGAAGTAAACCCACGTGCTGCACGTACGATTCCTTTTGTTTCAAAAGCAACGGGTGTGCAATTAGCAAAAATTGCTGCACGTGTAATGGCGGGTCAAACGTTAGTTGAACTTGGTTTCACTAAAGAAGTTATCCCACCATATTACTCGGTTAAAGAAGTAGTATTACCATTCGGTAAGTTCCCAGGTTCAGATCCGTTACTTGGCCCTGAAATGCGTTCTACTGGTGAAGTAATGGGCGTGGGTGATACATTCGCTGAAGCTTATGCTAAAGCACAGCTTGGTGCTTCTGCTGAAGTTGCTAAGAGTGGTCGTGCACTTATCTCTGTTCGTAACTGTGATAAAGCCCGCGCTGCGGAACTAGCTAAGCAGTTAATTGAACTTGGTTTTGAGATTGATGCGACTCACGGTACTGCCGTTGCGCTAGGTGAAGCAGGTATTAATCTTCGTCTAGTTAACAAGGTACATGAAGGTCGTCCACATATTCTTGACCGTATCAAGAATGGCGAATACAGCTATATCATTAATACGACTGAAGGTCGTGTTGCGATTGAAGACTCTCGCCAACTACGTGCAGCTGCGTTACGTTATAAAGTGAACTACACAACAACAATGAATGCTGCATTTGCAACGTGCCAAGCGCACTCTGCGGATGACCGTGGTACTGTTCGCTCAATACAAGAGTTACATACTCGCATTAAGTAAGTAGTAAGCAGTAAATAGCAGTATTTATAGTTAATAAAAAACCTCGCTACTTCAGTTACAGCTAGTAACAACAAGGAGCGAGGTTTTTTTATATCTGCAATTTAGCGTAATTGAAATTGTGATGACATTGATGACTTCAATGACAGTTTACAAAATTATTGCCACTACAGTTCAAATTCCAATTCAATAAACGTGCAACCTTTCGCACAGCCCACACCGGTTCTAGATTCATCATTTTTATTCTTTGGTGGTAATAATTTTAATGCTTGTTGACACACTGGGCATAAAACCGTTTTTCCAAGGCATACTTTTTTGATGGTATTACGCTGTTCATGAAACGATTTTGAACTGCTTTCGTTAATTGCTGAAAAATCTATTTTTGACATAATAACTCTTTAATTTTACGTGTTTTTCTTTAATTACACCTGTAATTTACTTGTTTATTTCACTGAGTTTAATCAAAGCGAACAAGCCGTCACTGTGGTTGTATTCAATAATAATTGAACATTTTACCTGTTTATTAATATAAAAGTATCAGTGATTACATTTTATTCTAGGGTTAGTGTTACTCGCCCATGACTAAATGAAGCTAATGCGAATGATACACCGTAAATTAAAATCACCCGGACTAACCTTAATCGAGTTACTGTTAACGTTGGCAATCGTGACTATATTGATGGCTTTAAGTGTGCCTTCATATAGTGCATACGTGCATAAAAATAAACTAGGCAATCTCACCAGGCAATTAGTTGAAGCGCTAAATATCACGAAACAATTAGCGCTACTGCGGGGTGAACGGCATTATTTTAATGTCCAGGTTAATAACGCTGTCAATAGCACAGTCGAGTCATGCTGGGTTATCAGTCATAACGAAAATTGTGATTGTTTAACATCGACTGCGTTATGTCAGTCTAACTATGGTCAAGCGAGCGCAGCGATAAGTGATATAGAGCTCTCCGTTAATCGACCCCTCTTATCTTTTTCACCATTATTTGGCACGACAAATGGTGCCAGTTATCAACTTTCCTTAGGTCGTTTTAGCACTATGGTTATTGTCAGTACTCAAGGACGTATTCGAGTTTGTATGGTGCGGGGAGATAGTGCTATTTATGCGCCTTGTTAAACCCTTGTGCTCGGGCCCTCTTTACATGTGCGGACATGGATTAATTGAGTTGATGATATCAATAACGCTAGGGGGGATTATTTTTACCGGGTCGAGTTATATACACGCCACACATGAAGTGCAAAATAATCGGGCTGAACAATATTATCTCGTGCAGCAGGAGGCTCAGAATGTACTGACTATTATGCAGCGAGAGTTAGGTCGAGCAGGTTATAGC
Source organism: Moritella sp. PE36 (assembly GCF_000170855.1). Taxonomy (GTDB): domain Bacteria; phylum Pseudomonadota; class Gammaproteobacteria; order Enterobacterales; family Moritellaceae; genus Moritella. The sequence goes on along the minus strand of NZ_ABCQ01000006.1, from coordinate 82,292 downwards.
AGTAATATTGCCGCTGCGAATCCTTTTATTTATAGCGATGATAAAATTTATATTTTGAATCCCAGTAATGATTGTATTGTATATCGTTATGATCGTAACGAAGATGGTATGTTTAGAGATGAAAACTTTGGTTTTCGTTTGCATCGTGGAGGGGTACAACAGCGCAAAGGTAGCGAGGTTGACTGTGATGGTGGCTTAGGCTGGGAAATGATCTCAGATGCGGCGAACACCGACATTATCCAATTGCAATTCACTGTGTCACAACAGCGATACACGCTAGCGCATAAAGTTAAAGGTTATGTCAGTATCGCGCTTCGTATACGTCATCGTCAATTCACCGAGATTGAACTGGATTATTTTCGCAATAGCAGCGCGAGGGCTTTTCTATAGTGGCGTCTAAGCAACCGCAATCCCATGCTGTTCGAGGTTTTGCTATGTTATCAATGACGCTAATTTTAGTCTTCATTACGATCAGTAGCAGTTTGGCATTTGCGCATATTCAGCAACAGCGTATTCAACGTAATCAGCTCCATATTAATTACCTGAAAGCTAAAGTTATAGCGGCCAATAAATTGGATTTGTTTTATATCGTGCTTTACGAGTCATCTGAATTGCTGGCTCTATCACCGCCATGTACTAATTTAGCGTTAGATACTTATCAATTAGTCATTCCGAGTGATTTGATGCATCAATATATGTTGTCAGAACAATTCTATTTATGCGTTGCAGAGGAAGCTGTGTTCAATATTGCGATAGTGGTTAGCTACAATAATACGGAGCGAATTGTCATGCAGCGTCAACTTATTACGACATCAATGCCTTGGACTTGGCAACCAACTTCGTTATACGGTTTTTAAATGCGGTTGAGACAACATACTTCGCAGCAAGGTGGCAGTTTACTTGAGGTTATGATCTGTTTATTTATGCTGACCACCGCTATATTTGGCGTCACAAGTTTAAAGTTAACGCAGGCCCAAATTATATTACAGCAATCACAATATACAGCAGCATGGGCGCTACTGGAGTATAAGCTGAATGAAATACGGTATTTGACCGATTCGATTGATGGATTTAATGCTTTGAATACCAACCTTGGCGGTCACATTAGTGCCGGTGATATTCACTATGATCAGCATCAATTTAATTTAACTTGGCAAGTTAGCTCACTAAGTACGATCACCACATCAAATCAGCGAAAGGAAGTGGTGATTGAAATTCATTGGTTGGATCAAACTAATACTGCGCAGATGATTCGCAATAAGACGATGCTGAGTCAGGGCGTTATGCTTAGGTAAGGATGCAATGCAAGTTATGTGAACTATAATTTACGTTGAACAGAATTTTTATTGCTATTTTGTGATGTAATGCCGATATTTAATGTTATGTCAGTAGTTTAATTTGGTATTATCCTGCCTTTATTAATGTTTATGGATATAGGATGTGGTATGGGTAGTAAAGTAGCAGGGCTTTTTCAATTGAGTTTGGTTAAGCAGATCATCATTAGCATTATTGCGGGTACCGCGTTAGCGTATGCTGCCCCAGAAATTGCTAAAGAAGCAAGTTTATTTGGCGGGTTATTTGTCAGTGCATTGAAAGCGATCGCACCTTTATTAGTATTTGTATTAGTTATCTCCGCGATAGCCAATCAAGAAGCGAATACCAATGCTAATATGCGTCCTGTTGTTATTTTGTATCTACTCGGCACCTTTGCTGCTGCGCTTGTCGCCGTTAGTTTAAGTTTTTTATTCCCTGTTCAGTTAGCCTTAATGACTGAAGGTGCAACGAATGCGGCACCAAGTAATATCACTGACGTTCTGCGTAATTTGATTTACAAGGTTGTCGATAACCCGATTAATGCGATTGTAACCAGCAACTTTATTGGGGTGTTAGCCTGGGGTATTGGTTTTGGTGTTGCCTTGAAGCACGCATCATCGACGACCAAACAAGTTATTAGTGACATTGCTGGTGGTGTATCGAAGATAGTGCATGTGGTGATCCGATTTGCACCGCTAGGTATTTTTGGTTTAGTGGCGTCAACATTTGCTACCGTTGGTTTTTCGGCAATGGCAAGTTATACCCACTTACTGGCGGTATTACTGGGGTCAATGGTCATTGTTGCATTAGTGGTTAATCCGGCTATTTTATTTTTCATGTCTCGTCAAAATCCGTACCCGCTTATTTTTCAATGTTTACGTGAAAGTGGCATTACTGCGTTCTTCACGCGTTCATCTGCAGCGAATATTCCGGTAAATATGGAATTGTGTAAAAAGCTAAACTTACATAAAGATACTTATTCAGTTTCTATACCTCTGGGTGCAACCATTAATATGGGCGGTGCGGCGATTACGATCACGGTACTTACGTTAGCGGCAGTGAATACCTTAGGTATTGCAGTAGATTTACCAACTGCCTTACTATTAAGTATCATTGCGGCGATTTCTGCATGTGGCGCTTCTGGTGTTGCTGGCGGTTCATTATTGCTGATTCCATTAGCTTGTAGCTTATTTGGTATCGATAACGATATTGCTATGCAAGTAGTTGCAACTGGCTTCATTATTGGCGTATTGCAAGACTCGGCAGAAACCGCATTAAACAGTTCAACGGATGTGGTGTTTACGGCCGCAGTCAGTCACGCACATGAAAGAAAAACAGACGTGTAAAATATTTTACTAATCGGATTCGCTTTGTTTGTGCGAATTACGGTATATTTACGGTAATAAAAGCAGTCTGTTAATGATAACGGGCTGCTTTTTTATTGATAACGTTAACACCGTATTATTGATGATCTTTAAATACGTAACGATTAGTAACTGAATAGAAAATCATAGTCGTAACACAATACAAAATTATAATGAAAAAATGCGAAATTCACCTGACTCTTGTTACTCGGATGTTATACTCATTTACAATTCGGAGAACCGAAATAGTAATGGATTAAAACATTAATCATCGATTTAAGATGAAAAGATAGTTTTTTGTATAAAGCACGGCAAAGGGAAGAGACAAATGTTCGACTTTAGAAGTGATACTGTCACACAACCCACCGCAGCAATGCGCAACGCGATGGCGACTGCCATTGTGGGGGATGACGTTTATGGTGAAGATCCGACGGTAAATAAGTTGGAAGCAATGGCCGCTGAACGTTATGGATTCGATGCCGCTATCTTTTGTTCGTCAGGTACACAGGCTAACTTGTTAGCTATTATGGCGCATTGTCAGCGTGGTGATGAATATATTTGTGGTCAAAATGCCCATAATTACCGTTGGGAAGGCGGTGGTGCTGCGGTACTTGGTAGTGTGCAACCACAGCCGATAGCCAACGAAGCCGACGGCAGTATTTGTCTGCAAGCGATCCGTGACAACATTAAACCTGATGATGATCACCATGCAAAAACCAAGTTATTATCATTAGAAAATACCATTGGCGGTAAAGTCTTATCGCTTGAGTATCTAGCTCAAGCGCAAGCATTGGCCTTTGAACATGGATTACGAATTCACCTTGATGGTGCGCGTGTCTTTAATGCCGCAGTTAAACTGAATGTAGATGCGAGCGAAATTACCCAATATTTTGATTCTGCGTCTATCTGCTTATCGAAAGGACTTGCTGCCCCGGTTGGTTCATTATTACTTGGCTCTGAATCATTAATTCGCAGTGCTAGACGCTGGCGGAAGATGTTGGGTGGCGGTATGCGTCAAGCGGGTATTCTTGCCGCTGCAGGTATTTTAGCGTTAGATGAGCAAATTGATAAGTTAGCGATTGATCATGAAAACACGCAATATTTAGCGCAACAATTATTGACACTGTCAGAGTTCTCGTTTGATTTAGACAGTGTGCAAACCAATATGATCTTTACGCAATATTCCGGTAAAGATGGTAAAGCACTGTCGGCATATTTACGGACTAAAGGCATTATTATTAGTGCTAGCAATGCGATCCGTTTTGTTGTTCATCAAGATATTACCGTTGACGCAATCGACTTATTAATTGCAGAGATTAAGCAGTTTCATTCAATGTGAAATTAAGCCTTATTTCGCGTAAATCGGGCAGATCGAATATAATTATAATAAAGGCAATATCAGAGTTAGCATGTCAGATAGAACAACGACTAAATAATATGTTTTACTTAGAATCGCTACTTTTAACTAATAAAATAAAATCAAATACTAAGAGATGATTATGACTATACCAAAAGGCCAACTATTAACACGTACGTTATCAATGCCGAGTGATTGCAATGCAAATGGCGATATCTTCGGTGGTTGGATAATGTCACAAATGGATATCGCAGGTGGTATTTTAGCAAAAGAGGTAGCACAAGGACGAGTAGCTACTATTTCCGTTGATGGTATGACATTTCATAAACCGGTTGCTGTTGGTGATGTGGTTTGTTGTTATGGTTCGTGTACTCGCATTGGTAATTCTTCAATGACGATTAAATTAGAGATCTGGGTTAAGCCGTTAATCAACGCGCCTAAAGTGAACTACCGTTATATCGTTACTGAAGCAACATTTACTTATGTTGCTATCGATGATAATGGTCAGTCGCGTAAAATTGAACGTATGTGCGAACTGCCATCGTAATACAGAAATAAAGTGATAGTCATGCAGTAGGGTGTCCTTAGCGGGAACACCCTTTTTTATATCTAAAAATTAGGGTTAAACACCTCCGTCACTAGCTTACGCCGTATTCAACTTGGTATTCTCAGCATCATAACGGTCAAGATAAACTTATTAACAATAGTGGTTGATACTGATTGTCTGGTCTGACCTTGTTTGGTTTTATTGTATTTTATGACTAATCTAATAATGTTATTGTTTTTTTTAAGAATAACCTTTCTAAAATTTAATTCCCGACTAACCTTATTTCTACTGAATTATTTTCTAATCAAAATTTGTTTCTAGTTAGTTTTATAGTTGTTGCTAGGTCTGTTTAATTTGTAAGCGTGGTTTCATGTGGAGAGACTCGCTTAGGGAGATAGAAAAATGGAATTATCTAACGAGTCGAATGCACTAGACGTATACATGTATCAAGTTAACCAAAGTAGTAAACTATTAACTAAAGAGGAAGAATATGAAACGGCTATGGCTTCTAATGAAGGTGATGAAAAAGCCAGACAACGCATGATCCAATCTAATTTACGTTTGGTGATTAATATCGCTAAACGCTACCAACATACCTCTCTACCGCTCGTTGATATAATCCAAGAAGGGAATACAGGGTTAATCCATGCTGTCGAGAAGTTTGATGCGACCAAAGGTTTTCGTTTCTCTACTTATGCTGTTTGGTGGATCAAAAATAATATCGAACGCTTTATTATGAACCAATCACGTACTATCCGCGTGCCAATCCATATTGGTAAAGTATATAAACGCATTTTAAAAACAGCACGTGAACAAGAATTAGACTTACAGTGTAATCATGATGTGATGACATTGGCAGAATTTCTGGAAATGCAGTACGCACAAGTTAATGAAGTGTTATCCTATTATTTTAATGAAGCAAGTTTAGATAAAACAATCGTGACTGATCGTGATTCGAGTACGGCGTTGGTCGACATGTTAGAAGATTATTCTATCTGTAAACCAAACGATGAACTCGAAGATGCTGATACATTATGTTATTTGAATGAAGTATTAGGCCATTTATCTGAACGTGATAGAAAAATCATTGAATTAAGATTTGGGTTAGGTGAAGAAGATCCACTGACTCTACATGTTATCGGCGAACGTCTATCGATGTCGAGAGAGCGAATTCGCCAAATTATTAATTTAAGCTTACAGAAAATTCAACCTGAGTTACTACAAAATACAGTACAAAAACAAGATTATCTCAATTAAATAATCGACCTCAGTGCTTGTTAACTTTCTGTATATATAAAAAGGAATATATTGGAATATATTGTCAGCGATTATCGTTATCTTTAGTTTTTTTCTTTAGATCATGATAGCTTAGCTGGGTATATTCCTTCGTCATTTTAGCCCGTCCAGTAGTTACGGATTGTAACATACTGCACTTTTTCATATATATGAGATATCAATGAGCACAACAAGTCGTCCTCTGTATTTACCCTACGCTGGCTCTGCACTATTAGAAACCCCTTTATTAAATAAAGGCAGTGGTTTTAGTGCAATTGAGCGTCAAAGCTTCAACCTTACTGGTTTAATCCCACCGATGGTTGAATCTATTCAAGAACAAGCTGAACGTGCTTATAAGCAGTTTTCAGGCTTTGAGAGTGCGATGGATAAACACGTTTATTTACGTAACATCCAAGATACTAATGAAACATTATTTTACCGTTTAGTTGATAACCATCTCGAAGAGATGATGCCAATTATTTATACCCCTACGGTTGGTGCTGCATGCCAGCAATTTTCAGATATCTACCGCCGTGCTCGCGGTCTATTTATCTCTTACCCAGAACGTGAAAACATCGATGACATTTTACATAATGTAAATAAACAGAATGTAAAAGTGATCGTAGTAACGGATGGTGAGCGTATTCTTGGTTTGGGTGATCAAGGTATCGGCGGCATGGGTATCCCAATTGGTAAACTATCACTCTATACTTCGTGTGGTGGTATTAGCCCGGCGAACTGTTTACCTATCGTACTCGATGTGGGCACCAATAACGAAAAACGTCTGCAAGACCCGATGTACATGGGCTGGCGTAGTCCGCGTATTGACCAAGATAAATATAATGATTTTTTAGAGTTGTTCATTGATGCAATAAAACGTCGTTGGCCAAATGTATTATTGCAGTTTGAAGATTTTGCACAACAAAATGCAATGCCATTATTACAACGTTACAAAGATGAAATTTGTTGTTTCAATGATGATATTCAAGGTACAGCTGCGGTTACGCTTGGTAGCTTGATGGCGGCATGTCGCGCTGCAAAAACCAAACTCAGTGAGCAAAAAGTTGCTTTCTTAGGTGCGGGTTCTGCGGGTTGTGGTATTGCCGAACAGATCGTTGCGCAAATGAAGTCAGAAGGTCTATCTGATAGTCAAGCACGCGAACGTGTATTTATGGTTGACCGTTTTGGTGTGCTAACAGACAAAATGCCAAACTTACTCGATTTCCAACAGAAACTAGTACAACATCAGGGACTGCGAGACGAGTGGGAAATTGATAGTGATGTGATCTCACTACTCGACGTGATGACACATGGCAAACCATCGATTCTAATTGGTGTATCTGGGCAGCCAGGCCTGTTTACTGAACAAGTCATTAAAACCATGGCGGCAAATACTGAGCGTCCGATTATATTCCCGTTAAGTAACCCGACATCACGAGTCGAAGCAACACCACAAGATCTTATCCGCTGGACAGAAGGTCGTGCATTAGTCGCTACTGGTAGCCCGTTCCCACCGGTAAGTTATGGTGATGAATTGTTCACTATTGCACAATGTAACAATAGCTACATTTTTCCAGGTATTGGTTTAGGTGTGCTGGCTGCAGAAGCTACGCGTGTAACAAATGCAATGCTAATGGCGGCCAGTCGTGCATTAGCAGATTGTTCACCGTTAGGTCGTGATGGTGAAGGTCCACTATTACCACCATTAACAGACATCCATTCGGTAAGTAAAGAGATTGCTTTCTGGGTAGCTAAAACAGCACAATTGCAAGGTGTTGCTCTGCAGACTTCTGATGAAGCGATCCGTAACAAGATTGAAAAGAATTTCTGGTTACCAGAATATCGTGAATATAAGCGTGTAGCTAACTAGTTAATACTCCTGAATATGCAACGCATATAGGCGTTCTATACTGATGTTAAAAAAAACCAGCTGCTTTAGCTGGTTTTTTTATCTGTGTTATTGGTTATATGTTGCAATAAGTAGTGCTACGTAACAATTCTGCAAAAAATACTTGCGTATTTTCCATATACTTCTGGCTTGATCAGCTATGTTTAGTAGAATGCGTGGCATTTCTCTATCAAATCGACATTAACCTTAGGAGTTGGCCAGATGAATACATCATTTTATTCGCAAATTCAATCTCAGCTAGAACAAACTAAAGCTGATGGCCTTTATAAAAACGAGCGAGTGATTACTTCAGCCCAAAATGCCAACATTCAAGTGGCAGGTAATGAAGTTGTTAACTTCTGTGCGAACAACTATTTAGGTTTGGCTAATCATGCTGATTTAATTGCGGCGGCACAATCAGGTTTAGATAGCCACGGTTTTGGCATGGCGTCTGTACGCTTTATCTGTGGTACCCAGGACAAACATAAAGAATTAGAAAGCAAGATCAGTACTTTCCTAGGAATGGAAGATACTATCTTGTATACGTCTTGCTTTGATGCAAACACGGGTTTATTTGAGACGTTATTAAGTGCAGAAGATGCCATTATCTCAGACGAACTAAACCACGCGTCAATCATTGATGGTGTACGTCTATGTAAAGCAAAACGCTTCCGTTACAAAAATAATAACATGGCATCACTCGAAGAGCAGCTTATTGCTGCCGATGCTGCAGGTGTGCGTCACAAGTTGATCGCAACTGACGGTGTATTTTCAATGGACGGCGTGATCGCGAATCTAAAAGGCGTTTGTGACCTTGCAGACAAATATAATGCACTTGTGATGGTTGATGATTCACATGCGGTTGGTTTTGTGGGTGAAGGCGGTCGTGGTACCCCTGAACATTGTGGCGTTATGGATCGTGTGGATATCATCACTGGTACATTAGGCAAAGCATTAGGTGGCGCGTCAGGCGGTTACACATCAGCTAAAAAAGAAGTAGTTGATTGGTTACGTCAGCGTTCACGTCCATACTTATTCTCAAACTCGGTTGCTCCTGCGATTGTTGCTGCATCAATTCGTGTTATCGACATGATGGAAGAAGGCCATGAATTACGTGTCAAAGTTAAATCTAACGCTGAACATTTCCGCCGTGAAATGAGCGCAGCTGGTTTTACACTGGCAGGTGCTGACCACGCAATTGTACCGGTAATGATTGGTGATGCGGCACTGGCTGCTGAAATGTCAGAGCGTTTATTAGCGGAAGGCATTTATGTTATCGGTTTCTCTTTCCCAGTGGTTCCACATGGTAAAGCACGTATCCGTACGCAAATGTCAGCAGCGCACAGCGTAGGACAAATTGATATTGCCATTGCCGCATTTACCCGTATCGGTAAAGACCTTGGCATCATCTAAATAGACAATTAATTAAGCTTCGAAGTACCTAGTACCTAGTACCTACTATCTAGAGTCTAAGTATCGAAGCTTAATATCATCGAGACAAGTGGATTAAAGAAAATGAAAGCACTAGCAAAATTAAAACCTGAACAAGGTATTTGGATGACAGACGTGGAAAAGCCAACACTTGGCCACAATGATCTGTTAATCAAGATCCGTAAAACCGCGATCTGTGGTACCGATATCCATATTTATAACTGGGACGAATGGTCACAAAAAACCATTCCAGTACCTATGGTTGTTGGCCACGAGTATGTGGGTGAAGTTGTTGGTATCGGCCAAGAAGTTCGTGGTTTCACTCTCGGTGATCGCGTTTCTGGTGAAGGTCACATTACCTGTGGTCACTGTCGTAACTGTCGTGCCGGCCGTACCCATTTATGTCGTAATACGATAGGTGTTGGTGTTAACCGTGAAGGCGCATTTGCTGAATACTTAGTTATTCCTGCATTTAACGCATTCAAACTACCAGATGATATTTCTGATGACATGGCGGCAATCTTTGACCCGTTTGGTAATGCAGTACACACAGCGCTATCATTTGATGTGGTTGGTGAAGATGTATTAATTACTGGCGCTGGTCCAATCGGTATCATGGCTGCGGCAGTATGTAAGCACGTTGGTGCACGTAATGTTGTGATCACTGATGTGAATGAATTCCGTTTAGACCTCGCTCGCAAGATGGGTGTTACACGTGCAGTGAACGTAACAACTGAGTCACTTACAGATGTGATGGACGAGCTTAAAATGACAGAAGGCTTCGATGTTGGCCTGGAAATGTCAGGTGTGCCATCTGCATTTCGCGATATGCTAGACAAGATGAACCATGGCGGTAAAATTGCTATGTTGGGTATTCCACCAAATGACATGAGCATCGAATGGGGCAATGTTATCTTTAAAGGTTTAGTTATTAAAGGTATCTATGGTCGTGAAATGTTTGAAACTTGGTACAAAATGGCTGCATTAATTCAGTCAGGTTTAGACCTAACACCAATCATTACGCACCATTTCCCCATTGATCAATTCCAAGAAGGTTTTGATATTATGCGTTCAGGCATGTCAGGTAAAGTTATCCTAGACTGGACATAATATAACGTTAATCTCCTAGATTAATGCTGAAAGGGTAAGCCGGAGAGAATCGGGCTTACCCTTTTTTTGTTGCTGTTTAATTTATGCTATTATCGTCATAAATTACACTGCATTGTAGATAGTCATGACCGAAGACATTACCGAAGATAGAAGCCTTTTATCTGATTTAGCCCTTACTCCTGAACAACTACAAGCTGACGAACGCTGGATGCAACATGCGATCATGTTAGCAGGCAAGGCAGAAGCGATTGATGAAGTACCTGTTGGTGCTGTGATTGTGCTGAATGATAAAATCATTGGTGAAGGCTGGAATCAGTCGATTATTTCACACGATGCTACCGCGCATGCTGAAATTATGGCATTACGTGAAGCGGGTAAAACCGTTGAGAATTATCGACTTATTGATGCCACTCTCTATGTAACCTTAGAACCTTGCTCTATGTGTGCGGGGGCAATGGTGCATAGTCGTGTGAAGCGTTTAGTGTATGGGGCTGTAGATTTAAAAACGGGGGCGGCGGGGTCGGTATTCAATCTGGTTGAGCATGCGCAATTGAATCATCAAATAGAAGTACGTTCAGGGGTTTTTGCTAGTGAGACTGGCGCATTATTGAGTCAGTTTTTTAAAAGACGCCGTAAAGAGAAAAAAGCCCTGAAGTTGTTACTGAAAGGTTAATCTAATAAATCAGGTAAGCCGGCAAATTCATTTTGTAAAAAGAATGAGCGCTGGCGGTTAAGCAGTGAACGATTTATTCTTGAACGCGCTATTTGGCGTCTTGGTGTTTTAAGTTTTAATTTTGATCTTTTCTTTAGCATCTTGTTATCCTTAATATTCTCTGCCTAATCCTAGGCTTTGTTTTATTCTTTATGGTTATAAACATACAGTAATATAAATAAGATGCACATGAAACTTTTATGTCAGTTTTATGCACATATTGTGACAGTGGATGTTAATTTAATTCAGCTATCACCAGTCGTTGTTCTGTTCTTGTCGATAACTTAAACCCCACATCACGGGCAACTTGTTCGGTCAGGTTTATCTGTTCGTCAAACCAACGCAAACTATCGTAATATTTACGAATATTGCTGACATACTTGACCGCCTCATTGCCTCTAGCGTAACCAAAACGGGTATATTTATACCATTTACGTTGTTGCAATAACGGAATGATATCTTTGACTTCAGTCCAGCTATTTTCATTACCACCGAGTTTTTCGGTGATTTTTCGTGCATCAATTAAATGACTGTAACCTATATTATAGGCGGCTAATGCAAACCAAGGTTTTTCATGTTCAGAAATAGTATCTGGCAGGCGATTAATCAACTTGGCTAAATAGGCTGAACCAGCCCGCACACTTTGCTCGGCATCAATGCGTGAGGTAACGCCAAATTCCCTGGCTGTGGGCCAAGTTAGCATCATCATGCCACGGACCCCCGTCGGTGACTTTGCCTTGGGATTCCAATGCGATTCTTGGTAACTCACCGCCGCCAGCAAGCGCCAATCTAATTGCCCGGCATATTGACGAAATAAAGGTTCGTATTTAGGCAGTTGTGAATCAACACGGCGTAAGAAAGTACGGGTATCGACAAAATCGAAGGTATCAATGTGACCAAAATACTTTTCTTGTAGCTGCTCCATTTTACCTGATATTTGCTGCAAGGTGAAAAAGGCTAATACTGCACTCGCTAATGAATCGTCATCGTTTTTATTCATGAGCCAAACGACATCAAGTTCATTCTCAAGTACAAAGGCTTTATTTAAGTGTGGGTAATAATATTGATGCTGAGATAATGAGGTATCATCGGCGATCGCGAGTTTGATGTTACCCGCTTCTAAATTACTGAATAAGATCTCTTCGTCAGGAAACGTTTTATAAGTAATGTTGAGTTCGGGGTTCTCACGTTGCAGTTTTTGCACGTACTCTTCATGACTGGAACTTTTTACTACATAGATAGGATCGACAATCTGCTGCAGATTACGCGGTCTTAGGCTGCCTTTACGATAAATGAGTAATTGTTTCACCTCATAATAACTTGGTCCCATACGATATTCAGTTAAGCGTTTTTTGGTGCGTGTTAAGCCTGCCGCGGATAACGCAAAAGGTTTCTTCTTGGTTGATTTTGCTTCTAACATACTTTTTAGTGAATGGTAGGGGTGGATAATTAACTCGACGCCGAGATAATCGCTGAATTGTTTTAACAATTCATATTCAAGCCCGGCAGGTTTATTGCCTTCAATATAATAGTTAGCAGGGCCATAAATGGTTTTAATATGCAGTTTTCCCGCTGCTTGGATCTTTTCTAATTGGGTTCTGGGATCTTGCTCTTGCATGCAGCCGGAAACAACCAAGCTTAAAATAATGATCAAGCCGGGTTTAAAAAAGTGCTGTAAGCGTGCTAAAAATGTCTGCAAGTCATAACCTTTAAGATGAAAATGTAAATATCTATACGGGATCTATCTTTATAGCGTTTTCGTTGCTATTACACAATAGTTAACCACCATTTGCTGTATAAAAAAACAGTATATTATATGTATAAAATAATAATGTGATCAATACTGTTAATGATGTTATCGGCTAAGGAACAAAAAAAGTTATTAGTAAATTAACTTGTTGCTCATGTAGCGCTATCGTTATTGTAATAATTTGCATATAATGGCCGGGATTTTTCCCCAGTAACCCTTTTAGTGAGAAAAAGTTAATGCATATAATGCGAGGGGCGCCAGCGCTTTCTGAGTTTCGTACTAATAAATTAGTCGAACGTTGTAATGATGTAGGATTATCGGATATAACAATTTACGCGGAGTACATCCATTTTGCCGATGTAACAACTCCGCTCAGTGACAATGAACGGAGCGTCCTGGAAAAATTGTTGACCTACGGGCCAAGAATTGCAGAGCACGAACCCGAAGGAACTCTCCTTCTTGTCACTCCTCGTCCCGGCACTATCTCTCCTTGGTCTTCTAAATCTACCGACATCGCAATCAACTGCGGCCTTTCTAAAATAAAACGTCTTGAACGTGGCATCGCTTACTACATCTCTTCATCTACACCACTTACACCAAACCAATTACAAACTGCTGCAAGCCTTATGCACGACCGTATGATGGAAGTTGTATTTGATAACTTAGATGCTGCGGAACAGTTATTTGTGCAAGCACAAGCGCGCCCATTAAAGTCTGTTGATATCTTAGCGGGTGGCCGTGAGGCACTTGTTGACGCGAATGTTAAATTAGGTTTAGCACTGGCTGAAGATGAAATCGATTATTTGATTGCCAGCTTTACGCAATTAAAGCGTAATCCAAATGACATCGAATTAATGATGTTTGCTCAAGCAAACTCAGAGCATTGTCGTCATAAGATTTTTAATGCTGACTGGACCATTGATGGTCAAGAGCAAGAAAAATCATTATTCCAGATGATCAAGAACACCTTCGCACAAACCGGTGATCATGTTTTATCTGCATATAAAGACAATGCTTCGGTGATGGAAGGTTCAAAAGCCGGCCGTTTCTTCCCTGACCCACATACTCTGCAGTATGAATATCACCAAGAAGATATTCAAATTCTGATGAAAGTTGAGACGCACAATCACCCAACAGCAATCTCTCCTTGGCCTGGTGCCGCGACAGGTTCTGGTGGTGAAATTCGTGATGAAGGCGCAACGGGTCGTGGTTCGAAACCAAAAGCTGGTTTAGTTGGTTTTAGCGTATCGAACTTACGTATTCCAGGATTTGAACAGCCGTGGGAAACCGACTTTGGTAAACCTGGTCGTATCGTTAGTGCATTAGACATTATGCTAGAAGGCCCACTTGGTGGCGCTGCATTTAATAACGAATTTGGTCGTCCTAACATATTAGGTTATTTCCGTACTTATGAAGCTGAAGTTAACAGCCATAACGGTGTGGAAGTACGTGGTTACCACAAGCCAATTATGCTGGCTGGTGGTCTGGGTAATATCCGTGACCAACACGTTAAAAAAGGGGATATCCCAGTAGGCGCGAAACTTATCGCTCTGGGTGGTCCTGCAATGAACATTGGTTTAGGTGGCAGTGCTGCTTCATCAATGGATTCAGGTCAATCACACGAAGATTTAGATTTTGCTTCGGTACAACGTGAAAATCCAGAAATGGAACGTCGTTGTCAGGAAGTTATCGACCGTTGCTGGCAGCTTGGTGACGACAATCCAATTGCTTTCATTCACGATGTGGGCGCGGGCGGTTTATCAAACGCATTCCCTGAACTTGTGCATGACGGTGGTCGTGGCGCTAAATTCGAATTACGTGATATCAACAACGATGAACCAGGTATGTCACCGCTTGAAATCTGGTGTAATGAATCACAAGAACGTTACGTTATGGCTGTTGCACCTGAAAACCTAGCCACATTTGAAGCGATTTGTAAGCGTGAACGCACCCCATTCTCTGTGGTTGGCGTAGCGACTGAAGAGTTGCATTTGACGGTAACGGATTCGTTATTAGACGAAACGCCGATTGATATGCCAATGGAAGTATTATTAGGTAAAGCACCTAAGATGCACCGTGAAGCAACAACGCTGGTAACAGAAGGTGAACCATTAGATTTTACTGGTGTTACGGTTAAAGATGCTGCAGAGCGTCTATTACGTTTACCTGCGATTGCTGAGAAGACGTTCTTGATCACCATTGGTGACCGCTCGGTAACGGGTTTAGTTGCACGTGACCAAATGGTTGGTCCTTGGCAGGTTCCAGTAGCCGATTGCGCAGTAACCGCAGCAAGTTTTGATACTTACGCTGGTGAAGCAATGGCAATTGGTGAACGTACGCCATTAGCATTGTTAAACTTCCCTGCATCAAGCCGTATGGCCGTTGCTGAAGCATTAACCAATATTGCGGCTACTGAAATTGGTGATTTAACCCGTATTAACTTGTCTGCTAACTGGATGTCTGCAGCGGGTCACCCTGGTGAAGATGCGGGTTTATATGCGGCGGTTAAAGCGGTAGGTGAAGAACTTTGCCCTGAATTGAACCTGACTATTCCAGTGGGTAAAGATTCAATGTCAATGAAGACGCGCTGGGAAGATAACGGTGATAATAAAGAAGTTACCTCACCATTATCACTGATTATTACTGCATTCGGCCGTGTGACTGATGTACGTAAAACAGTAACCCCGCAGCTACGCACTGATAAAGGCGCAACTGACCTTATCCTTATCGATTTAGGTAATGGCAAGAATCGTCTAGGCGCTTCATCATTAGCACAAGTATACAAGCAGCTGGGTCAACATACACCCGATGTGGATAGCGCTGAGCAGCTGAAAGGCTTCTTCGATGCGATGCAAGTATTAGTGAAAGAGCAATCATTACTGGCTTACCATGACCGTAGTGACGGTGGTTTATTCTCGACAGTAACAGAGATGGCATTTGCTGGTCACTGTGGTGTTGATGTTGAACTTGATATGCTAGGTACTGATGATCTTGCGGCACTGTACTCAGAAGAGTTAGGTGCTGTGATCCAAGTTACTTCAGCAATGAAGGAACAAGTACTCACAACACTAGCAGGCCACGGTCTAGCTGCATGTTGTCATGTGATTGGTTCAACCAATGAAGATGATATGGTTCGCTTCACCCGTAACGGTGAAATCGTATTAGCTGAATCGCGTACTTATTACCGTGCTATGTGGGCTGAAACAACGCTGAAAATGCAAGCGCTGCGTGACAACCCAAGTTGTGCTCAAGAAGAATTCGATCTTAAACTTGATGTGAAAGACCCTGGTCTAAATGTTAACTTAAGCTTCGATGTGAACCACGATATTGCGGCACCTTACATTGCAACAGGCGTACAGCCTAAAATAGCGATTTTACGTGAGCAGGGTGTAAACTCGCAAACAGAAATGGCTGCGGCATTTGATCGTGCTGGTTTTGCTGCTCAAGATATTCACATGAGTGATATTCTTAGCGGTCGCGTTAACCTAGCTGACTTCGCAGGCCTTGCCGCTTGTGGTGGTTTCTCTTACGGTGACGTACTGGGTGCGGGTGAAGGTTGGGCTAAATCAATCTTATTTAACCCACAAGCACGCGATCAGTTTGCGGCTTTCTTCGAACGTGAAGACAGTTTCTCACTGGGTGTATGTAATGGTTGTCAGATGTTATCTAACTTGGGTGAACTTATCCCGGGTTCAGAATTATGGCCACGTTTCGTGACTAACCAATCGGAACGTTTTGAAGCACGTTTCAGCTTGGTTGAAGTACCGAAAAATCCGTCAATATTCTTAGGTAACATGGCTGGTTCAAGAATGCCTATCGCTGTATCTCACGGTGAAGGTCGCATTGAATTACGCGATGATGCGCATCTGCAAGCACTACAAAACAGTGGCACCGTGACACTTAACTTCGTTGATAACTATGGTCAACCTACGACGCAATACCCATCAAATCCAAATGGTTCGCCATTAGGTATTACTGGTTTAACAACCACTGATGGCCGCGTAACTATCATGATGCCACATCCGGAACGTGTATTCCGCAGTGTGAGCAACTCATGGCATCCAGAAGAGTGGGGCGAAGATAGCCCCTGGATGCGTATGTTCCGCAATGCGCGTGTGAATTTAGGTTAATCTTATCTAAGTTATACCGTCAATAATTAAGACCGCATTTATTGCGGTCTTTTTTTATTTGTAAATCACTACTTTCTACTAAATAAGTATAACCATCATGTCCTAGCCACTATTTTCATTACATAAAATAGTATAAATAATTAACTATGCTATAGTCGGAGGTTAAAGGTAATGTATTAATTAATAAGTAGGAAGGGTAATGAGTCAGTCACAAGGTTTATTATTATTTAAGTTAAATCTTCAGCAAAAATTTGCCATAGGCACGTTGAAAGTACAGGAGATCGTACCCTCCCCCCGCCTTTATTCTATACCGGGTTCTCACCCTATGGTGATGGGTGCTGCGACGTTACGTGGTCGTACTATACCTATTATTGATATGGCGAATGCTGTTGGTTATCGCCCTGTCAGTAAAGAAGAATATGACTCGTGTAATATTATTATCACCGATTGTAGCCGTCAGGTCGTCGGTTTTTTGGTACGCCATATTGATAAGATCATGCATTGCAGTTGGAAAGACATCTCGGCTCCAGATCCATCACTCGGTTGTAATATATATACCATAGGGGTGATGAAGCTTGATGATCAATTAGTGCAATTGATGGATGTTGAACGCTTGTTAGCGGACATTTATCCAAATGATGATGTGGAGTTACCTCAGTTTAGTGAGCTTGAACTTGAACAACTGCGTACCAAAGAAATTTTGGTGGTGGATGATTCAATGGTCGCACGTAATCAACTTGGTGGTGCACTCGATGCCGCAGGTATTCATTATCAAGTGTCAAATAATGGCCAAGATGCGTTAGCCATAATGCAGTCGGCAGTCGAATCTGGTAAGCCAATCGATGTGTTGGTCAGTGATATTGAAATGCCAGGCTTAGACGGATATGAAGTTGCATTTGAAGTACGTAGTACACCGAATGTATCTGCGACTTACATCATTCTGCATACGTCGTTATCGAGTGCTATTAGCACTGAACGTGCGCAGCAAATTGGTGCCGATGAAGCGTTAACTAAATTTGATGCCAGTGAGTTATTACAAGCCATTCTACGTGGCGTAAAAGGGCGAGATAAGGTTAGTTAGAGTTAAGAATCAAGAATACTAGGCACAAAAAAAGCGCTAATTATTAGCGCTTTTTTATAATTCGCTACACCGTAAAGCGCAGCGAATTATATTTAAATTAAGCTAACTTAGCTTAATTCACCACAAAAACGGTAACCTTCACCGTGGATTGTCGCGATGATCTCTGGCGTATCAGCAATGCTTTCAAAATGCTTACGGATACGACGAATCGTTACATCGACAGTACGATCGTGTGGTTTCAGTTCACGGCCTGTCATTTTTTTCAATAACATTGCACGCGTTTGAATCTTACCTGGGTTCTCTACAAAGTGTAGCATGGCACGGAATTCACTACGTGGTAGTTTGAATGAATCATCCAGCGGACTAATTAAAGAGCGGCTGTTGATATTCAGACGCCAGCCATTGAATTGATATTCTTCAATGATTGCTTTTTCTTCGTCTGCTACTGGGATTTTCGTAAAAGTACGGCCTAGTAGGTTACGCGCACGGATAGTTAATTCACGTGGGTTAAATGGTTTGGTAATGTAATCGTCAGCACCAATTTCTAGACCTAAAATCTTGTCAACTTCATTGTCGCGACCAGTTAAAAACATCAAGGCTAGATTATGTTTGTCACGTAGTTCACGCGCTAACAGTAAGCCATTTTTACCTGGAAGATTAATATCCATGATTACCAAGCTGATAGGGTTATTGGTAATGATCTCATACATTTCATCGCCGTTACTTGCTTCATGTACTGAATAACCTTCAGCTTCGAAGATGCTTTTGAGGGTGTTACGTGTAACGAGTTCATCTTCTACGATAAGAATGTTTGGGGTTTGCATAAACGTACCTAGTTTCGCGTTGGATCAAATAGAGCCCAGATTATTGATATTGTATCAATTAATTCAGGAGTAAGAGTAATACATCCATGAAATATAAGACTATTTCCCTAAAACAGCAGGCTGCAGTAGGATATCTAGTGTTATGGCTTCCTTAACTATAGGATTATATGTTATTAACAGCAGTATAACAACCTAATGTAATTATGTTACGTAATAACTAAACATGATTTGATATTTATCAAATCACACTAATGAGCTATATTTTATATTTAAAAATGATCACCAGACTAACTTTAATTAAAGATAGTGGTTTAGCTTGTTGGTTTGTAGTATTTAAGTGTATATAAATCAATTGGTTGCGAGTTCATTCTGAATTTACACATTGCTTTAAACGTACATTCGTTAGGTTCAATGGCGTGTAAATTACGCCGTAAACCCTGTTGATATCGGCTAAAAACATTTTCACAAATCGTATTTTTTTGCTACTTCAGCACAGATTCAGCTGCGTTGGTTGGTTTATAGTACTTACTATGCATGTTTATTTATCTGAATGTGGTGCGATATTATTTATTTGTAGTGGCTTATCATGATTTGGATGACTAAATAATAAATTTCATTCTTTAAAATGTAATCAAATTACAACTTGGTAAGTTTTAATGACTAATTCTTGTCTATGTATGGACTTTGTTAATTAATTATAGATTGGAATAATTGATCTGCGCTAATATGTGGGTAGTTGTAGCAAATATTGTTGTTAGTAACAAATTGCTATGGGATTGTCAGCTATAAAAATAACGATGTTAAGGATGGACTATGTTAGACCTATTACCCGATTTGTGTGATCGACATTTCGATCAATTATCCGTGATGGAGCCTATTTTTCAAAGTTATGGTAACGCGACTATTTTTAGTGGCCAAGCGGTAACTGTTAAATGTTTTGAAGATAACTCGCTGGTGAAAGAACTTGCCGGCACGCCAGGTGAAGGACGTATTTTGGTGATTGATGGCGGCGGTTCAACACGACGTGCACTGCTTGGCGATATGATTGCCGAAAATGCGGTTAACAATGGCTGGGCTGGTTTTGTTATTTATGGCGCTATTCGTGATGTTGCCACTATTAATACCCTGAACCTCGGTGTTAAAGCGATAACCGCCTGTCCAGTAAAAACGGAAAAACGTGGTTTAGGTGACGCAGGTATCGACTTGCATTTTGCAGGTGTGAGTATTGCTGAAGGTGATTATATCTATGCCGATCTAAATGGGGTTGTAGTAGCGAAAGAACCCTTGCTGTAACTGCGCATGATTAGTGTTAGTAGTGATTAGGTTTTGTTACTTATACAGAGAAAGAGTAGATGATGAGGTTAATGGATAATTAACCTCATCACGTTTTTATTCCGTTAACTTCTGCTATCTGCTGTTGCTTTAACGATGTGTTTCGGTCAAAAACTATGTGTCCCGGTCAAACCGTCGAGCCCGGCGATAAGGAAATACATCATTGTAGTTACCGCGATTAATATTGTCTTGTAGTCCCTTCCAGTAATCAGCATCAAGCAGATCTGAATGGTATTTTTTAAACAACTTGTTAATTTCAGGTCGAGATAATAAAAAGGTCTCAAACTCCTCCGGAAAAACATCGTTGGGTGCGACAGCAAACCAAGGTTCAGCCAGCATGATGTCCTCAGGGTAGCGTGGTGGCGGAATGTAGCGGAAGTTAACTTCATGCATATATGAGATCTCATCATAATCGTAAAATATCACCCGATGATGACGGGTCACGCCAAAGTTTTTAAATAACATATCCCCAGGGAAAATGTTTGCGGCAGCAAGTTGCTTGATCGCATTGCCGTATTCATCAATAGCATTATCCAGTTCTTCTTCATTTGCTTGTTCGAGATAGATGTTTAACGGGATCATTTTACGTTCAATGTACAGATGCTGGATCACCACTTTACTGTTAGTCAGTTTTATAATTGATGGCGCAACGGCCAATAATTCATCTAAGAGTTCTTGACTGAAACGATCTTTGGGAAAGGCAAAGTTCTTAAATTGCTGCGTATCTGCCATACGACCGACACGATCGTGGGATTTCACGATCTGATACTTGGCTTTTACAGTGGCATGATCGATTTGCTTCGGTGGTGCAAACTCATCTTTAATGATCTTAAATACTACATCATAAGAAGGTAGGGTAAATACGCTCATCACCATGCCTTTAATACCCGGGGCAATAATGAACTTATCGTCAGAGTTATCTAGGTGTTCTATATAGTGGCGAAACAGTTCGGTTTTTGCGTGTTTTTGACAACCAATAGCAGAGTAGATCTCAAAGTTGGTTTTATGCGGGATCATCGGTTTTAGAAACTGCACGATAGCACCAGGCTCAGGGGCATAAACAAAGAAATAAGCACGGGCAAAACCAAATAGAATACTGGTTTCTTCTTTTTCAAAAATAACCGTATCTAAATAGATCTCGTTTTCTTCGTTATTCAAAATCGGAAATACCAGTGGATACATTTGCCCATCTGCAAAGATCTTACCCATCAGGTATGCGCCCTTGTTACGATAGAATACCTCGTTGAGCATGTGCACTTCGATATGCTTGGCATCGGTAAGCTGTTTAGGCGCATGTTGGTTCAGATAATCCACGACATTAGCAAGGTCCCGGTCCAAGTTCTCCCATCGAGCCGTAAACGTATAACCACCAATAATCTTACGTAAGATCACCGAAAAGTTTCCTCCTCGGCTATAACTGCGATAAAAATTATTTGGGTAGGTGGGGTCTCGAACGCGGTTGGCATTGGTGATGAAGAGTTGGTCTTTGTATATATTAGTGTGTTTAAAGACACGGCGATAAACAGAATTAAAGAAACTCTCGGCTATTTCAAAATTCGGGTAATGTTGTAATAGTGCCTCGTACTCACGCTTGATGCCTTGCAGAAACACCTGGTCGGCTTCTGCTTCAGCGGCAAGGTCCTGCATTTGTTGGGCGGTTTTACCGACGTGGTAATCATAAAGGCTGATACGTTTTTTCGCTGCTATTTGCACGCCATGCCAATCGGCGTTTTCAAAACGTAACTTTGCACCACGGGTAACTTCTAAAAAGCGGCTATAAAAAGCATCAAACGATGCTAATAATGACCCCGCTATTTGCGCTTCTAACACTTTTTCCATACAACAAATCCTTGGACTTAAGACATGGTTCAATATCGCAATGTTTTTACATTATTTCAACATCTTTACCTCCATTTAGCGATGTAGAGTGAAACAACTAAATCTATTTTAAACTTGATTAACGTCGCATTTTTTGATATTGCTATAGGTATTGAAATTATTATAGATTTATTAAATATTATTATGACTTATAACCTAGCGTTTATTACCACCACCATTATTAACACTGTTATTACAACGGTGGGATGATACGCAGGGCTAAGACAGACATAATAAAAGAGCCCGTTACCGATTTAGGAACGGGCTTTTTTGTATCAACAAGGAGCAAAGGATGCGAGTTTTAAAATTTGGTGGTACATCGTTAGCGAATGCTGAACGATTTGCCTGTGCGGCAGATATCTCTGTGAGTAAAATTGAGCAGTCACAGGTAGCATTGGTGTTATCTGCGCCAGCAAAAGTGACCAACAATTTAGTTGCCGCGGTGCAACAAACAGTTCGTGGCCTTGACGCCGAGTCTTCACTGGAAGAAATCGATGGTATTTTTAAAGCACTTGTTGCCGGCTTAAAAGCACAATACGTTAATTTTAATGCGGAGTTAGCCTTAACACAGCTGGAAAAATCGTTAGCGACATTAAGAGAATACTTGTATGGCGTTAAATTATTATCGCAATGCCCAGAAAACATTGAAGCAAAGATTTTATGTATCGGTGAAAAACTGAGTATTGTTTGCATGGAGCAACTGTTATTAGCGCGTGGCTTTAAAGTTGAAGTGATTGTTCCGCAAGACAAGCTAGTCGGAAAGGGCGGTGTATTAGAAGCCACTGTGGATATTGACGCTTCTCGTGCTCGTTTCGAACAAGATCCAATTAAAGCGGATCATATCTATTTAATGCCGGGCTTTACTGCGGGTGACGAACAAGGCAACACGGTTGTGCTTGGTCGTAATGGTTCTGATTATTCTGCAGCGGTATTAGCGGCGTGTCTGTATGCTGAATGCTGTGAGATATGGACAGACGTAGATGGTGTTTACGCCTGTGATCCGCGTTTAGTGAAAGATGCCAAATTACTTAAAACATTAAGCTATCCAGAAGCGATGGAATTGTCGTATTTTGGCGCCAAAGTATTGCATCCAAAAACCATTGCCCCGATTGCGCAGCACCACATTCCTTGTTTGATTAAGAACACTCAAAATCCAGAAGGTGAAGGCACCTTAATTGGTGGCTTAGTATCGAAAACTCAGGCCGAGGTTAAATCATTATCAGAGCTAAGTGGCATGACCATGATTAATGTATCTGGCCCTGGTATGAAAGGTATGGTTGGCATGGCTGGTCGTATTTTCGAAACCGTATCACGTGCTGGTGTATCAATTGCCCTTATCACCCAATCATCATCAGAATACAGCGTGAGTTTCTGTATCCACAGTTATGATGCAGGTAAAGCTAAACTGGCACTGAATAACGAATTTACTTTAGAGATCAGTAACCAGTTACTCGAACCTATCGAAATGCGTGATGGCTTAGCGATTGTGTCGCTGGTGGGCGATGGCATGCGTAAAGCCAACGGTATTGCTGCGCGTTTCTTTACGGCATTAGCACAAGCATCGGTTAATCTGGTTGCTATTGCGCAAGGTTCATCTGAGCGTTCTATTTCTGCGGTTATTGATGAAAGCAAAGCCAATGACGCGATTAAAGCCTCACACAATATTTTCTTTGGTAAACAACAATACATCGACCTATTTTTATTGGGCTGCGGTGGTGTGGGCGCGGCATTAGTCGAACAAATCAAACGTCAAAAAGAATTTTTAGCAGAACGTCATATTGAGATCCGTGTCTGCGGTATCGCCAACAGTCGCCAAATGTTACTCGACTCAGAAGGGTTATCATTAACACATTGGGCTGACGATCTTGCTGCCAGTGATATTGAATTCTCATTAGCCACACTGGAAGATTTGGTTAAACACAGCCACATCATTAACCCAGTGATTGTTGATTGTACCAGTAATGATAATCTTGCCAGTCAGTATGTTGACTTCCTTGGCCGTGGTTTCCACGTCGTTGCGGCAAATAAAAAAGCCAATACCATGAGCATGGATTATTACCACGAACTGCGTTCAACGGCATTAAAAACCCGTCGTCGTTTCTTATACGATACGAACGTAGGTGCCGGTCTGCCGGTGATTGAAAATCTACAGAATCTATTAAGCGCGGGTGATGAACTGGTACGCTTCAACGGTATTCTGTCGGGTTCGATGTCATACATCTTTGGTAAATTAGATGAAGGCATGAGTTTCTCACAAGCAACGGCGCAAGCGCGTGATAATGGCTTTACGGAACCAGATCCGCGTGAAGATCTAAGCGGCATGGATATCGCACGTAAACTGTTAATTATTGCACGTGAAGCGGGCATGGATTTAACCTTAGACCAAGTTGAAGTTGAAGCGGCAATACCAGCGGGCTTTGATGCAACAGGGACCAATGACGAGTTCATGGCTAACCTGCCAAAAGCCGATGCGTATTTTGCCGATCTGCAAGCAACGGCTGCTGCAGAGGGGAACGTATTACGTTATATTGGTCAGATTGAAGACGGTAAATGTACAGTATCGATTGCGGCAGTACCAGAATCTGATCCATTGAATAAAGTCAAAGATGGCGAGAATGCATTGGCATTTTATAGCCGTTATTATCAGCCAATCCCAATGGTATTACGTGGTTATGGCGCCGGTTCAGAGGTGACTGCAGCAGGTGTATTTGCCGATGTATTACGTACCCTTAACTGGAAGCAGGAGGTTTAATGATGAGTCTTGTCGCATATGCTCCGGCATCTATCGGTAACGTAAGTGTAGGGTTTGATGTACTGGGTGCTGCGTTAGCACCGATTGATGGCACTTTGGTTGGCGATCGCGTTTATATCGCCGCGACCGAGGGTGAGTTCACATTAGCATCTAGTGGTCGCTTTGCCCATAAACTGCCGGATGATTACCGTGAAAATATTATTTATGACTGCTATTTAAGTTATGCCAAAGCATTAGAAAAACGTGGCTTAACGATTAAGTCACTGCACATGGAACTGGAAAAGAACCTGCCAATTGGTAGTGGTCTGGGTTCGAGTGCTGCATCGATTGTGGCGGGTTTAGAAGCGTTAAATGCATTCCATGATAACGAACTTGATGACAACGAAATGGTGTTGTTAATGGGGGAATTAGAAGGCCAACTCAGTGGCAGTGTCCATTATGATAATGTCGCGCCGTGTGCGCTGGGTGGTTTGCAATTAATGCTCGAAGCCAATGGTGTTGTTAGTCAGTCTATACCTTGCTTCGATGAATGGTATTGGGTCGTTGCTTATCCAGGCACCAGTATTTCGACAGCAGCTGCGCGTGAAATTTTACCAACTGAATACAGCCGTGCCGATTGTTTAACTTATGGCCGCAACTTGGCTGGGTTCATCCACGCTTGTTATAGCAAACAACAAGATCTTGCCGCAGCAATGCTAAAAGACGTGATTGCAGAACCGTATCGTGCGCAGTTGATTCCAAAGTTTGATGAAGTGCGTGACTATGCCAAAGAGTTGGGTGCATTAGCAACGGGTATTTCCGGCTCCGGACCAACGGTATTTAACGTGATGACTGACTTAGCGCAAGCTGAAAAATTACAAACCTGGTTAGAAGCTAACTTTATCCAAAACGGTGATGGTTTCTGCCACATCTGTAAACTGGATAAACAAGGCGCACGTATCGTCGGTACGGCGCTGTAATAAGCACAAATAATGTTTTAGGGAATGAACAACAATGAAATTATATAGCATTAAAGATCACGCAGAGACCGTTAGCTTTGCACAAGCAGTAAAGCAAGGGTTGGGTAAAAATCAAGGCCTGTTCTTTCCGAGCGAAATTAACCCGATTGACGATATCGATGCCTTACTAGAGATGAACCTAGTGGATCGTAGCCGTGTTATTTTACAATCACTGATTGGTGATGAATTTAGCGAACAAGAATTACATGACATTGTTGCAACTGCGTTTAACTTCCCTGCGCCAGTGACAAAAATAAATGACAAAATTAGCGCATTAGAGTTATTCCACGGTCCGACGTTAGCATTTAAAGATTTTGGTGGTCGTTTCATGGCCCAGTGTCTGTCGCGTCTAAGCTTTGATAAAAAAGGCAATGGCGACAAAATTACTATTTTAACGGCGACATCGGGTGATACCGGTGCTGCGGTTGCGCATGCCTTTTATGGTATGGACAATATCGACGTTGTGGTGATGTATCCAAAAGGTAAGATCAGCTTCTTGCAAGAACAGATGTTCTGTACGCTCGGCGGTAATATCCGCACCATCGCAATTGACGGTGATTTTGATGCCTGCCAGGCATTAATGAAGCGCTCTTTTGATGATGAAGAATTGCGTAAGGAAATTGGCCTTAACTCAGCGAATTCCATTAACATCAGCCGTCTAATGGCGCAGATCTGTTATTACTTCGAAGCATTCGCACAACTGCCAAAAGCGCAGCGCGCACAAACAGTAGTGTCAGTGCCAAGTGGTAACTTTGGTAACCTAACTGCAGGTCTATTAGCAAAAACATTAGGCCTACCGGTTAAACGCTTTATTGCCGCAACCAATATTAATGATACGGTGCCGCGTTATTTAGCAAGCGGTGAGTGGGATCCAAAAGCAACCCAAGCAACGCTATCTAATGCGATGGATGTCAGTGTACCAAGCAACTGGCCACGTATCGAAGAACTGGCGCGTGTTAAAGGTTGGGACTTATCTGAGTTAGCGTCTGATTTCTTATCAGATGAAGATACCAAGCAAGCCGTTGCCGCGTTAGATGAACAAGGTTACTTATGTGAACCCCATGGTGCGATTGCCTATGACCGTTTAACTGCACAACTGAGCGAAGATGAATTCGGTTTATTCCTTTGTACTGCGCACCCTGCGAAGTTCAAAGAATCAGTTGAAGAGATCCTAGGTCGCGATATTGGTTTGCCACAAGAATTGGCTGATTGTGCCGACAAGCCAAATTTATCGATTGATATGGCCAATGATTTTGCCGCATTACGTGCATTCTTGATGGCGTAGTCTAGTCTTAATTACGCGTTCTCACATTTGTGAATATGCCTTGTTTTTATGTCCTCATTGGTGGCATGAGAACAAGGTATTTTTTTGTCCTTATTTTAGGGTCGAGTTAGCGATGAGGTTAAGTTATTAAGCTTAATTTTAGGACTTAAACGCTAAGATTACTAAAGGTTATGTTATTTCAGCACTGCAATATCAGTAAATAGCGCTTGAATATCTCCCATAACAGGGGTAGCGTTGCTCACTCGAACTAAAATAATAATCTCGATTCAAAATAAGGCACTTATGGGTAAGGTATTAAAAGATCTGCTTGGACAGTTAACGTTAGAAACCATTGAAGAAGGAATTTATCGTGGCCAAAGTCAAGATTTAGGGTTTGGCGCAGTATTTGGCGGTCAAGTAATGGGACAAGCATTATCGGCAGCGAAAGAAACCGTTTCAGCCGATCGTAAGGTGCATTCTTTCCATTCTTACTTCCTGCGTGCTGGTGATGTTAAAAAGCCGATTGTTTATGAAGTCGAAAATATTCGCGATGGCGGTTCAATTACCACCCGTCGTATTCGCGCAATCCAAAATGGCAAAGCTATTTTCTACATGACGGCGTCTTATCAGGTTGAACGTGAAGGTTACGACCACCAAGATGAAATGCCAGATGTGCCGCCACCGGAAGAGCTGATGTCAGAGCAAGACCATGTATTATCACTGCGTGATGAATTACCCGATGACATTTGTGCCAAATTTGTTTGTGAAAGACCGATTGAAATGCGCCCTGTGCATTATCTTGATCCACTTAATGAAGAGAAGTCTGCGCCTGAGCGTTATATTTGGTTTAAAGCCAATGGCCAAATGCCAGACGATGCCCGTATTCATAAGTACTTATTAGCATATGCGTCAGATTTTTGTTTCTTACCAACCGCATTACAACCACATGGTAAAGGCTTTATGAGTCCCAACATGCAAGTGGTGACCATCGACCATTCAATGTGGTTTCACCGCGATTTCCGTATGGATGACTGGTTATTATATGCGGTAGATAGCTCGAGTGCGTCTGGTGGTCGCGGACTGGTACGTGGTCGATTCTTTACCCGTGATGGCAAAATGGTCGCAACAACAATGCAAGAAGGGTTAATTCGTAATCGAGAGATCGCTTAATTACGTACTTAATTACGTAATAGGACAGCATTTCGCTTGAAAGTACCGAAATGTTGTTTTATTACGAAAATTTGTGGCCGGGATCATGCTTTCCTGAAAATTATATACATTTCCTATCCCAACATATTCGCTTATGCCTAATTTTAATCTACAATGAAGTTCGTTTCTTGTTACTAGGTATTCACCCCCTATTATGTCAGTTAGAGTTGCTATTAATGGTTATGGACGAATTGGACGCAGTGTTGTTCGAGCGTTGTATGAAAGTAACCGTCAGGATGAAATTAAGATCGTTGTTATTAACGAGCTAGCAGAGCCTGAAGCGATCGCGCATTTAACTCAGTATGACTCGACTCATGGCCGTTTTCCCTTCCCAGTACAGCTGGGCGATAACATATTACAAATCAAAAATGATTGTATTCATTTAGTCCGTCATCCCGAACTTGCTGATTTACCTTGGCGGGAACATGATATTGATATCGTACTCGATTGTACTGGTATCTATGGTACGAGAGCGGATGCCGAAGCACATATTGCTGCGGGCGCTAAAAAAGTCATCTTTTCCCATCCGGCCAGCGCCGATGTTGATGCGACCGTGGTATATGGTATTAACCATACCGAATTAACCGGTGATGAAACTTATATTTCTGGTGCATCTTGTACAACTAATTGCATGATACCAGTGATCAGTATCTTGGATGCCGCCTTTGATATCAAATGTGGCACGATCACCACGATCCATTCGGCAATGAATGATCAACCCGTCATTGACTCTTATCATACTGATTTGCGCCGTACCCGTGCTGCGAGTCATTCTATTATTCCGGTTGATACTAAATTAGCCGCAGGTATAGAACGTATTTTACCTAAATTTGCCAATAAATTTGAAGCCATTGCGGTACGAGTGCCAACGCTTAACGTGACGGCGATGGATCTGAGCATCACAGTCGATAAAAGCGTCACCATCCAAGATATTAATGATTGCTTACACGCGGCGGCTGAAACTGAATTACGCGGTATCTTGGGTTATACCGAGGCTCCACTGGTATCAATAGACTTTAATCATGATCCACGCTCTAGCATTATTGATGGTACTCAAACTCGAGTCAGCGATGGTCATTTAGTCAAATTATTAGTCTGGTGTGATAACGAATGGGGCTTTGCCAATCGTTTACTTGATACCACGTATTACGTCGCTACATTAGCGAAAATGACGTGAAATAAATCGAATTGAATTGAATTAAAAATAATTTTATAAAATTGATAGATTTAAGGATTAAACAATGAATATTATTAAAATGACAGATCTTGATCTTGCAGGTCAACGTGTATTAATTCGTGCTGACTTAAACGTACCGGTTAAAGATGGCAAAGTAACATCAGACGCACGTATCCGTGCATCACTACCAACAATCAAATTAGCATTGGCTGCAGGCGCAAAAGTGATGGTTACATCACATCTTGGCCGTCCAACTGAAGGTGAATTCGCTCAAGAGTTCTCATTAGAGCCAGTGGTAAACTACCTTAAAGAAGCGTTAGAAAATAACGTTGTTCTAGCACGTGATTACTTAGACGGCATCGAGCTGAACGTCGGTGAGTTAGTGGTACTAGAAAATGTTCGCTTTAACAAAGGCGAAAAGAAAAACGAAGACGCATTATCAAAAGCATACGCAAATCTATGTGACGTATTCGTAATGGACGCATTTGGTACCGCTCACCGTGCACAAGCATCAACATACGGTGTTGGTATGTTTGCGCCAATCGCCTGTTCTGGTCCGCTACTTTCTGCAGAACTTGAAGCGCTAGGTAAAGCAATGGACAAACCAGCTCGTCCATTCCTCGCTATTGTAGGTGGTTCTAAAGTATCAACTAAATTAACAGTGCTTGATTCATTATCAACAATTGCTGATCAGCTAGTCGTTGGTGGTGGTATTGCCAATACATTCATCGCAGCACAAGGTCATAACGTCGGTAAATCACTGTGCGAGCATGATCTAATTGATACCGCTAAAGCATTAATGGCGAAATGTGATATCCCGGTAGCAACCGATGTATTAGTGGCGACTGAGTTCTCTGAAACGGCTGAAGCGACATTGAAACCCGCATCAGAAGTAAATGATGACGAAATGATCTTCGATTTAGGTCCAGATTCTGCAAATCAACTTGCAGAGATGATCAAAGCAGCGAAAACAATTATCTGGAATGGCCCTGTTGGCGTATTTGAATTTGCTAACTTCGCTAAAGGTACTGAAATCATTGGTCGTGCTATTGCAGAAAGCGACGCATTCTCTATCGCTGGTGGCGGTGACACATTAGCAGCTATCGATCAATTCGGTCTGGCTGATGGTATTTCTTATATCTCTACTGGTGGCGGTGCGTTCCTTGAGTTTGTCGAAGGTAAAGTACTACCAGCAGTTGCTATGTTAGAAGAACGTGCGAAAAACGCGTAATTAATAGTTAACTTTTAACTGTTAATAAAAATAAATAATAATGAATCGTTGTTTTGCTGCTACGGCTATCACTATAGATTAACGGTAGCGGCAAAAAATATTTTAAAAATTCGTGCTGAATGATTCAGTACTTAAATATGTAAACAATAAGGCTAATATTATGTCTAAGATCTTTGATGTTGTAAAACCAGGTGTTGTAACAGGCGATGACGTGCAAAAAGTTTTTGCAATCGCAAAAGCAAACAACTTCGCATTACCTGCTGTGAACATGGTAAGCACTGATTCAATCAACGGTACATTAGAAGCTGCTGCAAAATGTAACTCACCAGTGATCATCCAGTTCTCACACGGTGGCGCTGCATTCTTCGCTGGTAAAGGTATTGGTCTTGAAGGTCACGGCGGTTCTATCATGGGCGCTATCGCCGGTGCTAAATACGTACACGTTATGGCTGAATCTTATGGTGTTCCAGTTATCATCCATACAGATCACGCGGCTAAGAAACTACTACCTTGGATCGACGGACTACTAGACGCTGGTGAAGAATTCTTCGCACAAACTGGTAAGCCACTATTCAGCTCACACATGTTAGATCTTTCTGAAGAATCACTAGAAGAAAACATCGCGACTTGTGGTGAATACCTAGCGCGCATGTCTAAAATGGACATGACTATCGAAATCGAACTAGGTTGTACTGGTGGTGAAGAAGATGGCGTAGATAACTCTGATATGGACGCATCTGAGCTTTACACTTCTCCAGAAGACGTTGCATATGCTTACGAAAAACTAACGGCAATCAGCCCTCGTTTCACTATCGCTGCCTCTTTCGGTAACGTACACGGTGTATACAAGCCAGGTAACGTTGTGCTTACGCCAACTATCCTACGTGATTCACAAGCATACGTTTCAGAGAAATTTGGCCTACCAGCTAACTCGCTAAACTTCGTATTCCACGGTGGTTCAGGTTCAAGCGAAGCTGAAATCCAAGAATCAATCGGTTACGGTGTTATCAAAATGAACATCGATACTGATACACAGTGGGCAACTTGGGAAGGTATCAAGAACTACTACGAAGGTAAAAAAGAATTCCTTCAAGGTCAAATTGGTAACCCAACTGGCGCTGATGCTCCAAACAAGAAACATTATGATCCACGTGTATGGTTACGCGCCGGTCAAACAAGTTTAGTAGCTCGTTTAGAACAAGCTCACAAAGACCTAAACTGTGTAGACGTACTTTAATTTATAAGTTCGACGATTTATCCTTGCGATAGATCGCGTTGCTAAAGATTAATAAATGAAAAACCTGCTAATTTAGCAGGTTTTTTTTATTTATGATTAAACTATATATTCAGCGTAATCCGCGTAGCCTACTTCTGTACCACCGTACATCGTTGTCGGGTCCACCTCATTGAATGTCCAATCATGTTTAATGCGAGCGGGCAAATCTGGGTTGGCAATAAATGGACGGCCAAACCCAAAAATATCACCGTAACCGAGGTTAAGGATATGCTTGGCTTTTTCTACCGAGTACTTACCTGCATACATGATGATGCCAGTAAATGTGTTACGTACATCTTGATAGAAAGCGTCAGGTAAATCAGGGGCATTATCCCAATCCGCTTCTGCTAATGACAGGTAACCAATACCGATATTTTCGATTGTTTTAATTGCTTCGATATACGTTTCATGTGGATTATCTTCAACTAAGCCAAGATAAACGCGTACATCGTCAGTGCTGGAAAACAGTGGCGCAAATCGAACACCGACATTTTCTTTTCCTACTTCATCGGCTACTGCCTGCGTGATTTCTTTTAAGAAGCGTAAACGATTTTCTAAACTACCACCGTATTCATCGGACCGTTTATTACTGTGCTCCGAGATGAATTGATTCACTAAGTAACCGTTCGCACAATGTAATTCAACCCCATCAAAACCAGCTTTCATGGCATTCTTCGCGGCTTGTGCATACAGCGTAACAAGTTCTTTTACTTCCGCGGTTGATAGCTCACGTGGCATGCTTGGGTCTGCCAATGCACCTTCACCTGGCGCTGTTTCAATGAACACTTTCACGTTATCCGCTAGAATAGCTGATGGTGCGACGGGCGCTGCGCCACCGGGTTGTAAACTGGTATGGGAAACACGGCCGACATGCCACAGTTGAGCAAAGATAATGCCGCCTGCATCATGTACAGATTTGGTTACTTTTTTCCAACCTTCTACTTGCTCATCAGAGTAAATTCCCGGTGTCCAAGCGTAACCCTGACCACGCGGTTCAATCTGAGTGCCTTCGGTTACCATAAACCCAGCTGACGCGCGCTGAGTGTAATACTTAGCCATTAATTCATTCGGAATATTGTTCGGTTGTGTACTGCGTGAACGTGTTAATGGTGGCATTACAATGCGGTTTTTTAACACGTGAGCGCCTAATTTGGTTGGCGTGAATAATACGTCATTTTTCATCATGGTCTTTATCTCGTGAGTGGCTTATGAGTTGAACTATATCGCCGCTTAGGTACAATGAAAATCAAGTGAAGTGTGTATGAGAAACAAATATGGCTGATATCAGTAAGCTGGAAATAAAACAATTAAGGGTACTTGCTGCATTATTACAGTTACATAGCTTAACGAAAGCGGCTGTGAAGCTCGGTATCACTCAGCAAGCGGTGAGTGAGCAATTGAAAAAACTGCGGGATATATTCCAAGATCGGCTATTTATTCGTGGCAGTCATGGCGTGGTACCCACCCCAAAAGCGCAAGAATTAGCCCCCAAAATCCAACAGATATTAATGGCCATTGGTGAATTAACTGAATTAGCAGAGTTCGATCCGCAACGATTAAATGGGGTATATAAAATCAGTGCTTCGGATTATGCGATGCGCGTTATTTTACCTTCTTTATTAGTGCAGATCAGACAACATGCCCCGCATTTAAAAATCATCATTCGTCGCTTTGAATCGGATAATTTAATTCAATTAATGGCCACCGGTGAGATTGATTTAGCGTTAACCTTTCCCGCGTTTATTCCGATAACCTGTCCGTCGATGCTGCTGTATGAAGAGCGTCATGTGTGTGTGGCAGCGAAGGCGGTTGCCAGTGAATATCAGGGACTGAGTTTAAAAGAGATTGCCGCAGCGCCACAATTGGTGATTTCACCTTCGCGAGCGACGCTAAAGGGATCGGCAGACGAATGGTTCGCGGCAAAGGGTTTTCAGCGTAATATTATTATGTCACTGCCGAGTTTTTCAGCCGCGCCAGATTGCATTGAGGCGATGGGGGTATTGGCATTTTTACCATCCCGTATGTTACCCAATGACAAATTAGTGGAAGTCGTATTACCTGAGCCATTACCCAATTTTGAGGTTGTAGCGGCATGGCATCAACGCTCGAATCAAACTCAGATCCATCAATGGATCACGGGTTTACTGCGTGAGTTATATCCACAAAAATAAGCCCTATCTCAAACGGATGTTGCCAAACAAGTCGGAATTAGACAAGACACGGTTTCTAAATTCGAACTGCATGTCGCTCCTCGAGGTGAAGGTTTATCATCAGATTCGGAAGATGCTAAAGGTGGTGTCGCTTGGAAAAAGGAGTGATAAATGGATAATTTGAATGTAGCAATGAATTATTGGAAGTCACTTTAGGCGGATTGCAGTCATCCTTTTAATTGTTAATTCATACTTGTATCATTTTACAAAATGATATCATGGGAGCCTTACCTATAACTGAATAACTTAAGGATAAGTATGATGTACAAGGAAATTAGAACGTTTAAATCCCATGAATTATTATTTAGTAAAGATGAAACAGTTCGTATTTTAAAATTCATATTTAAACCGTCTGAGTATGAGGCTATCGATAGCCTTGAGATAACTGTTCGAGTCAGAAATTTTGCTCAAGGGCTATTAATTGAAGCCATTGATGCATCATATGCGATGGGTTTTGTTCACGCTTTATTCAAAGCTTCTGCTAATCCTACAAGTGGAATTGTCAGTTTACTTAAAAAATTTGGAAAGGATGCCGCATCTCATTGGTTTAAACATGTCCAAGCATCAGACTTACAAAATATAAAAGTATATCAGCATATACTTGATAGTATCGCTCTAAAATCAAAGCGATTTTTACATATTATGTTAGTACAAGTTGAAGATGATAGTCCGCTGAGAGTTGCAGCTATACATAATGCCCCATCTGGTAATTACGTAAAAGTATGGGGGTAATACTGTGATGAATAAAGTGTCTAAAGTTATTTTAACGTTTATCTTTACACTCGGAGCTAGTGTATTTGGTCTTGCTTTATATGCAATGGTGGGGATGTCAGCTTTTACATTAATTCAATGCAGTAGTGGTGAAGGTGGTATTTATATACCAAGTCGTGTTTGTGAATATTACCTTAAGGACTACCGTTTAAATCAAGATGATATTGAAGAATTATCAGTTGGTGGGTTAGATCCTATTTTGAACTTGGATAATGAAATTTTTAAATATGAACTGGCAACTGTACTAATAAATAAAGGTTTAGATGTTAATGGTATTAATTTCTATTATGCGGATGAAAAAATGGACTTAACACCTTTGCATGCAGCTATTATTGAGCAGGATGTGAAGCGAACTCAATTTTTAATTGAATCAGGGGCTAACATGGCTCTAACGAGCAATTCGTTAGGAAATAAGACTCCATTGCAGTACGCACATGTTTTATATCAAGAACAACAAACAGATGAACTGAATACAATCATCAACTTACTTACGCCTTGATTATTTATAATATAGTCCTAAATGTCTAAGCTCATTCTAGGGCGGGACTCTAGCAAAAAAGCCTGTCAGCGCAAACTGACAGGCTTTTTTATTCCTTCCCATATTAGCTATAAAAAGCTAAGGGGAGGGCTTCTATCTAGCGTAATAAACGCGAACGGATAGTACCGCTAATCGATTTAAGTTTTGCTAAACCACGTTCAGCATGTTCACTTTCAACATCAATAACCACATAACCAATATCGCCTGCAGTTTGTAGGTATTGACCCGAAATATTCACCCCTTCTTCAGCAAACGCTTGGGTGATCTGGTTTAAGATACCTGGTTGGTTCTGGTGAATATGCATCAGACGGCTTGAACCTGCATGGCCTGGTAGTGATACTTCAGGGAAGTTAACAGCAGACAGGGTTGAACCATTATCCGAATATTTAGTCAGTTTACCAGCCACTTCATAACCGATATTTTCTTGTGCTTCCTGGGTACTACCACCCACGTGTGGTGTTAGGATCACATTATCAAACTGGCGTAACGGCGAGATGAACTCGTCATTATTTGATGCTGGTTCGGTAGGGAATACATCAATTGCTGCACCCGATATTTTCTTGCTTGCCAGTGCTGAGACAAGCGCATCAATATCAACCACTGTGCCGCGTGAAGCATTAATGAAGATCGCGCCATCTTTCATTTGTGCGAATTCAACTTCACCCATCATCAGTTTGGTTTGTGGGGTTTCTGGTACGTGTAGCGAGATAATGTCAGACGTAGCTAATAAATCTTCCATGCTTGTGAGCTGCTCGGCATTACCCAGTGAAAGCTTGGTTTCAACGTCATAATACTTCACGCGCAGACCTAAGTTTTCAGCCAAAATACTTAATTGAATACCGATATGACCATAACCAATAATACCCAATTGTTTGCCACGTGCTTCGTAAGAGCCCGTTGCAGATTTTTGCCATTCGCCACGGTGTGCTTTCGCATTTTTCTCTGGAATACCGCGTAATAATAATAGGATTTCGCCGAGTACTAATTCAGCCACACTGCGGGTGTTCGAGAATGGTGCATTAAACACAGGGATCGCCGCTTTCTGAGCTGCAGCAAGATCAACCTGATTTGTACCAATACAAAAACAGCCAATACCAACCAATTTTTTTGCTGCTGCAATGACGTTTGCATTTAAATGAGTGCGGGAACGGATACCGACAAAATGCACATCTTTAATTTTTTCACACAGTTCTTCTTCACTTAATGCTGTCTTAATCGATTCGATATTGGTGTAACCGGCATTAGTGAACGTATCGACTGCACTTTGATGTAGTCCTTCAAGAAGTAATATCTTGATCTTATCTTTCTGAAGAGAGAGGTTGGTCATGTAAATTCCTTTATCACATATTTTGCAAATCGCACTAAATGATAAAGTAGCAGGTTTTATTTCATTAGTGAATATTTGTGACGAAAATCAAAGAAAATAGTTAATTTGTGATTTACAGCTACCTGATTTGTTTGATAATTGCAGAATTTGGATTATAAAAATGTTTATTTATCAAATAAAGTTGAATATAACTAATTGTTATACTTATATAATATGTTTTGTTTATATTCAGAAAGGAAGGGGACTGGTGTCGTTAGGTAACACCAGTTTTATATTATTACTTAGTTGTTTTCACGCCATTTTGTGTGCCAGTTAGCACAATGTCCGCGCCGCGAGCAGCGAATAGACCATTTGTTACTACGCCCACCAAGCCATTAATTGCAATTTCTAGTGCTTTCGGATCGGTGATCTGCATGTTGTATACATCCAGAATAATATTACCGTTATCAGTCACGACACCTTCACGGTAAACCGGATCACCACCGAGTTGAACTAACTCACGACCCACGTAAGAGCGGGCCATTGGGATCACTTCAACGGGTAATGGGAAATCACCTAATACGGCAACATTCTTAGTATCATCAATAATACACACGAATTGGTCTGCTACTGCAGCAACGATCTTTTCACGTGTTAGCGCTGCGCCACCACCTTTGATCATGTTGTTGTTGCTATCAATTTCGTCAGCCCCATCAACATAGATATCAAGGTGCGGGACACTGTTTAAATCAAATACTTCAATTCCCATTGCTTCTAAGCGCTTAGTTGATTCGATAGAACTTGAAACGGCACCTTTAATGTCTTCGCGAATAGTACCTAATGCATCAATAAAATGATTAACGGTTGAGCCGGTACCGACACCGACGATGCTATCTTTTTTAACATATTCTAATGCTGCCCAGCCTGCTGCTTTTTTTAATTCATCTTGAGTCATGTTATATCCATTATTATTGATTGGCTTGATACGGTGATCGACTTGTATTGTAAATTATCGATCTGATTATATACTTAAATTCCCCTAATATGCCAATGGGGTATGGCTAACAAAACGCTAATGTTCTGGATGGCGTAATTATTTCTTTAATCGGCATATCCCACGGCGCAATGGGTAAATTATCATGCTGTTGGCAGTCGTGGGCTAAACCCAGCACGTAAGGAGGCTGTTGATCGTGACGTACAAACTGATGCTGCGAAAAAGTACGATCATAATAACCGCCGCCCATGCCTAAACGATTACCGAATAAATCAAATGCGACTAACGGACTACACACCAGATCTAACGCCAGATACGGGATCACTTGAGTGACATTCAGTTGTGGTTCACTAATGCCGTATTTGTTTTTGATTAATGGCGTTGTCGCGGTAAGCCGGGTAAACAACAGTTGCTTGTGACTAAAGGGGTGTAAAATAGGAATGTAGACTTGTTTGCCTTGCTGCCAACACCAGTCAATAACCGCTTGGGTATCGAGTTCGCCATCGTTATGTAAATAAATAGCAATATGCTGGGCGGATTGAATATGCGGATGCTGACTAAACTGGTGAACCAAATCACGGCCTGCTTGTTGCTGCTGCTGGATTGAAAGCTGCTGGCGACGTTGACGTATTTGGTGTCTTATTGCGGTTCGGGTATTTGCTATTAGTGGGGGTAAATCAGACATAAACAAGATCCCATACTCGTTAAATTCGGTAATGGATTGATGTTAACACAAGAAGTGGGCCCCAGGGTGCGGCTACAAGGTTTAGTCCTGAACCAGAAGGTTCAGGTCGGCAATTCAAGCTGTTGCGTCAGGCTTCTCAGTACGAGCTGAGCTTGCACAATAGCAGCAGGAATGAATGCCTATAAAGTGTGATTATCGGCTCAGGGACATAACCCGCATACCAATCACCCCAGGGTTATTTGGTTATACTGTAGACGGTTCTTTATCAGTTTTATTATTGATTAAAGCGCGTTCAATGGTGTCTTGTAACAATTGAATACGATCATCTACGGTATTTGTATATTCTGTTGTTTTATGACGTTCTTGGCGAAGTTCATGGCAAAAATTTAACGCCGCCATTACAGCTAATTGCTCTAAATTCTTGATATTAGTCTTCGCTCGTATTTCTTCTAACTTATTGTTAAGTACAGCCGCTGTTTGATGAAGTTCATCAACATCTTCACTTGGACTGCCGACTTTAAAGTGGCGACCCAATATTGAAATATCAACCGCAGTTGTACTCATGTTTATACTCTAAGTTATCTGGCTACAAGGGCTATATCAAGCACCTTGGCTGATATGTCTGACCTGACTATATCTCGCAATTGTGAGCATTGCAAGGGCTTATCTAATTGAAATTTGGAGTTGCGGATCGAGATTAATCAACTTGCCCATAAATCCAACAGCTTAGTATTGATTTTAGCGGTTGGTATGGGTTAATCGGTATAAAATACGGGGATTTACGGGAATAAATAGACGTGACAGTTAACTATTTTACTCTAATTTACCGGGTGATTTGACCGCTATTACGTATGCATAGCGGCCATTGACAGTCTTACGCGTCAGTGACTGATGTTTATACGCCCGACGTGTTGGTCGCTAAAATGGGTTTTGCCAAGCTGTTATCGACGGCTTGCTGCGCATTGGTTGGTTCTGCGTTCGCTTGTTTTGCCAAACGTTTGTTTTTCGCTTCCACTTTTGCTAACCATAATAACGGCAGAATAATAAAGGCGGTGCCAATTGCCATGCCGATATCTGGAATTTCATCAAACCAGATAAGACCGACAACCACAGCGCCAATTAGACCACTGTATTCAGCACTGGCAATTTTACTTGCTTCGCCAGAACGATAAGCCAACACACAAAAACCGGCATAGATAAGGATAAACAGTGTCGACCCAGCCGCTGTTAATAGTGGGGCGAAATCCCACGGTTTACCTTCCCATACCACTAACCCGAGAGACGCCGGCATACCGACTAAATTGGTTAACAGTAAGGTTTGAAATACCGTTTGGTGTTTTGGCAGTTTACGGATCAATAAATTATTGGCTGCTAAGGTGAACGCAACAATCAGTGCCGCAATCGCAGCCCAGTCAAGTTGGGTTGGGCGGATGACGATTAGTACGCCAACAAAACCAAAAATTCCGGCAGCAACCGAGTGCACGGTTAATTTTTCTTGAAACCACAACATCGCCATGGGCAACATAATTAATGGCGCGGCATAAAAGATGGCATTGGCGGTTGCTAATGGCATGGCGTTAATGGCATAAACCATAAAAATGACACCTAATAGCCAAATATGGCCACGTACCGCATGCCACTTCAAGCCATCAACCAAACTCTTTCTACTGCTGGTTAAACAAAATGGGATAAGCAGCAGTACCGCAGTCAGTTGTCGGAAAAACACAAATTGATATACCGCGATATCTTCCGATAATGTCTTAATTAAGGCATCAGAAAAAACGGCAACAATGTTACCAATAATAAGCAAAATCATTGCTAAACCGACAGACATTTTAGGCATAGTGAATTCCAACTATAAAAATATAAAGTAATAAAAAGCATAAGTAGCAACATAAACAGTAAATAAGGCTGGTTAGTTGAAAGATAAAAGTGTGATGTGGCTAGCATATTCCAAATGCTGTGATGAAGTATAATGATAAATATATTTTTAGTATGAGCTGAGCTAATAATGAAACTCCCGCCGTTACGTGCGTTGCAATGTTTTGAAGCAGTCGCCCGTTTTAACAGTTTTTCCAAAGCGGCTGACCAGCTAAATATCACCCAAAGTGCGGTCAGTCATCAGGTACGTCAGTTAGAAGAGTATCTGGGGGAATCGATGTTCAACCGTAAAGGACGTACCTTGTCAATGACCGACATGGGCGAGCGTTATTACGAAGAAGTCAGTCAATCATTGGCGAATATCTCTACTGCCAGTCAGCAGATCCGAGAAGGTAAGTCCGGTAAGATCCGCTTAGCCTTATACAGCTCGTTGGCGGTAAAGTGGTTGATCCCGCGATTGGATAACTTACGTCAGCAATACCCCGAAATTGATTTATCATTAAATATGGTGGCGGATGAACCTGACTGCAGTGATCAAGTGGCGGATTGTTTTATTACCGTGAATCCACCGAAACGTAATTTTGTCAGTCAGTTTTTATATGCCGAGCGTTTATATCCGGTGTGCGGTAAAAAACTCTGGCAACAGATCCAAGATCAACCGCTACCAGATGCGTTATGGCAGCATCCCTTATTATCGGTACAGTCGGTTTATCCCGATAGTGCACTCGGAGAGGATTGGCAGCGTTGGTGTGAATTAGGGGGATTTACCCTACCGAAAACCGCCACCGTTCACTATTTTAGTCATATGTTAATGGCGGCGGAAGCGGCACGTTATGACCAAGGTATCACTTTGTTAAATCACTACTTAATGAATGATCAAGACCGGCAGCATAATCTGGTGCGGATCCCGATGCACGAGATCTTAACTGGAGACAACTTTTATTTTGTGTATAAAAAATCCCGCGCCAAGCAAACCGATATTGTTAAGTTAGGACGTTGGCTCAAACAGCAATGCTATGATCAAGAAGTTTACGGTTATGATCAAGATATAGATGGGCCAAAGTAAGGTCGGCACGCGTGACGAAAGTGATTAAGGACTGGGCAAATCGGACTCGCATTTGCTTGGCTATGGTCTTGATCTGGGCGAAATGCTAATATGATAGCAATTATTCTAAATACATTAATCTATTGGTAAGGTCCCCGCATGGATAAAGTTAAACTTCCTCTTTTTGCTGACGTGAATACGCAGCTACAACACAGTGATTTATTAGTACACCCTGCCGATGTGCACGGTGTTATCTGTGGTTTATTATGTGGTGGCGTTAAGCTAGACAATAAAGCCTGGTTAGAACCGTTTGATCAGCTTCTTAACGAAGGTTTAGGTATTCCAGAGTCATTGGAATCAGTATTCGCTGACATATATAACGGTAGCGAAGCTGCACTGGAAGACATGACGTTAGGTTTTGAATTGTTGATCCCAGATATGGATGAATCGTTAGAATCGCGTATGGAAGCATTAGCGGAATGGCTGCAAGGTTTCCTTGGTGGTTTTGGCATGGTGCATTCGACATCAACCAATGCCAGTGATGAGGTGAAAGAATTGATTGCTGACTTCGCCAGTATTGCGCAACTGGACCTTGATACCGAAGATGACAGTAACGAAGCGGAAGAAGCTTTTTACGAGATCGTTGAATATGTGCGTATGGGCGCCACGTATTGCTTCAATGAATTAAGTGACAGTGGTGAAATTAAAAAAATACCAGTACTGCACTAATTTATAAAAGACTCGTTTATAAAAGAAAAAGTTATAAAAGAAAAAGTTATAAAAGACTAATTCAATTAGTTTGATAAAAAATGATTTATCGCAAGCGTAATATAACCTTGGCTCGTTATGATATTAATACTGGCTGGCTAAGATTATATTGCGTGTATTAACGTTTACCTAAATGGAGACTTATCGACGCAATCGCAGCGATGAAGTCATAGGTAGGTTTAAGTGGATAGGACAAGGAGTGTTTTATGTCTTTAATAAACAAATTAACGGCGAAATTGAGTAAGAGAAAAAGTGCCTCTGCAGCTGTCGTTTGGCCAGAAACGGCGTTTACCCGCGAACAGCATGCAGTGCGTAATACTCAGTTTAGTCAAACTTACCATGCTTATACTAATCCACAGCAAGCCTTCGAATTTTGTCGTGCACAAGCCGATGAAGGCGTGGTTATGGCCCTGTATTTATTGGCCCTACAGTATGAACAAGGTGATGGTCAGCAAAACTATTTAAGCCAAGCGGTGAGTTGTTATCAACGTGCCGCCGATTGTGGCCACCCAGAGTCGTTATTTAATCTGGCGTTATTACAATTGCAGGGTCAATTAGGTAAACCAAATGCGGTATTGGCGTTTAGCTATTTTGAACAAGCGGCAGAACAGGGTCTAGTACAAGCGCAGTATAATCTGGCGAGTATGTTGGATCAGGGCTCCGGTTGTTTCCAAGATCAAACCGTTGCATTTAGCTGGTATAACAAAGCCGCGCAGCAAGGTTATACCCAAGCATGGCAGAACATTGCGGTAATGTATTACCGTGGTGAAGGTGTAAAAACCGATAAATTACAGGCGTATGCGTGGACATTATTAGCGGCAAAAGCCGGTGTCGACGAAGCGATTACCGCAGAACCCGAGATGACACAAGGGTTAAACTCGACCGAGATTTTGGTGGGTAAAGCGCAGTTTGATCACTTACAACAAGGCTTTTTAGCTTACCTACCAATCGAAACGCGATTTGAAGGTTAGCCTTATATAGTTTAAGACGCGGTCTGTATTGTTTGTAGTTGTGCGATTTTGTTATAGTGTCATCGTTTTTTAATTCCAATAACTTGTTAGGATCGAAATGTCAGTGGTTGAATATGATATTGCAATTGTGGGTGCCGGCATGGTCGGTGCGACACTTGCACACGCGGTAAGCCAAATACAACACCAAGATGGCCGTCAATTATCGATAGCGTTAATTGACGCCAATCCGCCAACGACCAGTAACCACCCTGGGTTTGACGCGCGTGTGATTGCATTATCTTATGGTTCACAGAAGATCTTAACTCAGTTTAAGCTGTGGCATAAGATCGCACCGACAGCAACAGCGATCAAACACATTCATGTTTCTGATCGTGGCCACTGGGGTATGACCCGTCTTGATCACAGCGAATACAACTTGCCCGCATTAGGCCAAGTGATCGAACTGCAAACCGCTGGGCATATATTCCAACAAGGTCTCGCTGAGATTAACAATATCAACTGGTATTGCCCAAATCAGTTAGTCAGCCTCGATCGTCAAGTTAATTATACCGACCTAACCCTCGATGATGGCCAGCAAATACGCTGCAAATTATTGGTCGGTGCCGATGGTAACAATTCAATGGTACGCCAGTTAACCAATGTACCAATTGAAGTGACTGATTTTGAACAAACAGCGATCATTGCCAATGTCACTACCAGTAAACTGCACGAAGGCAAAGCTTACGAGCGTTTTACTGACACCGGTCCGTTGGCGCTGTTACCAATGACAGATCAACGCAGTTCGTTAGTATGGTCAGTGCGCTCTGATGAAGTGGATGCGATCATGGCATTGAGTGATGAGGCGTTTTTATCGCGTTTACAGCAGCGTTTTGGCTATCGTTTAGGTAAGTTCACCAAAACCGGTCAACGTTTTTCGTATCCGCTGTTGTTAACCGAAGCGCTTGAGCCAACCCAACATCGTAGTGTGGTGGTTGGTAATGCGGCGCATGCATTACACCCGATTGCGGGTCAAGGTTATAACCTTGGCTTACGTGACGTGGCGGTATTACATTATCAAATTGAACAAGCCTTTTTAAACGACCAAGATGTCGGCAATCAAGCCGTCACCAAAGGCTACTGGCACAAGCGTAAAGGCGATCACCAAACCACGATTTGGATGACGACCTCGTTAGCAACTTTGTTTGCTAATAATTATGCACCGCTGGTGGCAGGTCGTAATTTAGCCCTACATACCATGGGTTATAAACCAGAATATAAACGCGCATTAGCACGTCAAGCACTTGGC
This sequence comes from Moritella sp. PE36, assembly GCF_000170855.1. Classification (GTDB taxonomy): domain Bacteria; phylum Pseudomonadota; class Gammaproteobacteria; order Enterobacterales; family Moritellaceae; genus Moritella. The sequence continues at coordinate 37,938 of NZ_ABCQ01000006.1, read as the reverse complement.
GCGTTCAAGTTATTTTAAGCGCTTTTAGCGTTATTTTAACTATGTTAACTATTTCAAGAAATGAGAATTAGAATTAGGATGTTATATGCAATCTTATGATATTGCGGTTGTTGGTGGTGGCATGGTTGGTCTTGCTTTTGCTGCAGCATTAAAGGAAACCACCCTTAAGATCGTGGTTATCGAAGGTAATGAATTTGATCGCGAATTAGGTGAATTACCTGAATTACGTGTCAGTGCACTGAGTCGTGCCAGCCAAAACATATTACAAAATTTAGATGCCTGGACTGGTATCGAAAGCCGCCGTTATCAAGCGTACAACGCCATGCAAGTTTGGGATCGTAATGGCTTTGGGCATATCGAATTTGACGGCGACGGACTAATGACCGACACCTTAGGTCATTTAGTTGAAAACAAAGTGATCCAATTAGCGCTGTTAGAACAAATCGAAAAAGCCAGCAACATTACCTTATTAACCGGTACCCGTATTCGTAAATTAACCCGCAGCGATGATGCTGCTTGGTTAACCCTAGAAGATCAAGAACCCGTGTATGCGAAACTGATTGTTGGTGCCGATGGCGCTAATTCATGGACGCGTTCACAAGTGGATATTCCGCTGACCACCTGGGATTATAATCACCATGCTATCGTCGCGAATATCCGCACTGTTGAACCGCATCAATCTTGCGCGCGTCAGATCTTTAATCCAGAAGGCCCACTCGCGTTTTTACCGTTATGGCAACCGGATCTGTGTTCAATTGTGTGGTCATTACCACCAGATCGAGCCACCGAACTGTTAGCAATGGACGACGCTGAGTTCAACAAACAACTGACCGTGGCTTTTGATGGTCGTTTAGGACTGTGTAAAATTGAAGGCCAGCGTCAGGCATTCCCACTTAAAATGCGTTATGCCCGTAGCTTTGCTAGCGATCGCGTGGCATTGATTGGCGATGCGGCGCATACCATTCATCCATTAGCAGGGCAGGGCGTAAACCTTGGTTTGTTAGATGCGGCGAGTTTGGCGCAGTGTGTATTAGAAAATCACCTCGCCAACAAAGATATCGGCACCCATGCCCATCTGCGTAAATTTGAGCGCTGGCGTAAAGCCGAAGCGGCAGTGATGATCTCAAGCATGGAAGGCTTAAAGCGATTATTTAGTGGAGGTCATCCGGCGAAACGTATTTTCCGAGATATTGGCTTAACCTTATCCAATACATTACCTGGGCTAAAGCAAAGCTTTATTAAACGTGCCATGGGCTTGGATGGTGAGTTACCTGAACTGGCTAAATCAGACTATAAACGTTAAGCTGATCACAGGTAATTGTTAATATAGTGTAATTAATCAAGCTGTATAATCACACGAATAATGAGAATAACTAATGTAAACACCCTGTTTACATTAGTTATAGTAATGTTTGTGGCTGTCATTTCAAACTTTTTACCAGCTTAATCATTGTTAATATAGCTCATATTTGGTAAAATCAACTGCCCAACCTAGTTTTTTTGTGATCAACAACGTCATTATCCCTCTCAGATAACTTTTTAAGCTATTATAGTGTTAGCCTCATTCGCATTGTCGTTCGTTTAACCATTAGATTTTCTATCCCTTAAATTATTTTTAACGAATGCTGTCTAGGGGTATAATCGAATTATTATCATGTAATAGGCTTTACATGAAAAACAACAAAGCAATTTTACTTGATCCCAAAGTCTTGATTAATAACTGTCAATTAAAGGAATTATAGAATGGCTCAACAAACAGTACTGTTCCCGAAGCACGTAGAAGCAGGGGCAAAAATGGTGGACTTTCATGGTTGGGATATGCCAATCAATTACGGTTCCCAGATTGCTGAACATAATGCTGTCCGCGAAGATGCGGGTATGTTCGATGTGTCACACATGACCATCGTTGATATCAAAGGCGCTGACGCTAAGTCGTTCTTACGTTATTTACTTGCCAATGATGTGGCAAAATTAACTGTTTCTGGTAAAGCTCTATATACCGGAATGTTACAACAAGATGGTGGGGTTATTGATGACCTTATCGTTTACTTCTTCAATGATGAATACTACCGCCTAGTGGTTAACTCAGCGACTCGTGTTAAAGATTTAGCATGGGTAAACAAACAAGCTGCAGAATTCGCCGTTGAAGTGACTGAATTACCTGAACTGTCAATGATTGCAGTACAGGGCCCGAAAGCCAAAGAAAAAGCCGCTACTGTATTCACCGCTGAGCAAAACGCCGCGGTTGAAGGCATGAAGCCATTCTTTGGTGTTCAATCGGGTAGTTTGTTTATTGCTACAACGGGTTATACCGGTGAAGCAGGTTATGAAATCGTTGTTCCACAAGACCAAGCTTGCGATTTATGGCAGAAACTTGTGGACGCAGGTGTACAACCAGCAGGTCTAGGCGCACGTGACACACTACGTCTAGAAGCCGGCATGAACCTTTATGGTTTAGATATGGATGAAACTGTATCGCCGCTAGCCGCTAACATGGGCTGGACAATTGCTTGGGAACCACAAGATCGTGACTTTATCGGTCGCGCAGCGCTAACTGCTCAAAAAGCAGAAGGTACTGACAAGCTTGTTGGTTTAGTACTTGAAGCGAAAGGTGTATTACGAACTGGTCAAAAAGTCGTATTCACTAACGCAGCAGGCGAAGCATGTGAAGGCGTTATCACCAGTGGTAGCTTCTCACCAACACTGGGTTTTAGTATTGCATTTGCACGCGTACCAGCATCAATCGGTGAAACGGCTGAAGTTGAAATGCGTAAAAAGCTTGTTACTGTCGCAGTAACTAAACCCGCGTTCGTTCGTAATGGTAAAAAACTAGTTTAGTGCTACGTTTGATTTAACTGAAAATTGTATTACGTCAGCTGAATTGCAGCTTTTTCTTTTATAAGAAATTGTATCAGTGCTATTTATAAGGGATTGCATAAGTTCCATTAAAAGGAACAGCAATCATTCTGTTGGTAGAAATCGCAGTTCAGTGTCTACAGCGTTACCAAATTAAAACATAATCATTTAAGTAAAAGACAAAAGGAAGTTTCAACAATGAGTAATATCCCAGCTGAATTAAAATATGCATCTTCACACGAATGGGTTCGTAACGAAGGTGACGGTACTTACACTGTCGGTATTTCTGACCATGCGCAAGGCCTTTTAGGTGACATGGTATTCATTGATTTACCAGACGTAGGTGATGAAATCACTGCTGGCGAAGATTGCGCAGTAGGCGAATCTGTTAAAGCGGCATCAGACATCTACGCACCAATCAGTGGTGAAGTTGTCGCAATCAATGAAGAATTAGAAGACTCGCCAGAGTTAGTAAACTCGGATGCATTCGGCGAAGGCTGGTTGTTCCGCGTTAAAGCGTCTGACGAAAGCGAACTCGCAGCGCTACTTGACGCGGCTGGTTATGCTGAGTCAATCGAAGACTAATTGTTGTTGAAACCCTGAGCTAGCCTCGGGGTTTTTTTTAATTTGTAATAGTAAAAATACAGGGAATTGCATGAAAACCCATACCCCACTTGCCCAGTTAGAGCAGATTGATAATTTCGCCCGTCGCCACATCGGCCCTTGCGAAGCAGAAACTAAAGCCATGTTAACGAAAGTTGGCGCAGACTCTTTAGAAGACCTTATTCAACAAACAGTACCAAGCTCAATCCTATTGGCAGAAGATATTGTTGCTGGCCATCAGTTATCTGAAGTTGCCGCACTGCAAGAATTAAAAGCCATCGCAGCAAAGAACACAGTAAATAAAAGCTACATTGGTATGGGCTATTACGGTACCAACGTGCCGAATGTTATCCTACGTAACGTATTCGAAAATCCAGGCTGGTACACGGCATATACGCCTTACCAACCAGAAATTGCTCAAGGTCGTTTAGAAGCATTACTAAACTTCCAAACCATGACGTGTGATCTAACCGGCATGGACTTAGCAAGCGCATCATTACTTGACGAAGCAACAGCAGCAGCTGAAGCAATGGCAATGTGTAAGCGTGTTTCTAAAAACAAAAAATGTGATAACTTCTTTATCGCCGACAGCGTACACCCACAAGTAGCTGACGTGATGATCGAACGTGCGGAGCACTTCGGTTTCACTATTATTCAAGGCCCTGCAGAAACAGCGCCTGAGCATGACTTGTTTGGTGCGGTACTACAGTATCCTGGCACGAACGGCGAACTGACTGACATTAGCGGCATCATTGCGGCAATCCAAGCGAAAAAAGGTGTGGTTGCAGTTGGTTCTGATCTACTGGCTCTAACACGCGTTAAATCACCGGCTGAACTGGGTGCTGACATGGCATTTGGTAGTTCACAACGCTTTGGTGTACCAATGGGTTATGGCGGTCCACATGCGGCATTCTTCGCAACTTGTGACAAACATAAACGTTCTATGCCGGGTCGTATCATTGGTGTTTCTAAAGACACCCATGGTAAACCTGCACTACGTATGGCAATGCAAACGCGCGAGCAACACATCCGCCGCGAAAAAGCGAACTCAAACATTTGTACTGCACAGGTATTACTAGCGAACATGGCTGGTTTCTACGCAACGTATCACGGTCCAGAAGGCCTGAAAGATATTGCTAAGCGTGTACACCGTTTCACTGATTTATTAGCAGCGGGTGTTGTTAAAGGCGGTCTAAGCCTAGTCAACAATACGTGGTTCGATACCATCACAGTTAAACTAGACAACGAGTTGCTGGATAACAAAGAGAAAGTTGTTACGCGCGCATTAGCAGCGGGCATTAACTTCCGTCTTGACGCTGAACATCAAGTGGGTATCAGCATCGATGAAACGATCACGCAAGCAGATCTAGCAACATTATTCGACGTACTACTGGGCGATGACCACGGTATCTCGATTGATGCACTAGAAGCTGAACTAGCAGCAACCGGTAGCACGTCTATCCCCGCTGAACTTGAGCGTGAATCTGCATTCCTAACTCACCCAGTATTTAATACTCACCATTCTGAAACAGAAATGATGCGTTATATTAAATCACTGGAAAATAAAGATTTAGCCCTTAACCATTCAATGATTTCATTAGGTTCTTGTACCATGAAACTGAATGCAGTTGCCGAAATGATCCCAGTAACCTGGCCTGAATTTAGCAACATGCACCCGTTCTGTCCTGCAGATCAAGCTGTTGGTTATAAAGTGATGATTGACCTGTTAGAAGACTGGTTAATTAGCATCACAGGTTACGATTCAATTTGTATGCAACCTAACTCGGGTGCTCAAGGTGAATACGCTGGTCTACTAGCAATTCACAAATACCATGAGTCGAAAGGCGAATCTCACCGTAACATCTGTCTGATCCCTAGCTCTGCGCACGGTACTAACCCTGCATCAGCGCAAATGGCGGGTCTGAAAGTTGTAGTAACTAAGTGTGATGAAAACGGTAACGTTGACGTTGAAGACTTACGTGCTAAAGCGATTGAGCTGAAAGACAACCTTTCTTGCATCATGATCACGTACCCATCGACACACGGTGTATACGAAGAAACGATTAAAGAAATCTGTCAGATCATTCATGACAATGGCGGCCAAGTTTATATGGACGGCGCGAACATGAATGCACAGGTAGCATTAACATCTCCGGGCTCTATGGGTTCTGATGTTTCTCACCTTAACTTACACAAAACATTCGCTATCCCACACGGTGGCGGTGGTCCAGGTATGGGTCCTATCGGCGTTAAAGCACACCTTGCACCCTTTGTTGCTGGTCACGCGGTTGCTGACACTGGTAAAGAAAGCCGTCACAACGGTGCGGTATCTGCTGCACCGTTCGGTAGCGCAAGCATCTTACCTATTACGTGGATGTACATCAACATGTTAGGTACAGCAGGTCTGAAAGCGTCTACACAGACAGCTATCTTAAATGCTAACTACCTAGCTCAAAACTTAGACCCACTGTTCCCAGTGCTTTATAAAGGCCGTAATGATCGTGTTGCCCACGAGTGCATCATTGATTTACGCCCACTTAAAGAAATTACGGGTATCACCGAGTCTGATGTGGCTAAACGTCTAATGGATTATGGTTTCCACGCGCCAACAATGAGCTTCCCAGTAGCGGGTACGCTGATGATTGAGCCAACTGAATCAGAATCTAAAGCGGAATTAGATCGCTTCATCGAAGCAATGACCAGCATTCGTGCTGAGATTGCGAAAGTTGAATCGGGTGAGTGGACTGCAGAACAAAGCCCACTTCATAACGCACCACACACACTGGCTGATATTGTTGACGCTAACTGGGATCGTGCTTATGACCGTGAAACTGCGGTTTACCCTGCACCTTACGTGAAGAAAGACAAGTTCTGGCCTACAGTAAACCGCATCGATGATGTGTATGGCGACCGTAACTTATTCTGCTCATGTCCTCCAATTGAAGCGTATAACGACTAATTTTGGTGAATTTAGCGTGTAACAGCGTTAAAACATGAAGTGATAAGAGCGAGTCCTGCGAAAGTAGGGCTCGCTTTTTTGTTGGCTGAAATCATGTTTTCTATGGTTCGTTAACGCTGCTTTAGTGTGATTTTTAAATGAAATGAAAACTAGGGGGTTATTCCTTATTCGACTAAAATCAAGTGATCAGCATGACGAATATTAAAGAGAATTCCCATGAATAAGATCGCTATTTTAACGCTAATAGCCTGCCTACCGTTGGCGGTTTCAGACTTATCTGCAAATAATAAATCACACAAAAAAAACAGTCCTGAATCGATAGTGACATGTGCAGCTGGGAATGGTGACACCTTATCCATTATATCAGTCCCTGATACTTTCGATATGGGGCATTGTAAAGCATTTTTAGATACATGCGCTCCTTGCATTATCTCTCTAGAGAATCAAGGTTGCCAAGTGATTGACGCTAAGTTGTCACATATCCCACGTTCAAATGACGGTGTACCTATCACTGCGACGACCTACTTATTGTCTTGTGTTGACCCTTAATTAGAAGCACATTAAGCTTGAAGTGATAAGAGCGAGTTCTGCGAAAGCGGAACTCGCTTTTTTATTGGATTGGAAATGATATTAGGGGCGGGGGGGAGTTGAAACCCAGTTAGCCATTGTAAATATAAGCAGACTCGTATTATCCAATAAGCTACTTATTCTATCTATTTAACGTCGCCATTCTGCCGCCGTTTTTAATCAGAAATTAAAATTTTATACAGTGTTATTTGTTTATTTCTCAGTTTGTTATTAAACAGTCATTTTTTACTTGCCCCAAATTAAAATGCTAATAGAATCAGTTGTATATTTTTATTATTTAATAAATGACAGGACATGAAATTTCTCCAAATAGATTTTTTGGGGACATCGCGTGATACCGACATAAGCATTTAGGAGAATTAAAATGGAAAAGCAGAATCTAGAGGAACTTCAATCGGAGTTGGTTGAAAAAGAGAAAATTTCACAAGCAATGCATGCCGGATTAGCGGCATTTAGTTTTACTTGTTTACTTCGCCTGGTAACTCTTCCTAGTGATTCTTTATTAGTAATTATATCATCTTGTCTTTTTACAGTTTCTTCAGCTGCATTCTTGCAAATTGTAATTTCAAAATATCATGTGTTGCATCAAGTGAAAAGTATACACATTGGGCACGTACTCGTTTCTGAAGACTCTTTAAAGCACCCTCAATTGATTGGCTCAATATGTTTAGTTTTAGGTTTCTTGTTAATGCTACTTTATATTTCAGTATTCACATGCATCATTGGGATTGTGGCGTTGTATTTTTCGAGTAAGCACCAAGGTAAATTCAGGAAAGAAATGGGAAGATTGATTGGAGAAAAAGAATTAGATAAAGAAATATCTAGTAAATAAATTTATTTCAAGGCTCTATTTTATATTTTTAGGCCTCACAACTAATGATGTTTATGCCGCCATGTTGCCGCCATTACTTTTCTTTTGATGCGCTTTAGGTATCTGATTATTATCCCCTTTGCCAGCTAGAGGCAAAGGGGACTGCAACCCCGAGATAAGGGTTTCTAGACCCAGAAATAATTGGTGATTCTCTCGCTTGGCGAAGCATCACCGGATGCTATATTACATAACATGCGTTATGCGTAGTAGACATTAGCTCAAGTTAACTCGCGTAAACTAACTCATTAGTTACTATTCCATGTTCAGAGAATAAACTTGGATCAAGTGTATAAACGTACCCATTAGCTAAATTACCAGTAGTTGCAAACCGTATGGCAACATCTTTACACTTAGTGGTTGAGATATAGCAATAATGATTTATGTCACTATCGAATTGGTGTGCTCTAACTGCATTCCCTTCTGAACTACCGAAAGTATAACCCCCACCAAAACAAACGCCTTCTTGACCAAAGTAAACTGGCGCAGATGAACATTCTCCTTTAGGTAATATTTTTCCATCGTTATTTTTATCGTCAATGATTGACACGCCCCTATATAAATAATTAACCATGGTATAAACCCCCCTTAATTTCAAATCGTTAAAAACAGTTTGAATCTATTGTGTGATAATGTAAAGCTGTTGATTTTAAAGGGTTTTATTGACGGCGTGGTCAATTGTAGTATCAATCTGAAATTTAAATGATTAATTTCATATTTGCTCATTAAAAATTATATAAACTTAATCCTTAATCCTTAATCCTTAATCCTTAATCCTTAATCCTTAATCCTTAATCCTTAATCTTTAATCTTTAATCATTTTTTATTTAGGGGCTAAATCGTCCCTGTGCGGCCTATTGAACATAAAGGTGAAAACACGCAGAAGTGAAACATGCAACACTTGGTGATATTTCTCATTGGGAGTTTGATAGACGTTAGTTAAGTATTCACGGAATTTGGGGCAGGGCAATAGGGGTAATTTTAACGTCCCTGCTAACACACTAAAAATGGCTCACTGAGAGTGTCGGGATTGATGTGATTTATCAATCTTGGCGACACGAACAGTGAGGTTGCGCAGCTAAAGCTTACATCTCATTGGGATATTTGATGGTCGCTCTTCATAAAGAATCATGATGGATCATGGCAATCTTTAAATATGAATTTAGATGATTTTTTAAACGTAAAACGAGTACATTTTTGTTTTGAAAATAGCGGGTTCCACTCTGCGACTTTATCTAATGATAGATACCCGTATTTGTTATATGTATTCAGCATCTTATCGTAAATTCTAAGATCTTTTGAATGACCGTAATTATTATTTTTTTTAAACAAAGTGTACTAACCCTATTAAATAAATCTACGGTGCGACTTACATTTCATTACCACATTGAATATTAAAAACTATGCATGCATCCAGCCATCACCAATGTCATATGTTAGTTCGCTAGATTTCACGTAGCGAACCACAATCTTGTTCTGAATCTTACATAACATGCGTTATGCGTAGTGGGGTTAAAGACCTTTAATTAACTTGTATATTATGCAAGTCTAATTCTTACACTAAGATCCACAGCTGCTTTTTTTAGCCAAATGAAGCTTTAAAACTTCTCTTTTACCAGCAGTCTTATCCACTTGTTTTAATCCTGCACCACCGACAAACACTCCCATTTTTATATATTGCTCTAAAAAGTAAAGCTCTCCACTCTCAGCATTTATAGTCACTTCATTGTTAGAAAATTCAGATTCAGTTGAAATTGTATGAGCTTTATTCCCCTCTACTTCTTGGTAGAAAAACACTCCTGCCACAGTTCTTCCTACACACTCATCATCAATTAAAATATCTTTTTTTAACACTGATCCTACAAACGCATCTTTTCGATATACGTAAATAACTGAGTGATTTAAAGAAGGAGCATCAAAGCTTTTTGCAGCTCTAGTATTCTCATTTGATTCCATCGGCACTGAAGCGCAGCCCGATAAAAACATTGCTGTAACGACTGTTGCTAATAACACTTTTTTCATTAATTTCTCTTTTGAAATTTTAGAGGGCTAAACATGCTCTCGTGTAATGATGTAATGGACTCCTAATAGGAGGCGTTCTTGATCTAACGATAAAATCGTCGATATGCGGTCTATTGAAAATAAAGGTGATAACGCGCAAAGCGACTTCAGCTATTAAAACTGAATTGTCAGGCATGTTTGTTGTGCACCGGTTACTCACAAAAACGGTGGATAACTAAATCAGGTATTGAAGGTGAAGCTACGTGCCTGGAATAACACATGCTGGGAGTTAGTTCGCTATATTTCACGTAGCGAACCATTATTCTGACCTGATCTTACATAACGCACGTTATGCGTAGTGAGAGTATTTTAGATAATATTAATTATTCTTCAATTTAACTATGTGACCACAATTGCTACATTTAAAAATACTTATATAAAATAATTTTTGAAGCCAGCTTCGCTTTACTTTTTCTACTCGCCTATCATTGCAACATATCATTCTTATCCTACAAAAGTTAATCGGAGTCCCTGAATTGCTCTTGATGATAATGGATCTCATTTGTATTTGGTACGCTTTTTTTGTAGTTGGCTAGTTAATTGGACCTCCTAATGGGAGTTTTTTTAGATCTAGGGCTAAAATCGTCTCTGTGCGGCCTATTGAACATAAAGGTGATAATGCGCAGCCACACAAAGAACATAAAGCAGCATTCGATTAAAATGTCATGTTAGAGCTGTATTTTCTACAGTTTAATCCCTCAAATACACCTAATATCACCAAGATTATTTTGCACTATTTTGGTGAGTATCCATTTCAGCATTAATCTAACTAGAATCTTTATTATCTTTATTATCTTTATAAATTACTTTTATAATCGGCTAAGATGACGTAATTGCTTTGAATATATGAATAACTAAAAATTAGTGGTGCATTTGAGCGTATTCAACAAGGTTTAATGGAAGTAATTGAATTTGCTGAAGGCAATACCAAAGTAGCCACTGTGCATAAATTCCATATTTAGCTGACTTTATCCCAAGATCAAAAAAGCCTCCAAATAAGGAGGCTCATTTCAATTAACTACGACAGTTAAAGTATTATTATGCTTCAGCAGTTGCTAGTGCTTTAGTTACTTTTTTAGGTGTCGTTTTTAGTTCGCTAACCATCGTAGTAAGTAGGTCAATTTTGCTTTCTAATTCACTTAGTTTTGAACTTTGAACACCCGTAAAACGGCTAGTGATACTTTGTGCTTTAGTTTCAATTGATTCTAACGTGATTTTTTTAGCAAAGATTGCAGACGCTTTCTCTTTTAGCTTAGGCTCTACTTGCGTACCGCGCTCAACCAGAGATTCAAAAAGTTGCGTTGCTTTATCTGATGATTTTGATGCTTCATCAAGGATAGTGCCATAAACACCAAAACCAGCAGTGATAGATGTTTTCATCTTGGTTGTTTAGTTCTGTTATAACTCCATAAGCCATGACGTCCTTTAGACTAGACGTATTTTGTGTTGATGAATTTGTACAACCTAATAATAAAAAAGTGATCCCTAGAATAATAAATTTCATTAATAGCTTGGTGCCCCCCAAACGTCTTCAAATAATGCTATCGCATCAAAAGGTTGTTGGAATGTACTAATGCTATTTAGAATTTTCTTAGTTTCTGCTGGCAGGGCGTTGTATTGCATTTCTTTCACCAGTTTTCCTCCGCCAAACAGGATGTTGCGTACGGCATTAATTTTAACCGCGAGTTGCTGAGACTGTTCTTTTTCATTGAGCTCTTGTAGAACTAATAGTGATGCAGCTACTTCAGAAAGTTCAGGTTGCATGCATACTTCCCAAGCCTGTTTAGCTAAATAAGCGACAGCAATACTGTGCTCTTTTGGTATCACTTTAAGGGCGTCTTTTTCTGCTTGGGTGAACTGGGCTTTTGTTTCATGTTGTTTGCATATATCGACTTTAGCTTCGGCTAAGTTATATTGTGCGTCCAAGACTGATACTCCATATTCTGCTTCAGCAGACATGTTGGCGAAACATAAAGACGGCATCAAACATAAAAATAAATATTTACTTGGCATTTGGTTTACACCCCGCTTGCAGAGCATTCCAGAATTGATATTGTTTTGGGTTACTCGAATGTTTCATAGCCTGTTCCATCGCTTCTCTTTCAATTAGTGATAATGAGATTTTATCAAAACCACCCATGGCATCAAAAAATATCTCCCAGTTTGAAGTATGTACAGCGTATGATGTTTGACCCATATCAGAACTGATTGCTTTAAATGAGGAGTCTAATATATCAGCTACTTTATTTGAGGTTGCGCTGGCTATTCTTCCGGTGACAATTTTTGCTGTTCCTGCTGATGAGCTTGGCACAAATAAACCACCAACAATACTTAATAATTGGCCTATGCCAATGAACGACGTCCCTAATTTTGAGGAGTTTTGAAGTTCAGCTATACGTTCAAGCCCTTTGATACTCTCTTCGTCAAATTTTAAATCGATTATTGTCGGACATACTCTTGTCATCTTTGATCCTTGGCTCAAATAATACAAATATGAGATCAACCTTAGCATTTTTAAATTTAAGCTATGGATTAAAAAAGTATGACATTTATACCTGTTATGTTGGAAAGTATTTTCTCCTATCATTGACCATGACATGAAAACCGATCTACTGGTAAGTGACGGTAATAATTTTACCGGATCCAAGTCAAAACGGTGGAATCTCATGATGAATCCCATGTTGTGGAAAGTAAATGGGGTGATGCCAACTTTTTTTAAAAATACCGATTACGTGATTTATTTCTCTAGGCAAGAGAACTGGGGGGTATATCTTACAGCCCTTCAAGCAGCGAACTAAACGACTTAGCTCAGCTGGTAGCATTCGCTTTCACCAGCATCATAAGCCTAGCCAGTATCGTTTCGTTACTGTGTAGATAACAGGCTTTTTTTGAACTATGTTTGGCGTTAACAAGCCGATCGCGCCTTATCCAGAATAGCCAAATTTCTTGGCATCACAGTAACGACCATACCCAAAGGACGGAATGCTTTTTGTAAAATGGCTTCGGTATAATTGCCTTTTCCGTTTTCTATTTCAGAGAGCACTTTACGACAGATACCAACCATTTTGGCATAGTCGGCTTGGTTCACTGAAAATAGGTTTAACCTTAGGTATTTTAATGCTTCACCTTTGGTCATGGTGCTTTTTAACATATTAACCGTCACTTCAATCACTAAGGCTTCACGCTCTTCTCGGGATAAGTTAATGCGCTTGCTTACGATTGCATTTCTACCTGCTGAGTTCGTCTTTTTAACTTCTGTTGCGCTCATGCTAGTAGCCCCCATGCCACTGATTATCTGTAGTGTTAATCGCTCAGACATTGTTGTGTAGTATATTACTCAATTAATAAAATATTAGGCTATTAATGAGTATTATACAACTCATGAAGTGCTAGGTAATGTAATTTATGCGTTCTATGTCTATCAAAAATAGATTAAAGCGACGTTAGATAAATCAGCCCCAAGTCCTAAAGTCGATAGTACGACTAAGTAATGGCCAATAGAAATAGAGGGTTATCCTTGCTGTATATTCCGTAGAGTGGGTAGATATGGTCCGGTTCTTTCGGCTAGGAGAGTTTGTGAAATCTTTCGACGTTTCATTGCTAAGCGAACAGGTTTTCAAAATAGATAATTTGGTAAGGCTTAGGATCATCTTCAGCGGGGATCCCAAGATCAAAAAAGCCTCCAAATAAGGAGGCTCAATTCAATTAACCACAAAAGTTAAAGTATTATTATGTTTCAGCAGTTGCTAGTGCTTTAGTTTCAATTGATTCTAACGTGATTTTTTTAGTAAAAATTACAGACGTTTTCTCTTTTAGCTTCGGCTTAACTTGCGTCGCTGTATCTGATGATTTTACAATGTGTTGGTGAATATGCCTTTCGAATTAATGCCAATTTAAATCCTTATTTTAAATGTTCATTAAAGTGTTTTACACAAGGCTTGTTTCTCGATATAGAAACCTTTCTATGTCATTGTTTTAAGATTCTTCACATGTTAACTTTATATTATTACTACGTTTTTTATTGAGAAGGATTTTAAATAAAATGGCTAAATTTCTAAATACAAGCGCGACTAATTATTATCTTGAAGAATTAATCAAGGGGGCCTCTGAGCGCTTGGTTTTGATTAGTCCATATCTAAAGCTAAATGATCGCATCAAGGAGTTATTGGAAGATAAGAATCGATTAAAGATAGATGTTCGTATTGTATATGGTAAAAGCGAGTTACAGCCAAATGAAATTAATTGGTTAAAGGAACTCACTTTTATTAGAACTAGCTTTTGTAAAAACCTACATGCAAAGTGCTACCTCAACGAAGAATCATGCATTATCACAAGCCTCAATTTGTATGAATTTAGCCAAGTGAATAATAATGAAATGGGTATACATGTTTCTCGTAATGAAGATACAGAAATGTATAAGGATGCCTATGAAGAGGCTCAACGTATCATCCGTATTAGTGATGAAGTTCGAATTTCACTAGAAAAAATTTATCCTCAAGAATCACCAGACATTGAGCTCCGCGAAAATATTAGCGGGACTGATGTAGCAAAATTAACATCATCAAAACTAGCTAAGAAGTTAGGACTTAAAACATCCGATTTAATAGATCAATTAACTTCTGTAGGTTATTTATCTTTGGTTGATGATAAGCACTCACTTACAGATAAAGGTAAGAATGCTGGTGGTGAGTTCAAATATAGTAAGCGTTTTGGTGCCTATTTCATGTGGTCTGAAAATACAGTTGTTAACACTTAGGTTTAAGTCATATGGATACCTTGCTAAGTCTTTTATTTATCGCGTTGATGTTATTTGGAATTGGTTATCTATTTGGTCGATTCAAACAACATAATCATAACTATAATGTTGGAGAAAAGCGGGTAGCTGATTTACTGTCATTAAAGCTAGATCGTGAACAATATATTTATTGAATAATGTAACGCTGTCAGCTGGAAATGGAACCACTCAAATTGACCATATTGTTGTTTCTACAAAGGGAATATTTGTTATAGAAACCAAGCATTATTCGGGGTGGATTTTTGGGAACATTCAGTCAAAGGTCTGGAACCAAACCATTTATAAAAAGAAATCCTATTTTCAAAATCCGATGCATCAAAACTATAAGCATGTGAAAGTAATCCAGACTTTATTTGATTTTATGCCGGCGGATAACGTTATTAATGTTGTTGTATTTAGCGGTGATGCTGAATTTAAGACAAAGCGACCCGTTAACGTATTACTCTTGAATGAAATAGTTGAATACATAAAGCGATATGATGAAGATCTTATTTCACGAAATCGAATGGAATTTTGTGTAGGGCGTATTCAATGCCAGCGTTTACCTGAGACAAAAGAAACGGATAAAAATCACAAACTTTATTTATTATCTCAGCATGGAAACTAACCTGAAGGTAAGCGAAAGGGTCCAACCTAACAGCATCCTTGAAATGCTCTGGTGACAAATGTGAATATCATCGTATCAACAATTGATGCGTGATCCTGTATTCGCTGTCGCACCAGAATATTCCCGCTATTCATTATAGAATCACTCACTACATTACCCACATAGCTGACCTTATCGCAAGATCAAAAAAGCCTCCAAATAAGGAGGCTCATTTCAATTAACCACGACAGTTAAAGTATTATTATGCTTCAGCAGTTGCAGGTACTTTAGTTATTTTTTTAGGTGCAGTTTTTAGTTCGCTAACCATCGTAGTAAGTAGGTCAATTTTGCTTTCTAATTCACTTAGTTTTGAACCTTGAACACCCGTAAAACGGCTAGTGATACTTTGTGCTTTAGTTTCAATTGATTCTAACGTGATTTTTTTAGCAAAGATTGCAGACGCTTTCTCTTTTAGCTTAGGCTCTACTTGCGTACCGCGCTCAACCAGAGATTCAAAAAGTTGCGTTGCTTTATCTGATGATTTTGATGCTTGATCAAGGATAGTGCCATAAACACCAAAACCAGCAGTGACAGATGTTTTGGCAGTGTCTTTTGCGACAGTTAAGATAGTTTGTGCTTGGTTAAGTAATTTACTCATGATAATCACTCCTCGTTAAATAATTTGATTCAGGTTTGTTTCAACTGAGTTAATCATATTGGTTTTATTTAGAAAGGTAATACCAGAGTAAATCGATACATTTACAAGTACTTCTCAATGGGCAGTAATTGTAAAAAACCTGATTTAAAGCGTTGCCATTGGCTAGCCTCTGTAACGCTGCCTAAAAATTACTTAATCCAAGAGACTGACCAAGGTATCTATAACGTTGTCGTTCTGCGTAATATCATGCACCCTTCAACAAATTGGAAGCGAGTATGTTTACCTTTTTTCCTACCGCGTGATCAGTTCTTAATTTAGTTTAAATATTTTCTTTTATACGTTGATGATTTAGACAGCAGTACCATCGAAGGAATAATACAAATAAACCCTAAAGAAAAAATGATGCGGTTGAATTCTAATAATTGATAGGCCGAAAACAAGGTTATGATCAATAAAGAAATGATATGCAGTTTATGATAAAACTGATTATCTTTTGAAAATTTTGAGTAAGACCGAACAATCACGATGACTCCATAATACAAAAATAGAATGCTGAAGAATTTATATTCTACCTAGAGTCGTTATGCGCATTATCACCTTTGTATTCAATAGGCCATATATCAGCGATTTCATCTCTAGAGCAAAACCTCGAACTAGCAATCATAAGACAAAATCATTCCCGTAATAAAGAGTAAACATATAGCAAATATGTAATAAGAATGCCTATATTAAGATTACGCCATCGTGTGATGGTCGTAAGCGAGATCATTTCACCTCACCTTAATTGGCGTCAGTATCCAATACCCAGTTATACAATATGAAAATGCTAATCATAAACGTAAGGATAAATGTTATTTTTAAAAAAACCATGCAATGCCTCTTCTTCGTTCCAGATGTAAATTGATGCTTTACACCATAAATTGTATTTTTAGCTAATATAATCGCGAGTAATTCGGCTGCTTGTTTGCTTTTGTCTTGGGTCGTACCAGCTACGTTTGGAATAATGATTGGTGGGAATTAGTTCGCTATATTTTACGTAGCGAACCATAATCTTGTTCTTATCTTACATGGCATAATTCTTTTATTTTCTATGTAAGATATTGATTTATTGTTTGATTATTCCCGCGATTTTAGTTTGATCAACACCAATGATGCGGTTTAGTACACCAAGGACTGATGAGGTATCCGAAACTGTTGACTTAATTGTCACGATTTCAGAATTTTTTGGCGTTAATTCCATTGCTCGTTCTTGGGTGTCACCACCAGGGAACTGCATAAATAATACATTTACATTTTCTGCATGGGCATCAAACGTTGCGTCAGTTTGACGAATACCAGAACAACCAGACAAACCGATAACAAGAAAAGTCAGTACTAATAAATTTTTCATTTTAAACTCCTTAATAATATGTAGGATTATTATAGGTTTTTTAAAAAGTCCTATTCAATGTTTAAAATGTAAGCGTTTGTCGGGCTAAGCTAGTACAAATCTTTACATTCATAGATATATTTTTCCTTATAATCGAGAACACACCATCTCGATTTAGGAAAACCATGTTATGCGTTTTTTTACACTGAAGAACACTGCGATCTTATCGACCACTACCATTTTGTATTTAATTGGCAGTACCAATACCGCTCAAGCTAACAATGTAGTGAAGACGGTGAGTAACGGTGCACTGATTTTTGAGCTTGAGTTTGAAGATGAGCTACAACTAACGCATGGCAGGGCGTTGGTGTGGAGTGATGCCTTACAACAACCTTATATCGATGCCGCCAACCAGTGGTTAACGGCATTAGTTGGGGTCGAAGGTAAGTCACAGCACACTATACGCATGCGAATCGCGGTTGAAGAAATGAATGACGGTAATGGTTACGCGGGTCCTGATTCAGAAGAGCAAGTGGGTGAGTATGAGATACCAACGAGCGGGACGTTAGTTATCGGTAATCATACTTACGAACAAGGCTTTGATCAGGTCGAGTTTAAAGCCAATATCCTCCATGAAATGGGACATATCCTAGGTATCGGGTCGTACACCGAAGCGTTTACCGAATACAGTGAAGCATATCAAGGTAACGTATTGAAAGTGCCAAACAGTATGGCAGCGAAAAAGTATAATCAGATATACGGTAATACATATTTGTATGTGCCAATCAGTGATGACGGCGGTCACTTGTATGATTATGTGCTGCAAGAAGACAAAAAACGGGTATTGGATAACGGCCAAGTATTAGCGCCATTAACCCAAGAGTTTATGGCCAATGGCGTGGTTTTTGGTGCGGTGACGCTAGGGGTGTTAGATGATATTGGTTATGACGTTTCTTATCGTGGGGCGGAACGTTATCAGCCTTAATGTGAAACTGCAGGGCTGACAGCCTTTTCGATTAGATACAAACCACGCGTTCGCACTTTACCCCAAGATCAAAAAAGCCTCCAAATAAGGAGGCTCATTTCAATTAACCACAACAGTTAAACTATTATTATGCTTCAGCAGTTGCTGGTACTTTAGTTATTTTTTTAGGTGCAGTTTTTAGTTCGCGAACCATCGTAGTAAGTAGGTCAATTTTGCTTTCTAATTCACTTAGTTTTGAACCTTGAACACCCGTAAAACGGCTAGTGATACTTTGTGCTTTAGTTTCAATTGATTCTAACGTGATTTTTTTAGCAAAAATTGCAGACGTTTTCTCTTTCAGTTTAGGCTCTACTTGCGTACCGCGCTCAACCAGAGATTCAAAAAGTTGCGTTGCTTTATCTGATGATTTTGATGCTTGATCAAGGATAGTGCCATAAACGCCAAAACCAGCAGTGACAGATGTTTTGGCAGTGTCTTTTGCGACAGTTAAGATAGTTTGTGCTTGGTTAAGTAATTTACTCATGATAATCACTCCTCGTTAAATAATTTGATTAAGGTTTGTTTCAACTGAGTTAATCATATCGGTTTTATTTAGAAAGGTCATACCAGAGCAAATAAATATATTTATAATTTTATCTACAAATATTCCCAATGGGCAGTAATTGTAAACATATCATCAGGCACTGTTTGTATTAGGTAAATACCATGAACTTATAAGTTATCACAAAAGCGGATGGGACTTGCTTTACTTAATTTTCCAAGTTTAAGTTGCTCAATCTTTAACACGCTTCCTAACTGATCCTCTACTTCTAACTGACTTGTTAATTGAAGATCTGACATCCAGGCAAAACTATCTTTAAATACGCGTTCTGCTTGCAGATCTCGGCTTAGCATGTGATAGCCTTCTGGATAATGTTTAAAAATAATATCCTGATCAATCAACCTCATTTTTTGTAGCATCTCACAGGTCGGCTGTTTAGGGATAATCTCATCGTTTTCACCATATAAAACCAGCAGATCAACCGAAACATCTTTGGAGGCGAGCAATGCCGCGTCCATCAAATCGATGAGTCCGTAGATAGTATCAATACGTGCTGCTTTTATAATTTTATCATCTCGACCCATGGCTCTCAGCGCGGTTATATTATCCGTGGCCTGAATACCTAAGCCCTTTCCAGTAGGCGTCCAGTCTGGAACAGTATGCACAAGAATCCAAAGTAACAATGGCTGATACCATGGCTGTGTACTTCTCGCCCAGACAGCCGGTGCATACAAGATCACCCCTTGCACACCCTTATCTAAAACTAGACCGGAATCAGACATCGCAGTCAAAATAACAGCGCCACCCATACTTTCGCCAACCAGAAAAATGGGTAACTCTGGGTTTTGGGCATGAACGAGTTCAACAAATAATTGTAAATCTTTCTGCAAACGACCTGCTTCTGGCCATATACCAATCATTGCGGTATCACCAAAACCACGTTGATCATAGGCTACACACGCCATATTACGAAAAACATAATATTCACACATGGCTTTAAATGATTTGCTGTAATCATTGAAGCCATGTAAAGCAATCACAATGCCTTTAGGTGCTGAACGGGGCCAATAACGAGATACAGGTAAGCGATAACCATCATCAGAGATAAATTGGTTATGCGTTAATTTAGGCGGTTGACTTATACCAGAAGCAGGCTGAGTTTTTAGGGAACTGCACCCTGAAAAAAAGCTGACAGCAATAACAATGAAGACTAATCGATAAGGTATCTTATTCACTATATTTAATTTAACACTTCTACGCTTGAGTGCATTCATCTTAATGTCCTTAATCACTTTTACTTAATGATAGATCAAAGCGGCGTTAGTCCTACTAATCAAACCATTAGGTAAATACCAGCGCATCGGTCAACAGCAAGGGTGAATAACACTACAAGAAGTTTAGTTATCAAATTAAACGTAATACAATTTAATTTTTTAGCTATATATCACGTTTATTTCTGCCTGATATGGGTATCTTACTAAATTTTATTTAGTTGGAACTGTAGTATTTATGACAACAAAAATTATTCTGGATACCGACCCGGGCATTGACGATGCGATGGCAATCATTTTTGCCGAAGCGCACCCCGAAATAGAGCTTAAGGCCATAACCTGTGTTTATGGTAATGCCACCATAGAAAATGCCACTCATAACGCCCTTTTTCTAAAGCAAAAGTATAACTTGCAGGCTGATGTAGCCAAGGGCGCCGCGAAACCTATTGTTCGTCCGCCTGTTGGGGCTACGGTTGTGGTACATGGAGAGTCTGGTTTGGGCGATGTGCAAACACCTGCTGAATTATCCGTAGTGGCAGATCCGCGTCCTGCTTACCAATACATTATCGATGCCCTAAGGGCTGAACCCGGTGAAATTACACTGGTGGCCGTCGGTCCGCTGACCAATCTAGCGCTGGCGTTGGAGGCTGCTCCCGAAATTGTGTCTCTGGTGAAAGAAGTTGTGGTGATGGGCGGTGCATTTGGTGTTAACGATCACCGAGGCAATGTGACGCCCTATGCCGAGGCCAATATTCATGATGATCCCCACGCCGCAGATATGGTCTTTGGTGCATCTTGGCCCGTAGTGATCATAGGTCTGGATGTGACCGAGCAAAGCTTCTTTACCAAGGACTATCTTGATCGCCTCAGGGACGATGCTGGTGAAGTTGGTCAGTTTATCTGGGATATCAGCCGTTATTACTTAAAGTTCTATTCCGAGAAGGTTGGCTTAGAAGGCTGTCATGTGCATGATCCATCGGCCATCGCCTATGTGATAGATCCGTCTCTGTTTACCCTACGAGAAGGGCCTGTGCGTGTAGTCACCGATGGCCCAGCGGAAGGCATGACAATACAAAAATTCGATAAACGTGAGTATATGCACGATGAATGGGACAGTAATAAGCCACAACGGGTGGGTATCGCGGTAGAAGATGAGCGCTTGTTGTCACTTTATCGACAGACCATTATAAACTTCGGTCAAAAATAATAAATAGGCTGGGTGGGATTAGCATAATCCCGTCAATGAAAACTGTAGTGGCTAAGTAAAACTAGCCACAGAGTCGACACTTTTAGCTTGCTTTATAAGTACTTCTCAATTTATGCCAAGAGCTAAAGACAGGATTGAGTTCATAAAGAAAAACATAGAACCCTTTAATTCATTTATTAACAATAATATCGAAACATTATCAACGCTTTGATTTACTTCGCCAACTTTCCATATGGCGCAAATGATAATGACAATCATTATCATTTGTGTATAATCGGTGCACCATCTTTTATAAGAACATGATAATGAAAAAATACACAATATTAGTTTTATTCCTTGCTTTAGTCGGTTGTAATAAAGAGGTTGTACCAATTAATAGTACTGATACGGCGGAAGTACCTAACAAGGTGGAAGTACCTGACATATCAGTTATTAAGCTAACAACTGATCCTGAATTTAAAGTGAAAAAGGGAACTCGCCATGTAACCGATCAACTTACGTTTAACTTTGTTAAAACCATTAATGCCGATATTAAAGTTTATAACATAAATGATGTGGTAATTTTTGAAAAGACGGTTTCTACGCCTGAATCTGAGATTACTTTTAACATTGGTTCAACGTACAATGATACAAGACTTAAATATGGTAAATATTTTTATGAGATAAGTACTTCTTTACCTGACGGATCAGCAGAAAAAGTATTTAAGGGATCATTTGATAAAATTCTTCGTCCTATGGCCACATTTACAAACAAGATTTCAGATATTAGTATTTTTGGCGATACGCTCTATGTAGCTACTGGTGATATGATGACTGATGTAGAAGTTCGCTCCATTAATATAAAATCGGACGACATAAAGATATTGCCTATACCTGGGAAAGATCTACCTAAACCTATTTATGATATGACTAGAGTTGGTAATAAACTATATATAGGTGGTCGAAAAGATGAATGGATGGGAGGAAAGCTTCTTGTTGAATATGACTTGGATAGCGATATCGTATCCGACCTAGACAGTAGGTTATCATGCAAAACAAAGAATGATGATGAGTGTTCTGCTGTATTCAGTTTAGCTTATATGGAAGATCAGCTTTATATAGGGACTAGTGATGGATTATTTTCTCATAAAGATGACTTATTTTCTAAAATCACAGAGCATGGTCTAGATGAGTTTACAGACTTTAAATCTTTATTTGTTGATAGTCAGGATCGTATATGGGCGGGTTCTATGATAAAAGGTGGTATTTCTTATTATGCGCAAGGTTCTTGGACACCAATGACAGAGCTTAACTCCCAAATGCCTGCAGGTGGGATACTTGCTTTTTCTGAAGATAATAATAGAAATATTTACATGGCTAATAATATTAATGGATTAATAAAATATAATTCAGAATCTAATAACTTGAAGCAGTTTACACCTCATAATTCAGGCATTCTAGACCATAATTTAGTATCTGTTGCATATACTGACGGGATTATTGTTGGCTCACATGATTATGGTATTGCTAAATCTGAAGATGGCTCCGATTGGAAAGTAACTGATAGTAGCAATTCTTTGATGGTTCCAATCAAAACTGATGCTTGTGGTTTTAGCCCAGATTCTGCAGCTTGTAAAAAAGTGTTGGTAGTTGAACGTATTGTCGAAAATAAAGATGGCAGAGTTTTTGCTGCTATTGGTAAAGATATTTACGAATTATATTAATTAATCAAAGGATTCAATCTAACTGCATCCTCTAAATTCTCTGGTGCAAAATGTTAATATTTCATCGTATCGACAATTGATGCGTGTCCCTGTAGCACCAGAGTATTCCCGCCATTCATCATAAATAACGCGCAAACGTGTGACGTAACACATGGCTCATTTGTCCTTTTGGTAATTCAAATTCTGCGGGTTATACCGCTTTGCGAAATGCTTGTATGCTGTAACATTTGTCTTCAGCTAGAACTCTCCATACTAGAAAATAAAACCTGCGAAATTAAGGTATAGCAATTTCAATCAGGAATTGGTTTATGTTCACAGATATCATGATCCCGACTTCTTAATTGGGAAAAAAAAGGTACAGAATGCGTGTAGATAAATACCATGAAGAGCGGATAAAAAGGGTTTGTGATTACATTAATAATCACTTAGATGAAGATATGTCGCTGGAAAAACTGAGTATAGTTGCAATATGTTCTAAATATCATTTTCATCGTATCTTTAAATCCTTCATGGGGCTTAGCACTATTCAGTTTGTGCTGCTTGCCAGAATGAAGCGAGCTTCTTTTAGATTGGCATTCGAGCCTGAGAAAAGCATTATTGATATTGCTTACGAAGCAAATTTCGAAAGCCCTGAAGCATTCTCGCGTGCGTTTAGAAGAATATTCAAGCAATCACCTTCCCAATTTAGGAACAATCCAGAGTGGCAGTCGTGGCACTCTAAATATGAATCTGGACCACCAATAGTTGGAGAAAACATTGTGGACATAAAGGTTATTAATTTTGAAGAAAAGAAAGTTGCGCTCATAGAGCATAAAGGCGACCCTAAATTAGTTTTTGATACAACAGCAAAATTTATTGCGTGGAGAAAAGAAACAGGCTTATCTCCGATTAAAAAGAGTGACACTTTTGGTATTCCATATAACGATCCGAATGACACTCCAAGTGCCGAATATCGGTTTGATATTTGCGGTACGCATAACGGTGAAGTCCCTGATAATCAATATGGTGCAAAATCGGGTGTAATTCCGAGTGGTCGCTGTGCTGTTGCTCAACATAAAGGTAGTCATGATAAAATGAGTGATACAGTTTATTACTTGTATCAAACATGGTTACCAGATAGTGGTGAAGAGCTGCGTGATTTCCCTTGTTTTTTCCACTACTTGAATTTTGTGCATGAAGTGGATGAGTGTGAATTGGTAACAGATATCTACTTGCCTATTAAATAGTGTTTCGTATTTGGTAATTTTTAAAACTAGAGGTTATCTGTTAGTGTCGTCTATGTTACGCCACGTGGACCTGCACTCGTATTATTAAATGTACTTGCTAAAGAACCTCAAGTAGTGATCTGCGCACGGTCTTAATTTACCAAATGTTGCTGTAGTAATCTGCAATTCTAATAAGCCTTTCGCGCGAACAAAAAAGCCTCCAAATAAGGAGGCTCATTTCAATTAACCACAAAAGTTAAAGTATTATTATGCTTCAGCAGTTACTAGTGCTTTAGTTATTTTTTTAGGTGTAGTTTTTAGTTCGCTAACCATCGTAGTAAGTAGGTCAATTTTGCTTTCTAATTCACTTAGTTTTGCACCTTGAACACCCGTAAAACGGCTAGTGATACTTTGTGCTTTAGTTTCAACTGATTTTAACGTAATTTTTTTAGCAAAAATTGCAGACATTTGCTCTTTCAGTTTAGGCTCTACTTGCGTACCGCGCTCAACCAGAGATTCAAAAAGTTTTGTCGCTTTATCTGATGATTTTGATGCTTCATCAAGGATAGTGCCATAAACACCAAAACCAGCAGTGATAGATGTTTTGGCAGTATCTTTTGCGACAGTGTAAATAGTTTGTGCTTGGTTAAGTAAGTTACTCATGATAATCACTCCTCGTTAAATAATTTATATTAATGTTTGTTCCAACTGAGTTAATCATATTGGTTTTATTTAGAAAGGTAATACCAGAGCAAATAAATACATTGACACTGATGAGTAGCCGTTTATCAGTGTCGTACTGTTCTCATTAATTATTTCATCATATAGGAGAAAATATGAGTAAAAATATTATTCTCTGTTTAGATGACTCATGGAACAAACCAGACGCAGAGCTACAACTAAGTTGCAATCGATTTACCAAGGACACAATTTGAACGATTGGGTTTAGACGTATCAAGATGCCAGCTTTCTCGCCATTTATTATCTATACAAACGCTTACAAAGTGATGATGGAATTGTCCTCATTTCATCATTAAAATCTCAGACCTCAAAAATATGAGTGTGTCGCGGTGTGGTTTAGATCATCTATCATTACGTTCCCCTCATTACCTGCTCGTGTTAGAAAATACCAAAAGAGTTAATTATGTTGAAGAGAATACTCGTTACCTTATGTGCTGTATCCCTTGTTGCTTGTGGCAGTGGTGGAGATACTACGACGAATCCCAATAAATCGGAAAATCCAGAAGCGATAAATGTGTCATTCCAAAATTTAAACGGGAATGTGATTGAGCTTGGTGATGAATTGAAGGGAGCATACACATTTTTTTCTGCCAGTATCCCAGTTGAAAAAGACGCATCGGATATATTTTGGGAGATAGACGGTAACTTAGTTCATAGAGGTGAGCGCTACCGTATTCCAAAGGATAATAATTATGTCGGCCTTGAAATACGTTTTTGCGTTAATCCGATCAACCAAGGGGACCGCTTAAAAGGCTATAAGACCTGCACGACACCATTACTTATCGATAGTAAATATGTACCAATGACGCCTAAAGTCTCAATTCCTAATGCAGCAACTAATAATACAGTTGGATCACCGCTTAATGTGTGGGTATTTGATAGCAGTGACTATTCAACGTCGATTCAGTGGTACCGCAATGACCAGCCTATTTTAGGCATAACTCAAGACCAATACCTATTAACGAATAATGATGAAGGTCAGGTAATTTCAGTTTGCGTGTTCGATAAAAAAACAAAAATTAAGTTAGCTTGCTCAAGTAAAACGAATGCTATCCAACCTCGGTTTGGTGAGCGACCAGACGTTGATTTGACGCCGCTACCTCGTGATATAGAGGTAGGACAAAGTTTATATTTAAATTATGATTTTTCAGACCGAGATGGTGATAAAGAAGATACCAGTAAAATATCGTTTAGCTGGTACCAAAATGGAACACGCATTGCAGCTACTCGCTCGTTAGCGCTTAAAGAAAGTATGGTCGGAACTAAGATAAAGGGTTGTGCGACAGCGTATGCTCAAACTGGGCGGCCTAAAAGCAGCGATCAAACGTGTACCGCTGAGGAAACAGTTTGGGCAGTGAAAGACTCAAAGCCACGTGCAATGGATGTTGCTATGGAGGGGGCGCGTTTTGGTGGGCATACCCTATCTGGTCAATACAAATACTTTGATTTAAATAATGATCCTCAAACCAGTAGTCAGTATGAATGGAGCATTATTAAAAATAACATTGATACCCTTGTTAGCCGAGATGAAAATTACACTCTGAAAATGAGCGATGAAGGTAAAGATAATAAAATTCGCTTCTGTGTTACACCTGTAAATGCAAAAGAGCAGGGGGACACAGAGTGTGTGACTCAAAATATGGCATGGTTTGAAGGGCATGGTGAATTTAAAGAAGGTGGTATTATTACGCCTGAATTAGTTGGTTATCCTGATTTTACACTCTCTTATTGGAAATCAGCATCAACAATGACGTCGATGATTATGGCGTTAGATTTTACAGATAATAAGGTGAACCCGTTGGCTATTGATGCAGCGAGTCCTAGTCTTAATAATTTCTATCCTATATCGCTGTGCGTTTCTGTTGACGATGGCGATGAAATTGAAAGTAAAGATGATATTTGTCGAGAAATGACGGTGAATGATAAGCTAAAAGGTGGGATGATTTTTGATTTGAAAGATACTCGTCGTGTAGGCATGAATTACAAGCGTGAAGTTTATGCCACTGTAGCGGGTAAAGAATATCGCATTCGCCGTCCTTATACATGGACTGAGTTTAAGGAATTGAATTTAGGTAACAAACCTGGATTCAATTCTGCTGAACCAAGTATTCTCCAAGAAGGACTCGGTACGGTAGAAGGCGTTAAAATGACGCCGATACAAGCTAACGATTTTTGTCTACGTTCTTATGGTGCTCCAGGGGTGATTAGCTCCGAGATTAATTTAAGTGACGGTGTTATACCTGGTGGTAAACATCAGTGGCCTATTTATCTTACGACTCAAGGGTACGTTACAAAAGAATCAAATGGACAATATGTTGTAGATTCGAATAAGTACATCCCCGCGGACATGGATAGAAAATATGCCTTTACATGCTTGGCCGTTGTTCATTAGTATTTATAAAATCTTTGCCTACCCTATCTTCTCACTATTGTAGGCAAAGTGTTGTGGCTAAGTAAAACTAGCCACAAGTTAGACTTCTAGCTTGCTTTACAAGTACTTCTCAATGGGCAGTAATTGTAAAAAACCTGATTTAAAGCGTTCCCACTGGCTAGTCTCTGGATCGCTTTCCCAACTTTCTGTACCTGAGTGCCAACGGAGTTCACCGTCATCTAAGTCCAGGCGCCAGCTGTTATCTTCGTGCATCGCCTGCTCAATATCATTAGCAAGACTTATCGCCACTGCTTGATTTTCAATAATTAAAATAGACTCTGTATTGAGATAGGTTGAACGTAAGTTGAAGTTAAAAGAACCGATAACAGCGACACGCCTGTCAAAAACAGCCGACTTGGCATGCAGACCGTAGGCCGCTATCGGCGCGCACTTGGACACGTCTTTAGTCGACGCTTCACACAGATTTGTATCTGGTTTTAACTCGAATAGCTGCATGCCGCTGTCAAGCATGTCCTCACGTCGTGCTGCGTAACCAGAATGATTAGCGATTAAGTCATTAGAGGCCTGTGAATTGGTGAGTGCTTTTACCTGCAGGCCTTTGTCGGTCAATGTCTGTAACGCGGCCAGTTGACGATCATCGAATATCAGATAGGCAGATTCCAATAATATCTCTTGCTCGGCCTGAGTAGCCAACTCGCCTAGTGTTGTAGCTGTTAGCTTGGGCTTGTTGGTATCACTGGCATCGATAGGGACTGGGCGGTCAAAAACAAAACGAGCTTGCACCCAAGATGATTGTTGCATTGAATCCTTTAACAAGCGTTTGGCAGTTTCATTTCCTGTTGGTAACGCGGGATAATGTTTGTAGTGGGGAACCTGCACCGCATCTAGCATAGTAAGCTCTACTGAAGGTTGATCGGTCAGTAAGTTAACAGGGTAAGACCAACGACTGTTCCAGTATTGTCCAAAGCTAGTTTGAATATCGTCTACCACCGGACCTGATACCAGTACATCACGATCACGAAAATTGATGTCATCAGAAAGGTCAAAATATTCATCGCCGATATTACGTCCCCCGACAATGGACAGAGCACCGTCGACGGTAAATGATTTATTGTGCATACGGCGATTTAGGCGAGAAAAATCACCCATAAAATTTAGCCACTTGGTTAATCCACGAGTGGGTATCGGATTAAATATGCGGATCTCTATTTGCGGATGACGATCAAGTGTCGCGAGCAGATCTTCTCGCTCGTTAAGATTGATATCATCAAGCATGACTCGCACCTTAACGCCGCGTTCGGCTGCTGCGATCAAGCGGCTTGCTAGGTAACTTCCCGACGCATCGCTGTTCCAAATGTAATACTGGATATCGATGCTGTGCTCTGCTGTTTCGATAAGTGCCAAGCGCTGAGCTAATGCATTCCAACCGCTATCCAGCAACAGAACTGCGCTCATTCCGGCTTGCTCTTGCTCAGGTCGAGTTTGTTGAGGTCTATGAGAGTCAATCAATGTGGACAATGAACTGGCAGGCTGTGTGACTAACGGCTCAGCAGGATGTTCGATCTCTTCGGGCAGTGACGCACACCCTGCGAGAATGGTGATTAAAAGTATGGTTACACTGATCCGTTGGAGCACAGGCATTGTTACACTTCCTTATATGTATTTAAGTAACCATATCACTAGGAATGATTTTCTGCTGATTTATTAGGTTGGAAATGGTATTAGGGGGGCGTTGAAGCCCAATCTGACGTTGTTAAGATAAGTTCTGCAATAACGCCTCAATAATCGTTTCCATTTTGATTATAAGCTGTTCAAAATATACACGCGTCTCGTCCTGTTTCAAATATTTAACATATTTTCAAGTATATGATTTTCAAGACTTAGTCTATTTGACTGCGGTTCAACCTAGAATGTAACACTGTTATATCAACTGTTTAACAAGTGGTGCGAAGAGTTGACTGCATGTTTACCCTTCTTGAGACGGTACACGTTGTAATGTATAAGCTTATCCTGAGAATCTAAGTTATAAATCCTATTAAAGTACTTTAAAAATATATAAACGGACTACATATGTTTGAAAACTTAAAATTTAAAACCAAATTACTCTCGGGTTACGGCCTCATATTATTGTTAATGCTCATGATCACAGGAATGGTGTTTGTCAGCGTAAAGTCATTAGTCAAAGATTTCGGTTGGGTAAATCATACTCATGGCGTATTAGCCGATGCGTCAAGTCTTGAAGCCGCCGCCGTGGATATGGAAACTGGCATGCGAGGTTATCTGCTTGCTGGTAAAAGTGAATTTTTAGCGCCCTATAACCAGGGAAATAAAACGTTTAACACTTTGCTCCTGAGCCTTTCCAATACCGTTTCGGATAACCCTGCACAAGTTAAGCTACTAAAAGAGATTTCTTCAACCATCAGTCAATGGCAAAGCAAGGTCACAGAGCCTGTTATTGCATTAAGAACTGAAATCGGCGATGCTAAATCCATGAATGATATGGCCGACACTATCAAAAAAGCGCAAGGGAAGCAGTTTTTTGATAAGTTCAGGGGACAATTACAAACCTTTATTGACCGTGAAAAAGTGTTGATGGAAACACGTCAGGCTAAAGCTAAAACCAGCGATGATATCAACGAGCTGAAACAGCTTAATAGCTGGGTTGAACACACTTATAAAGTGATTGCAACGGCACAAGCGATTGTGGCATCGGCGGTCGATATGGAAACCGGAATGCGTGGTTTTCTACTGGCCGGGCAAGCGCAATTTCTGGCTCCCTATACGGGAGGTAAAACACGTTTTTACAAGTTGATTGATGAGTTAACTCAAACGGTTTCTGACAATCCCGCGCAAGTCGTGTTATTAGGCGAAAGTAAAAAAACTATCGATGACTGGATAAGTCGCGTTGTTGAAACGCAAATTACCTTACGCCGTGAAATCGGTGACGCCAAAACAATGGATGACATGGCCGATCTTATCGGCCAAGCCAAAGGCAAAGTCTATTTTGATAAATTCCGGGAGCAAATAAACACCTTTAAAGAAAGAGAACGTCGCTTAATGGCAACGCGTATGGATTCATTGAAAAATACGGAATCCATTGTGATTAACAGTTCAATTTTTGGCACTCTATTTGCGATTATTCTTGGGGTAGGTATCGCATTATGGTTAACCCGTCATATTATGCGCCAGTTAGGTGGGGAGCCTGCTTACATTGCAGAAATTGCAAAGACTGTAGCCGCGGGTGATCTAACCATGAATTTAAAGGATGACGGGACTGCTGAAGGCATTTTTTATGAAATGAAAAATATGGTGGCGACGTTAAGAGAAAAAGCGAGTCTGGCCAAAAAAATAGCCGAGGGCGAACTTGATCAAAATATAACATTAGCGTCTAGCAAAGATTCGCTGGGTCTCGCGCTACAAGAAATGAGTGAAAACTTAAATAGCGTATTAGGACAAACGCAATGCGCGAGTGCCGAAATTTCTCAAGGCAGCAACAATGTTGCCTTAAGTAGCACTGCACTGTCGGAAGGAGCATCACTGCAAGCCGCGAGTTTGGAAAATATTTCGGTGTCATTAAATGAGCTAACCTCCCAAATTAATACCAATGCTGAAAATGCTGAGCTGGCTCGTCAACTTGCCGCACAAGCGCAAATAGAAGCGAGGGAAGGCAGCGATAAAATGGCTGAGATGGTAACGGCCATGAATGAAATCTCTGATTCAAGCAAAAGTATTTCTTCGTTTATCAGCACCATTGATGAAATTGCCGCTCAAACCAATCTACTGGCATTAAATGCGGCTATCGAAGCCGCTCGTGCAGGAGAGCAAGGGCGCGGGTTCGCCGTGGTTGCCGACGAAGTCCGTAATCTGGCTGCCAGAAGCACTGCTGCTGCCGAGGAAACATCAAAACTAATAGCTGGCTCTGTTGAAAAATCAGAAAAGGGTAGCCTGATTGCTAACGAAACCGCCAAAAGTTTGAATAGCATTTTTGAAAGTATCAAAAAAACGGCAGAACTTGTTGATGAAATTGCGAATGCAAGTAATGAACAAGCCACAGGCGCGGAGGTTATTAATCAAGGTTTGGTAGAAATTGATGGTGTTACTCAACAAAATAACGGTACCGCTCAAGAAAGTGCAGTGGCCGCAGAGCAATTATCACAACAAGCGGAGCAATTAGAAGTCTTGCTGTCACGTTTCAAACTCAGTGCTGTGACTTAAACGATAATCGTGCCAGTTAAGTCAGATAGTTATCCCGCCCTTACAGGTGCGCTATCTGACTATTTCAATTGTCAGTGAAATCACTCCGTAACGACGTTATATTTTGCAATATCTTGTTCGCTCATCCAAAGAATATCATCGGCTGGCGCAGCCTCTAAGGTATACCAGTAAAAATCGGTATTAATGTTCATCTCTTTGTAATAGTCCAGGTACTGAACATGCACTTCGTGATCGCGACTATAGTCAGTTGCAGCAAGGTCGCCACCACCCCACGAATGCACGCCAATCTTAGCGCCGGGTTCAATGGTGCGCTTAATACCGGCTAAAAACATGTCAGTTCCACCTGACGCGACCATACCATCAGCAGGAATATGAGTGGCAATACCGTGTTTTCTGATCTCCCGTGACGCGAGTAAATTAATTTCATCATCGATTGAGCCAGGCACGTTTTGCATCACCATTGTTGTAATTTGTGGCGACTGCTCAAGCAACGTTTTGATATCATCCAAGGTATCTGACGTAATAAGCCCATTCATATAAACAGTGTCTGCACTGTTATCACCGTCTTTAAAGGTAAAGCTTGCCGATTTATTCTCATCGTCATCATCAGGAAAAAGGTTTTCCATAATCTGATAGCCTAACGGGTTTTTACGCTGCAGTTGTGCTCGAGTAGTAATGTTAAACTCACCTGCAGGTCCTTTGTCATCGCCAAAATAGAGCTTAGCCAGGTTAAACACATAACTACCATATTTCAGGGCATTATTGTCTGACGCATGTTGATGTATTTCATCGTCATAACCGTCCTGATAGGCTTTACCAGGAATAAATAGGTTTTTAGATGTCGCTTCGGCATAGGCTGTTTGCAATTCAGAGTATGCAGCAGATAAATTATCTTCGGTTAATAGCGAGTAATAAACGACGAGGTACATCAATTCCAACTTGGTAGTTGATAGACCTGCGTTTTCTGCGGACGCTAATGTTTCATCCAGACCGTCTTGAACGGTATAAATAGCCTCGACCGGCAACAGTGATTGAAAGTAATCTATATTGTCGTCAAGCGCTTGTTCATTACTGACAATCAGCATCTTCACACCTGAGTTCAATAAACCCTGTTTTACATCAGCATCAAGTGAATCCATCACCAACTGGATATCAGCTAAGGCTCTGTCGTAAGACAATTTTTCAATATTCTTGGCCCCGTAAACCGCAATAGTGTCATCACTTTGTTCGGTGATGTATTCAAATACTTTGGCTTTATTCGAATCGACGCCGTTTCCTGATGATGTGTCGGAGACTGTGATCGCAAAGTTAATGGCATCATAATCGCCATCAGGTAATACCGTGGCCAGTGCGTAGGCGGGATTAGTTAAAAGGCTAAAAATCGCGGGGTCGGTTTGTTCAACAAGGTCTTTGGTATGGAGTTTCCACTCTTGGCTAATGTTGCTTAGGCGAGTCTCTTGCGCACCGAGAATGGACGTTAATGCCCAATAGGTATACTCAGTGACCATGCAGTCGTATTCACAGCTTTCATCGTCGTAGCGATACCAGGCCTGTTCAGGATAACTCGATGGAATGGTATCAAAGCGTCCACCACGGGCGATATCCATGGCATTGGCAATGTCACTCCCTGTTTTTTCGCCAAAAGCTGCTGGATATACGGCAGCATAGCCCGCATGGGTGATCAGGTGTAATACTTCTTCCAGAGTCGCGTCAAATTGGCCGCTATTAGTCCCCTTAGGATGTATTTCGCTGGCATATAGATCTTGAATAGCCATGTCATCGGATAACGTGAGTTGTCCTAACGCTCGGCCAAGTTCGTTCTCGGTGGTTCCAATCACGAGGGTGGCGCCTTTTTCAACCATTTTGGCGACAATGAGGTCATTGTCTGGGATGCCATCTTCATTGTTATCTAAATATTGCGCCATTACATTTGCCGCATGCATGATTTTTTCTTTCGGGGTTGCAGCGGTAGCACGGATCTGAATACCAAAAACGTTAGTTGCCTGAGGTAATGCCGCCGAAAGTTGCTTTTGAGCCTCGCTGGTCGTCGGTGTGGTTTTATCGCTTGTACTGTCATTACAACCGGCTAAGGTTGTAATGAGCAACGCCGCGAGCATGCTACTCGCCAACCGGGTATTGCTTAAATTCATCATTTTGCCTCTATCACTTGGGTAAAATTCAATGATGTTATTATTCAAGAAAAAGTGAGTGTTTGATGTAAGCGTATGTATGCTTTTGTAAGCGCTAATACAAACCCTTACAGTCCTAAATATATTATCCCTCTAATCGACCCCATCTTGATTTAGGGATACTAGGTTATGCGCTTTTTATACTGCAGAAATCTGTGATCTTATCTATTACTACTATTCTTTATTTATCTGGATGAACCAATACTACTCAAGCCAACAATGTCGTCAAAACAGTAACCTATGATTAACGGCATTAGTCGGGATTGAGGATAGGCAACAGCACCCATACGCATGAGAATAGCGGTTGCAGAAATGAATGACGGTAGTGGCTACACGGGTCCTGTTATTAGAATGTAACGTGGTGGTGTATTACGATTTAGAGGGACAATATATGCGAAAATTGTTGTTAAGTTTACTGTGTATGATGGTGAGCGCTTGTTCATTTACCAATTATGAGCAACTCGATAAATCAAATGCTGGATTTATCGAAGATTATTCGAAGCTTGAAAGGATTGAAACTAATGATGGTCTTAAGTCTTTTCGGTATGCAAGTGACAGAATTAAATCTGGCGTTTACGATAAAGTCATCATCGATCCGGTTGAGTTTTATCCACGTGAAGTCGCTTCCGAACAGCTGACTCAAGCATTATTTGACCAGACAAAATCTTATCTTAATAAAAGGCTTGTCGAGGTCATTTCTTTATCGATGGATGTTGTAGATAAACCTCAGGAAGGCACGATTAGATTGACACCTAGGATCACTGCAATTAAAACGAGTGCTGGAGATCTTAAGGTGAGGGAGCTTATTCCTATTGGTAGTGTTATTGCGTTGAGTAAAGAGGCGTTGGGCTATCGATACGAAAACGTGGATGTTTATATGGCATTTAAGGCGACCGATAGTATGGACGGTAGTCTTATTGGAAGCAGTATAAAACAAGGGAAAGGTGAAGAAATATCAGGGGCGAATGAAGTCGTTACGTTCGATAAAATTAAACCGTTATTAGAGGTTTGGATTAAGGATGCCAAGCATGTGTTTGAGAGTTTAGCTGCAGCCAATGCAAAAAAATATCAATTGTAGTGGCTAATTGATATTTCCGATGAGAGTGAGTTCGCGCTCTATGCTCGGCGGCCTTACTCGCTCGCACACAGATGTCTTTATCGGCGTGCTGCACGAGAATACACCCCATGCAAGTTAGCCGTTTATGTTATTGTATTGATAAGTTATTTCTAATAAAGAATATTAACGCTTTGTTGCTGTGAATGATGCATGTGATATACTTCACGTCACCACAATGCTGATGCTATTGGTGGGATGAGCGGTAGGGATAAGACTCAGAACAGTGATAACCAAATGTTATCGCATGGCTGTAATATGAATTTAAGTGTCGAGCAAAAATCATCTACGTCACAGAATATTTCAACTAACATATATCATCCTACTTCGCTTTGAAAATTTATTGCTCGAAAGAGCGGGTCTTGGAATGGGTAATTAGTGCCATTTTATCCCGAGTTCAGGTTACAAACTATATAAAAGGATGAATAGTAAGTGAAGTCTGTTCCATTACGTTGGTTGATTGTTGTCCCGTTTGTTGTGCTCACATTGATTGCCGGGATCACCCTGTATCTCGTTTCTACGATAACGATTGCGAATGTTGCGAACAGTGTCGGAATACAGTATA
Source organism: Moritella sp. PE36 (assembly GCF_000170855.1). Lineage (GTDB taxonomy): Bacteria > Pseudomonadota > Gammaproteobacteria > Enterobacterales > Moritellaceae > Moritella. The sequence goes on along the minus strand of NZ_ABCQ01000006.1, from coordinate 2,467 downwards.
TAAAAGAAGTTGAAGATCGCATTTACGGCCATGTTCGACATTTCACCGCGCCACTCAGCTCGATCGTCGATATTAATCGCAACGCCTTCTCTTATCGACCCGAATTACTTGATAGTTTAACCCCGCTGGCTAGCCGACTTTACGAACAAGCGATGCCTTATCCACATATGACGTTCATTTCTGTCGCCACGACGGATGGCCGCTACCTCTCTTCTACACGCAACCCTTTTAAGACAGAACACCATAGTGTCGCAGCGAACTTCGTCAATAAAACACTGACAATGGAAGGGTTTGAATATCATCCGGTTCGCCATATAGGCGATAAAATAGAAAAGGATCCGAGCTTTAGTTATGATCCGAGAACACGTCCATTTTATCAGGATGCGGTAAAAGCGCAGGGAATGGTGTGGAGCAAAATTCATCCTTATTACGGTTTTCCAACCCTGGGGATTGGTTTGTCTGGCCCTATATACGATCAGCAAGGCAAACTTCTGGGAATAACAGCGACAAGTGTCGCGCTAACTGAACTGGATGATTTTCTTGAGTCGATAGCATTGGTAGACAACGCTTATATTTTTCTAGCAGAGCGAGATGGCGCATTAATTGCGACGTCCAGCAAAGATGAGCTATATACCATTAGAAATGGAGTTACGACCAGAGTCAGTCTTGTGACTCACCCGGACAAAGTCTTCCAAATGGCAAGTAAGCAGTTAAAAAGTGGCGTATATAGCTTAGAGGTAGAGGGGGAAAAATTCTTGTACCATGTTCGCTCTATTTCGCTTGGATATGGAGAAACTTGGTTACTCGGCATTCTCATTCCAAGTTCTCATCATAAAATTGTATTAGCAGAGCACAATCAAGCCGCTCTCTTTATTACGCTGATATTGTTTGCGTGCATAGCGTTAGTTGGCTCGCTGATCGCTCGGTATATTGGCAAGCCAATTCAGCGACTTAATCAAGCCGCTAATGATAAAAATTTAGAAAGTATTCAAAAACTGCCTCAACCTTTGAGCGGTATTCTCGAAATTAATTCTCTTAGTCAGGGTTTGCATTTAATGGCGGACAACCTTGCTGATATTATGCAAAACCTAGATAAAAAAGTAGCGCAACGAACATCGCATTTAGAAGATGAAAACGAAAACTTGCTCGAGTGCTCCATTACTGATGAGCTAACAAAGTTGCATAACCGACGCGGATTAAATCAAGCCTTTGAGCGGACGTTTAAATACGCTCAGCAGCAAAACAAGTCAATTACATTTGTGTTATGCGATATCGACCACTTTAAGAGTGTCAATGACAAATTTGGCCACTCTGCCGGTGATCTTGCGCTTGTCGAAGTTGCAAAAATCTTGAAAAGTCATCTTAGGTCAACACAAGAAATAGTTGCTCGTTATGGTGGTGAAGAGTTTGCACTGGTATTTGTGGATACGGATCTTAATCATGTAATCGCAAGAATGAACAAAATACGCCAAGAGTTTGTTGCGAAACCTGTGTTTGATAACCAACACATCACGATGAGTTTTGGCATTACTTATATTGAGGAGGTTTCATCGACTTCACAGCAGATGCTGATTGATGTCACTGATGCAAAGCTCTATCGAGCAAAAAATAGTGGTCGTGATAAAATTGTTAGTTAAACCACGTTCGGAATGCTTTTTGTAAAATGGCTTCGGTATATTTCTATTTCAGAGAGCGCTTTACGACTGATTCAGAACTTAATTTGCTTCAACATTGGTATTAGCTTAGATAAATTACGTTATTGAAACGAGATAATAAGAAAAAATCGTTGCGACATGGCTGCCGCAACAAAAGCTATATTAGAAAATCATGTGCGCACATAATGCGATGACAGGTAGTGTAACCAGTGTACGTAGAATGAAGATCGCCATTAATTCAATGATGTTCACCGGGATCTTACTTGATAAGATCACCGAGCCTGTTTCTGACATGAAGATCAGCTGAGAGATAGACAAGGCTGCAATCACGAACTTAGTGATGTCGCTCTCGATGGTTGATGCGGCGATAATTGATGGTACGTACATATCTGTAAAACCAACCAATACCGTCTCTGCTGCAGCTTGTGCTTCAGGCAGGTTTAATAGATTTAAAAGTGGTACAAACGGTATACCTAACCAAGCAAATAACGGCGTTGTTTCAGCAATAATCAAACCCATGGTACCAACAGCCATGATCACGGGTAATACACCAAACATCATGTCTAATGAATTTTGTAGACCTTCTGTAACAGTCGATTTTACGCCTTTCACTTTACTCGCTCTTTCTAGTGCCAGTAGGTAGCCATATTTAGCTGCTGACATTGACTCAGGAATAAGTTCGCTATCAAGATCAGGTTTGCTACCGTCAATATAGGTGTCTTTTTTGTAGCTTAGCGGTGGCAGAAATTGAATAATCATTGCCGCGATAATGCCCGACAGACAAATTGTAGCGTAGAAAGGCACGAAATAAT
>NZ_ABCQ01000007.1 GCF_000170855.1 Moritella sp. PE36 | reverse complement strand
GACTTAAGAATAGAATTGAACACTTTATGTTTTAAAGACTTCTTTATTTATAGCTTTTCAGATTTACAATAGAAATTAATTTTCTTATAGAAAGCAAACCAGATTTGCTTGGTGACCATAGTGTTGCGGTACCACCTGACTCCATTCCGAACTCAGTAGTGAAACGTAATAACGCCGATGGTAGTGTGGGGTTTCCCCATGTGAGAGTAGGGCATCGCCAAGCGCCAAATAATGTCGAAAGACACAAAATTTAGACTGATATTTATCAGCACAGATTGTGCGGAGTGGTAGTTCAGTTGGTTAGAATACCGGCCTGTCACGCCGGGGGTCGCGGGTTCGAGTCCCGTCCACTCCGCCAACAACAACGAAAGCCTGAATCGAAAGATTCAGGCTTTTTTTGTGCCTGAAATTCAGTGATAAAGTACCGAACAGATTGCGTGGAGCGGTAGTTCAGTTGGTTAGACTCTTTATATAAAGACAAGCGGCCTGTCACGTCGGGGGGCGCGGGTTGTGGTTTATAGATAGCCGTCCGCTCTTTCTCTTTACCAACAAACAACGAAAGCCTGAATCGAAAGATTCAGGTTTTTTTTGTACCTGAAATTCAGTAAGTGTAGAACACAGATTGTGTGGTGCGGTGAGTCGCCATCCTTGGCGCTTTATATTGATCAGATCTTAGCGAGTGATGTTGGGTAGTTTCTATCGTGAGCAATCTCACAAGCGAGTCTATTAATATCACTTTCAGATAACGCGGTAAAGCTGGCGTTGACATTCCAGCACTCAGTGAGTTGATCATGTGAGTAATTAAATAATTTATGAATAATTTGATCTGCTACGGTAAGTGCTGACGATGCTTTAACTATTTCTGCTCGTGCATATTGTTGTCCCTCAAATGAGACGTCATAAGCGCGCAGAGATACATCATTACCTGGTATTTGCTGCGCACCAAATAATGGTCTGCCTGCAATAGTTGCGTTTTTAAAGCTCGGAATAAAGTGGCTTATATGCTGAATCGCTTTTTGCGTTCGACTATTAGATTCTTCTGTATCCCAACCTTGCACAAGTTTGTTGATAAAGCTGTTATCTAATTTAGGTTGCGCGCTGTCATCTGTACTCTTAGCTAACCCATTTTTAAATAACGTGATCTCCTCAGTCATCCCATGTAGCTGAAAATAACCATCAGGGTAAGGTGTTAATTGCGCCATACCTTCAGGTGTCCCGCGCTCACCGTGAAAGACAACTTCTGGCCAACGCTCATTTTGTTGCCAATGGGTAATATAAGCGGCTTTAAACTCAACCATACGTTCTTTTGGTGTATCAGCCATATCATCAATAATGCCCGTTCTATAACCACAGGCATTAATTAAATAATCAACTTCGGTTGTTGTTTGGCTAGCGTTTTCTGTATGTGTGATTAACCAAGTCTTATCCGCGGTGTAAGCGACATTAGTCACTTTATTGTTGATCAGCAAGTTGCAAGATGTTGAGGCGCTCAGGCTAAGCTCTGTGCTTGCGGCGATACGGAATAAACTTAAGCCGTATTCTTGAACCATCAATAATGGAAATTTAACAGTGTCGAAATCAAGTGTCTTAGCAAGCGGGATCATCCAATCAGAGAATTGCGTTATCTCAGACTGCTGTGAAGTATTTTTTAATCGCTCGAGCTCATTGCGGGTAAACATCTGATAATAATCATCTGGCTCACCGAGTACTTTATTGCTTGCATCAGCTTGAATTAACGCTTTGTAACGTTGAGTGAGTAATTCAAGTCGTGGTAATAATTTTTCTATGTTACTCGCATCGCGTTGAGGAATCGCTATCACGGTCGGGCGCTTATTAATGCAATGCGGGTAGACCCTCATTGTTGCGATTGATTGTTCTAATAGCGTAAGACATTGTTCATCAGAAATGTCCGGGTAAAGATTACCGCCAGCATGTAAATGACAAACCGGCGGTCCATTAACTAAGCTAACACCTTCTTCAAATAAGGTGACATTAATGTCTAACCCAGCTAAACGCAGCGCGATCGTGCTGCCTGCAATACCACCACCGATAATTGCAATGCGTTTTGATTTTAGAGTGGAAGGTACGTTCTTGATCATTCTCTTCGCAACGTATAAATAATGAGATAATTGATTATGCCAATTATTCATACCTGAATGAAACTTATTTTTAGTTAAAGTGTATTTATATTGGTAAATGGTGCTGAATTTTACGTATTAGCACGAACTTTATCCCGTTGCTAACCAGATCCCGACAAAGATCATCAGTGAGCCAGCAATTTTATTCAGTAACCGCAAATTATTATTTTTTTGTAAAAATAAACGCAATGTTTGTCCACCACTGGCATACATTAATAAACAACTAAATTCGGTAATCAGAATAATCGCAACTAGTATTGATAATTGTGGTGTTAATGCTTGTGTGGGATTAATAAAAGGCGGTAATAGCGAGATCATAAAGACCCAACCTTTTGGATTCGCAATGGCTGTCACAAAACCTTGGCTAGCTAATTGAATTGGCTTCATCGTACTTTCTGAACTTTGGCTATCAGAAATGACTAGTTTACCTTTTGAACGCCACATCTGGATACCAAGATATATAAGATAGCTGCCACCGAGGTATTTAAGGGCTGAAAATGCGCTTGGATATTTCAACATGATCGTTGCCACGCCAATGACGGCAGAAATTGCAACCAAGCCTACACCTAATAATTCACCCCACATCATGTGAAGACTGCGCTTTACGCCAATCGTCATGCCTAACGTCATCGACAATGTCATACACATACCTGGTGTAATAGAAACGAAGAAAAAGGTAGGGATAAAAAGTGCTAAAAGTTGTAAATCGATGGCGGACATTAGGTAAACTTAGTTATTGGGATAGCGCTGGATAATATCATCATTCAATCTGTATTGTTGAATGAATATAAATTAGCCATTTTTAACTTTGTGAACTTGATCAAGCTATTCATTTTTAAATTTAACCAAGTATAGGTTTAAAAATTAATCGTTAAGCCTATACTTACAGCCTCTGTAATTGTATTTAGTATTTAGACTGGAATGACGCTTTAATGATAAAATTTATTACTTCTCCGCAAGACATGCGATTATCTGATGTTGAAACTGCACAGTATGATCAAATCGTAGATTATGTTACTGAAATAAGCTTGAATTTAATGGCGGTTAAAGTGACGAACCGACCTGAAGATTTCCTTGGTTGGTGTAATGAGTTATATAATTATGTGCGTTACGGTATAAATATGGATTTGCTTGATGAAAAGCATGAAAAACCGTTACAAAAATTATTGCTGTTATTAGAGAAATCGATCACTTGTCGCCAAGTTAAAACGTCTCGTATTACACCTTGGCCATTTCTGAAGAACTTTTTACTTGATCAAGCTGATCGCCAAGCATTAGCTGAGCGTCTTCGTCTGCTTAATTACATTGGTTCACTACGTAGCAGCACATTAGCTGATATGTCTGACCTTGAACGTCTTGCGTTTGCTGGTAAACATTTATCAGCACATGAACCTGCAAAGTTTGATTTTGATGTCGAACTATTCGGTAGTACCCGTGGTGCTAAAGGTTTACATGAGTTATTACAGCATACTCCCTCTTTACTTGATGATGCTCTATCTGCGATTCCTCTTGAGGGTGAAGTGAGTGAAGCGGACTATAAAGAGTTTGTAAAACGTTATACTGCCGCTTTCGCGACATTAGATAAAGCGAAGGCTGGCTTGTTTGCTGCAACGCGTTTATTGGCAATGCGTCGACCGGATGTATTCATGGTACTGACTGCATCTAAAGTTGACGCACTGTGCCAAGGTTTAGGTTTAGTGAAATTAAAGCCGACAGACTTTTCTCGTTATTGGGTTGATATTATTGAAGCGTTGCATCGTCAGCCTTGGTTTAAATCAGCACGACCGGAAGATACCACTGAACTTGAGCTATGGAATAACCGCGTGGTGTTATTCGATTTGTTCTTTTTTGTTGATAAAGACTTCGCTGATAAATCAAATTATTTAAAATTGAAGAATAAACCTGTGGTTGTCCGTACTTCAACTGGAGGCCGTACTCGTGCAACAGGTGTAGTACGTAAAAAGCGTACTAAAGAAAGTGCAACTGAAGTGGTAGACCGTCTATTGGCTGAACCTGACTTACCTGCTTATTTACAAAGTAAACGTGATTCAATGATTGCTGAAGTTGAAAAAGGTAAAAGTGCAACAGAAGTGGTGCAGTTACTGAGAGCTATCTTTGGTTAGATTGATGGATTAATACTAAATCCAAGATATAAAAAAAGGCTTCGATAAGAAGCCTTTTTTAGTTTTAACGTTTGTTAATTAAAGACTAATTAGACCAACTGCTTGCAAGAATACGATTGCAATTGCTACTGGTGATAAGTAGCGTAGGCAGAACATAACCGCTTTATAAGCAACTTCAGATAAACCAAACTCTTCACGAGTGATTTTATCATTCACAACCCAACCTACTAGTAGCGCAGTAAATAGACCGGCAAGTGGTAGCATGATGTTTGCTGTTAGTTTATCTAACGCATCAAAGAAGTTCAGACCCATAACAACATCTTGAGCCCAAGGTGCACCACTGAGTGAGAATACTGTTAGTAGTGATAGAGCCCAAATAGTACAGCCCGCTCCGATTGTTGCTTTAGTACGGCTTAAGCCAAGACGCTCGTTCAAGTAAGCTACTGGTGATTCAAGAAGTGCGATCACTGATGTGAATGCCGCAAATGTCACCATTATGAAGAATAGCGTACCAAACAAACTACCTAATGGCATTTGACCAAACGCGATAGGTAATGACACGAATAGTAGACCAGGGCCGGCAGAAGGCTCCATACCATTAGCAAACACGATAGGGAAGATAGCCATACCTGCGATAAGAGCTACCGCTGTATCCATAACTGCGATCCAGATAGACGTTCTCGCGATTGACGTACCTTCAGGCATATATGCACCGTAAACCATCATGATGCCTGATGATAAACTTAGCGTGAAGAATGCATGACCTAGCGCTGTTAATACACCATCAATAGATAGTTTTGAGAAATCAGGCGAGAACATGAATTGTGCTGCTTCACCAAAGTTACCTGTTGCAGCGGCGTAAACCATGATAATCAGCAATAAGACAAGCAATGATGGCATTAGGTAAGTAACGGCTTTCTCGAGACCGGCATTAACACCACGAATTAATACTAACATGGCGGCAACGATAGTAATTGAAGACCATAGAATCAACTGTGTTGTGTCTGTGATTAAACCAGTGAATAGTGCACCAATTTCATCTTTATGCGATATTTCAGAACCTGCTGTCGCTAAGAAATCGCCACTGATACCAAAGAAGATATAAGCGGCTGCCCAACCTGCAATAACAATATAGAAACTTAGGATAAGTGAACCCGCGATAACGCCAGATGCACCAAGTAGAGACCAAATCCTTGAACCGCCTGATTCCTTGGCGATGGTTGCTGACGCATTTGCTGGTGACGTACGAGCCCGTTTACCAATCATTACCTCTGCCATCATCACAGGGATACCAATTAATAGAATACAAAATAGGTAGACAAGTACGAATGCACCACCACCATTTTCGCCCATAATATAAGGGAACTTCCAAAGGTTACCTAAACCTACAGCGGCGCCCGCTGCTGCAAGTACGTACTTAAATTCGCTAGACCAGCGGTTGTCAATTGTTGTGCTTGTTGTCATTTTCCCATCCTGGGTTGTGTACATATAGTTATGTACATACTAATAACATAATAAAAACACCGATATAAGGACTTTAATTAGATGATAACTCTAAAACGGTCGTTATTTATTTAGTTAACACTCCTATTTTTATGATTGATAGTTAAATATGTTAATTAATTGTTTATATTTAGTATTAAATGCTTATATTTTCAGCTTGTGCTTTATATTGCAGTTTTGTGCTGTATTTGCTTGGATGGGCTGTTATTTGTTTGTTTTTCATTCTAAAGCGAGGAATAATTTGAAAAGAAGTGTAATTCTGATTGAACTCAATAAGAGTTTGGTTTTTTCGACGGCAAAGTCGACAATAACAGGACATTAATTACGGTAAAATAATGAACCTGAGTTAGCGTCCCAATTCAGGTTCATTGTTATTTTTTTGTCATCTCGTCGCTCGTATTAAGCTGTCGCTGCTACTTTCGATAATGTCTTAGCGAGGTTTTTGATATAAGTATTTGTTAACGTTTCAAATTCAACTTTAACAACAGGTTTTAAACCGATACCAGCCAGACTTGGTAGTGGGATTGTAATCACTGCATCGGTTAATAAATTAATATCACAACCAGTACTGGTTTCAGTTAGGATCCATTTGCCTGATACTTTTGCACTATTATCTGCCGTGTCACGAGGTTCCCAAACAATCGATTTATTTTCGGCATCACAGGTATATTCGCACGCATAAATGGTTTGAAGTTGAATAGGACCTAGGCCAATTTTTTTCATTTCCCAGCGGTAAGTATTCGCTGCTTCTTCGATCAAGTTTATTAGATCAGGAAAATGACTAGCAGAAGCTGGAACATCAGCTAAAAGGTTATAAACTGTGTTGATATCTGCTGGTACAGTAAATTTTTTATTTAGTTGTATTTTTACGTCGAAAGCCATTTCAAATTTCCCTTCTATTCATAATAGTGTTTACTTCTAGGGTTTCTATCCTCGAAGTAGTATTTTATGCCGCTACATTGCCCCAGATAATGGTTGTTGTCAAGAATGATACGTTGAAAATGAGGCGCAAATTTTACACTTTATTCTTATAATACAAGAAGCTGAAAATTTACATGGTAGCGGTGCCGATAATTATCCTATTATTATAGATGATCATTGTATGTCATGTGATTAGGCTTGTTTCATATAGCATAATGATTCAAATTCACGCTGTTCATCAAGTAAATCAGCAAGACTGTATTGGTCGAGTGTTTTAAGAAAAGCTTCGATGCCAGTCTGTAATAGATTTTTTAACTGGTAAGTTGGTACTAATTCGCTGTCTTGGGTATTATTATCAAAGCCTTTTAAATTGTTCTCTAAGGCTCGTACGAGTTGCCCAATGTTAATTTCTGACGCTGATTTTGCTAACCAGATACCGCCATTTTTTCCTCGAGATGATTCGATATAATTTAGTGAGGAAAGGTGGGCTATTACTTTTGCAATATGGTTACGTGATGCTTGGTACACCTCTGCAACTTCAGCGGAGCTTGAGCGTTGTCCTTTTGGAAGGGTGGATAAATACATTAATGTGCGTATGCCAAAATCAGTATAAGTTGTTATCTTCACTTTTATCACCATTGCCAGCGTTGTTGTAAAATTAATTATGTGCAGATTGATCTAGAAATTACGTTTATTACCCGAGATCAGGATACCAACTCTTTTTCAATATGATTATTTAGTACTTCTTTGCCGTATTTTCGTAAAAACACCTTAAAGCCTTCGAGCAGTTCTCTAGGATGACTGAATTGACAATAGGTAACAGGGTAGTCTTGATCGAGTTCTTTTAGCAGTGGACTTTTGATTGGGGCGCCACGCCATACCGCAAAAAATACCGGTTTAGGGTGTATCGAACTTAAATTGTAAGAAAGTTCATAAGCATCGCTATCATTGGAGGATGTATGAATATAAAGCAGCGCATCAACAACCGATAATAAGCGTAAGCGGTAATGGCGGTAATTAGCCGGTGTAAAAATAATCCCAGTTTGTCGCTGAAAAGCTTGCTGGTAATCATCTTGTTCTTCATTAAGATTAAAAGGAAGGAATTCGAGGCCATCGATATTGTACTGTAAGAAAGTGATTACATTATCTAAAATCTTCAAGTGGTCTTTATGAATATCCCCCACATTCTGCTTGACTAATAGCTTCATTTTGATTCCCTCTCCTGACGATCGTTAAAATCGGTTATTAGGGATATAGTTATACGCGGAACTATTAGAAATATTAACCAAGAGGTCGAGTTATTTTAGCTTAGATTTGAGATTGGTAAAAAAGTATTAAAAACAAAAGTCTAAGCTAAGCTAGATGGCTTGTTTATTCTATCGGATAAAGTTTATCAAGTGCGATAGAAAGGCCATTTTCAGTGACAACACGCACATGGTCGCGACGTAATTGTCTTGGTTCATTGACTCCGCAAGAATGTGCAATTAAGCCCACGCCGTAATGGATATATTTATTATAATTGGCCACCCGTTGCGCTTTGTCTTTAACGTCTAATCCTTGTTGTAATTTAGGGTTATGTGTTGTGATCCCGGTAGGACAGGTATTCTTGTTGCACTGTAGCGCTTGAATACAACCGAGTGCAAACATGTTGCCTCGAGCAGAAACAATAAAATCAGCCCCAACAGCCAATGCCCAGGCTACTTTGGATGGGGTGATTAATTTTCCTGATGCGATGACTTTAATCTGTTTGCGTAAGTTGTATTTTTCTAGAATATTTGTCAATAAGGGCAGACTCTCTTTCAACGTTAAACCGACGTAATCCATTAGCGGTTGTGGCGCTGCGCCTGTGCCACCATCAGCACTATCTAAGGTCATAAAATCAGGTGCTGAACTTGCTCCACGTTTATTAACTTCGGTGAGTAAATCATCCAGCCATTGGCTGTGACCAAGCACAAACTTAAAACCGACGGGTTTGCCTGTCACTTGGCGTATATGCTCGACCATATCAAGAATATCCCCGACATTTTTTATTTCAGGGTGTGCATTTGGACTAATAGAGTCTTCCCCTATGGGAATACCACGGATCTCGGCTATTTCAGCTGTGACTTTCTTACCGGGTAAAATCCCACCTTTTCCAGGTTTGGCACCTTGGCTTAATTTTATTTCGAACATCTTAATTTGTTCGATTTCAGCAAGCGATTTTAGTTTTTCATCACTTAACTGGCCATTGTCATCACGGACGCCATATTTTGCTGTGCCTATTTGATAAACCAGATCGGCGCCGCCTGCAAGGTGATGAGGTGACAAGCCGCCTTCGCCGGTATTTAACCAACAACCGGCTTCTTTTGCGCCATGGGATAATGCTAATACGGCCGGTTTTGAAATTGCGCCGTAGCTCATCCCCGAAATATGGAATATAGAGCTTGTCGCGTAGGGTTGTGCACAATTGGGACCAATCGTCACCTTTTGTGGTGGGATGGCATCTTCAGCGAGTGTCGGGAACGCGCAGTTCATGAACATGATGGTACCGACTTGATCGAGATTACGTGTCGAGCCAAATGCAATTGTTCTGTCGACATTTTTTGCTGCACGGTAAACCCAAGATCGTTCAGCCCGGTTGAAGGGCATTTCTTCGCGATCTTGAGCGAAAAAGTATTGGCGAAAGAACTCACCTTGTTTTTCAAATAAATATCGAAATCGGCCAATAACAGGGTAGTTATGTCGGATCGCTTGTTTGGTTTGTCTTTTATCTACAATGTACATATAGATAACACTGATGATTCCACCAAAGAGTATTAAGATGAAAAGGCCAGTCATGATATCTAAACCATATAATAGTATATCAATCTGAGATCTAAATTCTGGTTGCATAGGTTATACCTTTATTGAACTCTATCCTTAAGTTAAGAATACAATAAAGGCTATTGCATAAGTAATCACAATTTCATCACGACTTATGATGGTAAGTTACTACTTTTTAACGATACCTTTGGCAATCTTTTGTAATAGATAGGTTTCTCGCTCTATTGACAGGCCTGCTCTTGGGTGACTAGCGATGACTTCGAGATTGTGTGCAATCGCTTCGTGGATATTGATCCATAGTGCGCTCACGCCATTTTTGATTTCATTTTCTTCTAATCGTGGTGTACCTAATTGTTTGTTAGCATCGCAAGTAAAGCAATAAGAAAGCATTTTAATACTGTCAAAGCCACCTTTATACCAAGGACGAAGTTCTTCGTAGCAACCATAAGCTACAATGTTATTAATATTTTCAGCGCCGGTCTCTTCTTCTACTTCACGAATTAGACCGGTGATGATGTCTTCATCTTCATGTAAGCCACCACCAGGTAAGCTGTAATCATGATAGCGCGCAGTAAAGATTAATAAGATCTCTTCGCCTTGCGTAATAATGCCGCGTGTTGAGATCCGCTGGTCAGTATTTCGAGGTGCTGTTACATCGGGGTGGATAGTAGAACGCAGGATGGGCATTTGGTTGATCATTGTAAAGTGGCTCTTGTCTTAATAGTTGAATGAGATTTCAAACAGGGCGTATAGTAACACATTCATACTTGGTCACTAAAATAGGTAAATTTCATCCCCGTATTCACCGTAATTAGGAGGATCTTTCTTATTAATTCAAATCCTTACGTAGAGTCGAAGCTCTAAATAACTTGTCGTGATAATACCGCTAAAATACGCTAATTCAGTTAAAAACACCCACTTTATGAGTGAATATGTCGTTTAGAAAAAATTTTATCTAAACGATATATTACGCCTTGTCACAATATCCTAACATCGCGGCATACCAAATAATAACAAAAGGATTTTTGTAATGAAACGCAATTCTAAAGTGACTTCCACTGTTAGTTCCGCTATCGCGCTGGTATTAGCCACGGCTTCTACAACTGTACTTGCCGCTGGTTTCCAGATTGGTGAACATTCAGCAACAGGTTTAGGCCGTGCAAACGCAGGTGAAGGCGCAATCGCTGATACTGCTTTAGTATTGACTAAAAACCCTGCTGCGATGACTATGTTTGATAAAACCACGGTATCAAGTCAACTTGCTTTCATTGCACCTGATGTTAATACAGATTATGAGTATGATGATGTAAATAAATGTACAGGTTTCGGCCCGGGTAAAACGTGTGAGAAAATCAGTGCGACAGAATCTGATTATGCCCCAGACCAATTTGTGCCAAGTTTTGCAGCAATTATGCCTGTGAATGAAAAAGTAGCTGTTGGCTTTGCCATGTTCTCTAACTATGGTACGGGTACTGAAGTGAGTGATGAGTTTGCTTATGGCGACCTTGGTGGCACAACAAGTATTATTACTATTGATAGTAGTTTTAACATCGCTTATAAAGTGAATGACTTATTTAGTGTCGGCGTCGGTTACGATTTAGTTATTGGTCAGGCCAAAATGAAGAAATCGTTTAATACTGGTTTTGACAATAGCTTTGATATGTCTGGTAACGCGATAGGTCATGGTTGGAATATCGGTACATTATTTACGATTAATGATAATAACCGCTTAGCGTTAACTTATCGTTCTGCTGTAGATATGAGCTTTGAAGGTGATTTTGATGCTGAAGGTGTATTTAATCCGGGTGTTAGTCTTGGTGACGGTTCGGTTACAGGTACCGTTGATATTATTTTACCAGCCATCGCTGAGATTTCAGGTTATCACAAATTAACGGATATATTTGCAGTACACTATAGCGCAATGTGGACTCAGTGGAGTTCATTAACAGAGTTAACAGCGACAAGTGAAAGTTGTGCAAGTGGTGGGAATCCTTTATTTGACCCATTTGAAAATGGTGTTTGTTTCCAAAAAGATCTGCATTATTCAGATAGCATGCGCTATGCAGTCGGTGCAACTGCATACGTTTCTGAGTCGGTGACATTACGAATGGGTTATGCATATGATGAGCAGGCTGGTGAAGCCGTTGTGGTAATGCCTGATACTATTCGCCATCAAATATCTGCAGGCATGAGTTATGCTGTGAGTAACACTATGAGCTTAGATCTTGGTGCTGCTTATATCTTTGGTGATGAAGTCTCATTTACTGAGTATAGTGAACTTGGCGGTGAACAAGAGTTCACTTCAACAGGAACAGCTATTATCGTTTCTGCACAAATGAACATGGTATTCTAATCTGAGTTCATCTTTAGATATAACGAAAAATCCCAGCTAATTCATTTCGCTGGGATTTTTTGCTATATCGGTTTTATTTTTAGTCTGTTAGCTTAACCCTTCTGCGCTTTACTAAAACGCACCAGATCCGCATTGTTGTTCAGCAAGTCTTTAAAGAAAGGGTTGTTGTAAAGGTCTCTTAAGCAGCCCTTATAAAACTTAACCCGCGATGCCGTAGGGTAAGGTTCAAAGTGTAAGTCTTGAAAGAATGAGGCGATGGCAGGCGTGCGCGTTGGCAGTACAACTGACGTAAACTTACCGTCTAAATCTAACACCATCTTAATCGCCACACTATTATCAATGAAACAAAAAGACACGATAATCCCAGCGTTGCTCGCAATGTAATGACCGACGATCGCATTCTCATTCATCAGTAAACTGACCGAATAATACGACTCTGGGAACGCGCTCATTGTTTCTGCTAGGGCTTCATTATAAAAGTGCTCGTGACCCTTGCTTACAACATCGGCTTGTTTTTCGGATAGACGAGAATAATCAATAATAACAATATCCGTAATACTCACAGGATAGAAAGACGGTCTGGCGCCAACTTCAGTGGCTTTGGTTTTACTGACGAACTTTTTCTCTTGCTCGCTCATCTCATAACCTTCAGCAAAAAAGCGTGCGATAGCGATACGGCGTAAAAAAGACGGTTCACGTTTACCATTTTCCCAGAGCGATAATGTGGTCTGTGACAGACCGGTAAACTCTTTATGTGCATTGGCCAACTGTGATACGAAGTCAAACTGAGACAGTTTATTATCTTTGCGTACCTGACGTAATTTAGAGCCAAAACCTTCTTTCTTAAACATTTATTGTCCTTGGTACTAAAGCGTTAGTTGTTATATCGTTGCTCAATTTTATGTTTAGCTAAAAGAGTTAAAACAATCAGAATTTTAATTGCTTGTATTGATAACCAAATCATTTATGCACCTAGAGTAATTAATCTATTTATATAAGAATAAAATATTATTTAATATTCTATCTCTAGGTGTAAATTTGTGCAATTTATTTTATATATTGTTGAATATATAATGCGACGCTAATTACCGAGATAGCATAATTAACTTGATAGGATAGTGTGTAATGCTGTACTATTACGCCATTACAGTTTAAGTGCAGGTAAATTGGTTATGTTTAAAGAGTTACTTCTAAATATATCGGGTGAGGAAGACGTTTCCCTAATGCTCCCTTTGTTACTGTCACCAGAAGAATTAAACGCTATTAATGCGCGCACTTTGGTTTATAAAGAACTATTGCTTGCTGAGAAGTCGCAGCGTGAAATAGCAAGAATACACAATATCAGTATTGCCACGATCACTCGCGGTTCCAATAATTTGAAAGCCATGAGTGATAAAGAAAAACAATTATTACAAACATTATTAATTAGGAAGTAGGTATATGTCTGAAGTCATGACAGCCAATCAAGAAGTTCAACCATCCTCTCTCGGCGGCGTATTCATCATTACGGGGACCAGTATTGGTGCCGGTATGTTTTCTTTACCGGTATTAACATCAAATATGTGGTTTGGTTGGGCGGTATTGTTTTTGTGTGTGTCTTGGTATTGCATGTACAGTTCGGCACTTTACTTACTTGAGGCGAATCAAAAATTTAAACGTGGGGTTAATTTTGATTCGATGACGAAAGCTTTATTACCCACATCATTACGTATACTTAACGGTTTATCGGTGCTGTTCGTGAGTTACATCTTAGTTTATGCCTACATTTCGGGCGGAGGCTCAATGCTGGGACACAGTTTGCAGTCAGGTCTGGGTATTGATATTGACCAGTCCGTTGCCAGTTTTGTGTTTGCGGTATTACTGGGTTTGATCGTGAGTTTTAGTACTAAAGCCGTAGATCGTTTTACCTCGGCGATGTTGGGTGGCATGGTAATCACCTTTAGTATTGCCATTTATAGCTTATTGAGTGGCGCAAACCTTTCTTTATTACAGCCGTTTGCTGAAATGACGGAAAGACTACCGTATAGCTGGGCAGCAATTCCTTCGTTAATGGTGTGTTTTGGCTTTCATTCTAATATCCCCAGTTTGGTTAAATATTATAACAAAGACAGTTCGAAAGTTGTTAATTCAATCCGTTACGGTAGTTTGTTAGCACTTGCTATCTACTTAATCTGGTTGTTAGCCAGCTTTACTGTTATTGGTCGTGATGGCTTTGCCAGTGTTATTGCACAAGGCGGTAACATGGGTGCATTAGTTTCGGCGTTAGAGTCTACTGGTTCAGGCGCGACACTTGCGGTGACCTTACAATTATTTGCTAACTTTGCTGTTGCGACATCATTCTTGGGTGTGGCACTCGGTTTGTTTGATTTCTTAACCGACCTACTGAAACTTGATGACACCTTATCGGGTCGTAGTAAAACGGCGTTAGTGACGTTTGTACCGCCAATGATTGGTGGGGTATTATTGCCAAATGGATTTATCTACGCGATTGGTTACGCTGGATTTGCGGCAGCGGTATTTGCCTTGTTTACCCCGGTTGCGCTAGCCTTTCAGGCGCGTAAACATTTACCAGCGACTGATTTCCTAGTTTCGGGTGGTCATGCTCGTATGGCTGCAGTATTAGTGTTTGCGGTTTGCGTTGTTAGTTTCCAAGTATTATCTATGATGGGGTTGCTAGCATAACTTGAGCCTGGTCATCAGTGTATTGCCGTTAGTGAGTGTTCATTAACGGCGAACTCGCTAATTAATATGCCTTAATTTAGATAATAATGTTTATTTGATCGATTAGTTTTGAGTTAATCATATTTTATTAAGTATAATAAGGCATATTTTGATTACGTGACTTTAATATGAATTATACCTTTTCTCGCATTGCTATTATTAGTACGTTTATTTTCTCCTTGTCGGGCTGTTTTGATATTGCCGACATCCCCAAATTAAATTCTTCATGGGAAGTTGCAGGCGCGACATCCATAAATAGCGAACAAGGCGGTTTTGTCACGGATACTATCGCGACATGTCCGGTATTTGTAAAAAATATAGCCGTCACAAGTAATAAATTGCCTACAGAGTTTAGTATTGCAGATTGGAATATTTATAAGCAAGAAGACGATAACTGGCGTCGCGAGCTAACGACGATAATTGAACAGAATGATTTGATTGTATTACAAGAAGCTAAATTAAGCTTTTTACTACATCAACTTATGCAGCAACATGAATTAAGCTGGACACAAGTCGAGGCTTTTAGTGTTTACAATCAATCAATGGGTGTATTAACGGCAAGCCGCGTTGCGCCGATATCTGTTTGTAAGCAAGCAATAGTTGAGCCTTGGTTACGTTTTCCTAAATCGTCACTGGTTAGTTATTACCCGTGGGCAGGCAGTGATGAACCTTTGCTTGTCGCAAACATGCACATGATTAATTTTACCTTGGGTGTCGATGAGTTTAATCAACAGCTAGAAGGTGTTATTGCTGTGATCCGTCAACATGATGGTCCCGTGATCATGGCGGGCGATTTTAATACCTGGACCAATAAGCGTTTGCACCAATTACAGACGATGACGGCGAGTGTTGAATTGCAACAATTGGTTTATAAAAACGATGTTCGTAAAACGGCATTTGGTTATCCCCTTGATGATCTTTATTTTAGAGGCATGCAACAACTCAGTGCATCTTCTTATGAAACGGATGCATCTGACCATAACCCAATCGTTGCGCGATTTGGTCCGCTGTTTTAATGGTTATTAAGAAAAAATAGATGGAAAAATCGATGGAAAAATTTAAACAGCAGTACCCAGTTATTGTCGATGACATTGTGCGCTGGGGTGACATGGATGCGTTTGGTCACGTCAATAATACCGTGTATTTTCGCTACTTTGAACAAGCCAGGATTGGCTATTTTGAACAAGTACAAGCAATGGAATACATGCAAGCACACGGTATAGGCCCTATTTTAGCGGCGACGAGTTGTCGTTTTAAAGCGCCATTAAAGTCACCGGATACCATTCAAATTGGGGCGACAGTATCTGAATTTGCTGAGCACAAACTGATTATGAAATATGCGGTTTGGAGCAATAACTTACAACGTGTGGTTGCAGAAGGTGAAGGGGTGATTGTATTCGTCGATTACCATAAGCATAAGAAAATGCCGGTACCTGCAGATATTGTTGATAAGATTAAATTGTTACAACCGACGTTATTCACTGCCTAGCTATATTTTAAAGTAAAAAAAAGCAGACTAATATAAGTTAGCCTGCTTATTACACTACAACATGTCTTTATAATTCAATCGCGTTGTTTGCTGCTTTTTCATTTAAGAATAGGCAACCAAGTGTGAATGCATTTTGTTGGAATTTTTTCAGACCGGTTTCTGAAAAATCAACAAAGATCGGGTGATCTAGTAGTAGTTGTTTGTAGTACGTTTGTGAAACCATGCTCACTTCAACGCTATCTACCAGTTGGATCGCCGCTTCTGCTTTGAAACTTGTTGAACTACCACTAAATTTACCTTTAGTTAGACGTTCTTTGATCACTACGTGTTCAATTTTATAATCTTGCATTAGTTGGGCAAATTCTTTATGAAACTGACGCATTTGATACGCTTCAGTTGAACTTGCTAAGGTAATTTTTCTTTTACGGCATTCAATAAGTTCAAAAATCCCGTCTTTTAAAGATAGGAAACATAGATTTACTTCATTGCCTGCTAGTTCAACACTACAAATTTTCATTAAATAACTCACCATAAATAAAGATAACTTCGCTATTATAACCACTTTATTGTCAGTTAACATGGTTATCGTTGTTTCGTTGTGAATTTATACGATGGTATCCTTATACCTAAGCTACTTCAAAATGCTGTATTTCGAAGTAGCTGGGTATATAAACAACTTAATTGTAAGGAAACAGAATGACATATTTACCTTGTGTTGAAATTGAACCTAAGCAAGCTGCAAACGCCAGTGTTATCTGGTTACATGGACTGGGCGCTAACGGCCATGACTTTGCCCCCGTAGTCCCGATGATCTCGCTTCCTGTTGAGCATCAAGTTCGCTATGTCTTTCCGCATGCTCCAGAAATCAAGGTCACCATTAATAATGGCTATAAAATGCCGGCTTGGTATGACATTTTAGAGATGACGTTAGAGCGAAAAATTGATATGTCTGGTTTGATGACCAGTGTTGAGCAAGTACAACAATTGATCCAACGCGAGATCGACCGAGGCATTGAGAGTGAGCGGATCATTGTTGCTGGTTTTTCTCAAGGTGGTGCGGTTGCGTATCAAAGTGCATTAACCTTTGCTAAGCCATTAGCTGGATTGATGGTTATGTCGAGCTATTTTGCGACAGCTAAAACCATTGAGCCGCATCAAAATAATCTCGCGTTACCGGTGCATATTTATCACGGCAGTGCTGATCCGGTTGTCGCAGAGTCCCTTGGACTCGATGCGGTAAAATATTTAGAAGCTCTGGGTTATGAACCCGATTATAGTCGTTATCCGGCAGAGCATACGGTTACACCACAACAATTAAATGACATATCTCAACATATAAAGCAGTTTTTAACGATTAACATGGATGGTTAACTCGAAGTTTACGCGATTTAAGATGCGCTTATTTTATCGATATAGGTATTTTATTTCGTGATAAATTTGTTATTAGGATCACAGTGATACAAGTTATGCTCTCATTTATGGCTATTACATCTATGCTTAATAGTTCCTAGTATCGTTGATAAGATTTAACAATGCGCCAGAATGAAAACTGCAATTCAAATAATAATGATGTTGTTAATAATAATGTGATAATTGATAATTTCATTGCTATTAACAATCCAGATATTGAATCACTCGAAGGCATTGAATCGCCAGAAGGCATCGATAGTGCTGCTGTTGAGGTGACGTTAGCGGCCAAAATGAACTTTGTACGGCAGATCTGGTTAGCTGGACTCGGTGCCTATAGTAATAGTATTGAGGGACTCAATATTGCGGGTGAAAAATCGTCAATGTTTTTTGAAGATCTTTTACGTCAAGGCGAAAAGGTGGATAACGCGTTTAAGTTGCATTCGACGGCTGAACATATATCTTTGCACGGATTAGAAAAGTTGATCCAACGGACCTGTACTAAATTCACCGGCATTGAAAGTGATAAAATAAATCAATTAAATGATAAGCTTGATGCGTTACTGGCTGAGCTAACAGATAAAAAATAAACCACTTAGATATTGTTAAAAGTGGTTTATTTATGTTGTTATGGTGACACTGTAATCAGATTAATCTTCGGCGAGTAATTTATCAAGGTATTCACTAGCGTTGGCTCTGATTGGCATAAAGTAGACATTATCATCTTTGGCTTGCACCTTTTTGATCATGGCTCGGCCAAACTTAATATTCCATTCTTTTGTCGGTTCGAAATCACTTGGAAAAACCACATCGTTTTTATTTTCCCAGTACGATTTACTGGTCTCGCTGTGGATCGGACTTAGGCCCCAAAATACTTCTGTACCTTGCAGCATGTCCATGTATACATCGAGAAATTTTAAATCAAAAAATGGTTGCGTGAAAAAGCCATCAACACCCGCATCAAGTTTGTCGTGAATATAATCGAGTTCTTTACGCATGCTGGTTCGATATTGATCGATCGCCGCGTACACTTTCATATAAGGTAGTTCTTTTTTGATAATACGGATAAGTTCACATGAGGTATTGCGATAGGTTCGGTGTGAAATATCTTGCGGCGGATCGCCTTCGACAACGAGTACTGAATTGATCTTACTATGACGGAAAAAATCGGTTAATGGAAAGCCGTTTCTCAGATCAAAATCGATAGCGCGAAGATGAGGGATCACCTCATCGAATTTATCTTGTAGGCGATCGCAAGCATCCCAGCTACGAACATCAAAGCGCAGTAAGTCGGGAATATTTAGCGTATTAATTTGGCTAAATTGGCTAACTTCTTCAGCTTCAGTATTTAAGGTTTCCCATGAACGGGGTACAAGCTCTATCGAGTATTTCAAATTACATCCCTTTTTATTATCAACAGTCCTCGTCGATAATCCTTTTAATACCCAAACTCGACTCCGCGTGTTTGGGCTTTACCAATTATTGATATAATTTGTATTACTATATCTTACTTATTTAGCGGCTAACTGCTGTAACCAAGCAATTTCATCAGCCCAAATAGTATCGTCTATTGTTTCCAATACCATAGGTATACCATTAAAGCGTTCATCCTGCATGATAAATTTAAAGGCATCGTCACCAATAAAACCTTGCCCTAAGCTGTGATGGCGATCAACTTTTGTGCCTAGGTCGACTTTACTGTCATTAATATGCATACCTGCGAGGTACTCAAAGCCGACAATGCTGGAAAAATCATTAAAGGTTTTTTCACAGGCTGTAAAAGTACGTAAATCATATCCAGCCACAAAGGTGTGGCAGGTATCGATACACACACCAACACGACTCTTATCTTCTACTTGTTCAATGATCTCGGCAAGATGTTCAAAACGGTAACCTAAGTTAGTACCTTGACCTGCGGTGTTTTCAATGACGGCTTTAACTGACGTTGATTTTTCCAGCGCCAGGTTAATTGATTCGGCTACCAGCTTGAGACTTTCTGATTCCGATATCTTTTTTAAATGACTGCCCGGGTGGAAGTTAAGTAAGGTTAAACCTAATTGCTCACAACGGTGCATTTCATCATAAAAGGCATTACGTGATTTTTCTAATGCTGCCATTTCTGGGTGGCCAAGGTTAATCAAGTAAGAATCATGTGGCAAAATTTGTGCTGAGGTAAAATTGTAACGTTTACAATTGGCTTTAAACTTACGAATATCATCTGGGCTCAGTGCTTTTGCATCCCAACGACGTTGGTTTTTGGTAAATAGCGCAAATGCGGTTGCTCCTAGATCGTGGGCGTTTTTAGGGGCATTCCACACACCGCCTGCTGCTGATACGTGTGCACCAATAAACTTAGTCATTTTTTGCTCCCTTACGTTGAGTATTCGTCATTTTTAGTCAATTTAACGACAAAATAGTTTTAAAGGGAGCTTTTTACGATAAAATTAGGTCTTTGGCAATGCTAATCTTTAGGATTTATAAATGAAAACTTGGTCAGAATTTTTGTTGCACGAGCAGCAACAACCGTATTATTTAGAATTACAAAACTTCCTTACTGCTGAAAGAGCGGTAGGAAAAGTCATTTTTCCTAAAGAGGCTGATGTATTTGAAGCGTTTTCATTAACCCCGTTAAAAGATGTAAAAGTGGTGATTTTAGGGCAAGACCCGTACCATGGACCAGAACAAGCGCATGGTTTATGTTTCTCAGTATTGCCGGGTATTAAGATCCCACCTTCATTACGTAATATGTATAAAGAACTGAGTACTGATATTGACGGCTTTGCAGCGCCTGACCACGGTTATTTAATCGAGTGGGCACAACAGGGTATTTTAATGTTAAATACAGTGCTAACGGTAGAGCAAGCAAAAGCCCATTCCCATGCCAAATCGGGTTGGGAGACGTTCACTGACCATGTCGTTGAACTGCTAAACCAGCAAGATGAAGAGATTATTTTTGTATTATGGGGGAATCACGCCAAGAAAAAAGGCCGCCATATTGATCGCAGCCGACATCACGTTTTAGAGGGGGTGCATCCATCCCCTTTGTCTGCAAGTCGTGGTTTCTTTGGTTGCCAACATTTTTCTGCTATTAATAGCCGTTTACAAACTCGCCAACAAACAGCCATTAATTGGCAAGTGAGTACTGTTGATCGGCTAATATAATATCGGCTGAACTGAAGATCATGACACCTTTTGCAATTATACCTTTATAGGTGAAAATTGAACTCGATCAAAGTAACTAACACTATATGGGTATAAGGTAGTGAGAGATAATTTCAAATTGGAGTTTATATGTTATCTCTCATAACAAAAGATCATGAACAAGTAGAGTTACTGTTAAATGTACTAACTGAGCAGCTAGCTGAACTCGAATCTGAACAGCAGGGTGTTAATTTTAAATTAATGGATGATATTGTTCATTATTTACGTAACTACATTGACCGTTACCATCATCCGAAAGAAGATTTGATCTATGCGTATTATCTTGAGCATTATGTTGAAGATGCTGATATGCCGAACCGTCTCGCCAGTGAGCACCAAAGCTTAAACTTCCTTAGCCGTGAACTTTCGCATTCATTAAATATGATCCAACTTGATTCTGTTATGCCATTTGATGCACTTGCAGTACAGTTGCGCGGGTTTGTAGACAAACAGCGTGCCCATATTCAATATGAAACCAATGTGGTAATGCCACTAATGGCTGAGAAATTCACCCCAGATGATTGGTGTCATATTGAGCATTTGTGGAAAAATGGCGATTTGCAAGATGCACAAGCCATTGCTGTGTTTAATGATGCTTATGAGCAATTAACACAGCGTATCGTTACCGCTGGATTTATTGGTGAGGCAAAAGAGGATCTCTGCTTAGTATAAAGGGTATAACCTTGCTGTTGTATAGGTATCTCTCGCATTAAAAAAGCCGCATTCAATGCGGCTTTTTATTAAGTAATAAGATCAGAGTAATAACTTAAAGGATCATTATAACCGTCCATTTCCTTTTCTAATATTAGCTTATCCTTAATCGCTTCAATTTCACGCCATTTTCGTTTTGACGCTGATTTTGCTTCTTTTTTTGTATTTTCTATCGACACTTGATTTATTCCTTCCATGGGATCACCTTTGCAATGATAGTTACCCTTTCTCTATAGCATTTTTTTAATGCCCTTAGTCATATTTCGTCGTATATTTGAGTGTTAGGTCACGTAAAAAGATCAAAAGTGGAATAGGTATAAAATAGTTTATGCAAAATGCACGGTGATTATTTTTCAAATATGTATCTAATTAGGGTCATCGTTGTTAGTTCGATAATTTTAACGCCTGTATATTAACAATTTACTGGTTTTTTATGTTATATTCCGCGCCTTGTTCAGATAGAGGTGTTATTTTTACTGCTATCTGTGGACTTTAATAAGAGTATGGAAAGACAATATGACGGAAGTTATCGACTTTATAAACGGGCTGTTGTGGGGCTCTGTACTGATTTATTTACTTATCGGTACAGGTCTGTATTTTACCTTTAAATTAGGTTTTATTCAGTTCCGCCATTTTACTCACATGTTCTCTGTTCTTGCTGGTAGCCGTAAAAGCAGCTCTGAAGGTGTATCATCATTTCAAGCGCTATGTACAAGTCTAGCTGCGCGTGTTGGTACTGGTAACCTTGCTGGTGTTGCTGTGGCAATTACTGCGGGTGGCCCTGGTGCTGTATTCTGGATGTGGTTAATTGCTGTTATTGGTATGGCGACTAGTTTTGCAGAAAGCTCACTAGCGCAATTATTTAAAACTAAAGATGCTGATGGCAACTTCCGTGGTGGTCCCGCTTACTACATGGAGAAAGGTTTAGGTCGTCGCTGGATGGGCGTTGTATTCTCTATCTGCCTAATCGTTGCATTTGGCTTGGTATTTAACGCTGTTCAATCTGATGCGATTGCCAACTCAATGCACAATGCGTTTGGTTTTGATAAAACTATCGTTGGTATCGTATTAGTTGTATTTACAAGCTTCATCATTTTTGGTGGTCTGCGTGTGATCGGCGCATTTGCTGAAATCGTGGTGCCATTCATGGCACTGGCTTATATTCTGATTGCGTTTGTTGTTGTGGCAATGAACATTTCAGAACTACCTGCCGTTTTCGAACTTATCATTAAATCTGCATTCGGCTTAGAAGAAGCTGCTGGTGGCGCATTAGGTGTTGCTATGATGCAAGGTATCAAACGTGGTTTATTCTCGAATGAAGCGGGTATGGGTAGTGCGCCGAATGCTGCGGCAAGTGCGGCACCATTCCCTAATCACCCTGCATCACAAGGCTATGTGCAGATGTTAGGTGTATTCATCGATACTATCGTTATCTGTACTGCGACTGCGTCTATTATTCTACTTTCTGATCTTGGTGATACATCGGGTATTGGTGGTATCGAATTAACGCAGCATGCATTGTCATCGCATGTTGGCGATTGGGGTAGTACATTTGTTGCTATTGCGATCTTATTCTTCGCATTTACGTCAATTGTGGCGAACTATTCATACGCTGAAACAAGTATTTTATTCTTGAACCGTGATTCGAAAGTAATGATCTGGATCTTCCGTGCTGCTGTTTTAGGTATGGTTATGTTTGGTGCTGTGGCGAAATCAGATCTGATTTGGAACATGGCTGATGCGTCAATGGGCTTAATGGCACTGGTCAATATCATTGCTATCTTGATGTTATCTAAGTATGTCATCATCGTCGCGAAAGATTACAACAAGCAATTAGCTGAAGGTAAAACACCTACATTTGATAGCGCTGAATACCCTGAAATCGATAAAAAGATCAACAGTGAAATTTGGAACTCTAAATTTAAAAAGTAGTGATAAATTAGTGTTGTAAAATTAGAAAAAGCCACTTATTTTCGTAATAAGTGGCTTTTTTATTAGGTATGAATTTAATGGTAATGAATTGGTATTAAATTTACTTAATCTAAAGGGTTAGAGTTTTAGCTCTAATTTCTTTATGGTTAAATTGACGTTTAATACCGACTCACATAGGATCAAGTCATGAATAAATTAGCAACTCTAGCTTCTGCAATGCTATTAAGTTTCTCTGTTAATGCTGCACAGGAAGTGTCTGGCGTTTCAGTACCAGATAGTGTATCTGTTGAAGGTACATCACTTAATTATCAAGGGGCAGGTGTTCGTAGTAAATTCTTTATTGATCTGTATGTTGGTTCGCTATTTACACAAACAGCGAGTAAAGATGTAATAAAAAGCCAAGATGTAAGCGCTATTCGTCTTAATATAATTTCAGGTCTGATTACCTCTGAGAAGATGGTTTCGGCGATCAACGACGGTTTTGATAGCGCGACTGAGGGTAATACCGCCCCTATCTCTGCTGAAATAGCTGAGTTTATTGGTGTGTTTAGTGCTGAGATAGCGAAAGGCGATCAATTTACTTTAGTGAGTACACCAGGTAAAGGTTTGGCAACGTATAAAAATAATGAAAAATTATCGACTATTAATAACGACGTTTTCCGCCAAGCGGTATTGTCTATTTGGTTAGGTGATGAGCCTGCTGATGATGACCTGAAAGAAGATATGCTGGGTTTATAATTCGCACTGTAATTGAACATTACAAGGCAATAATAAAAATGGCTTACGGTTAAGAATAAATCTTAACAGTAAGCCATTTTTTATGCCTGGATTATTGATCTACCACGAATTTTATCAGCCACTGAATTTATCAATCACTGAATTGATCAACCACAGGTAGGCTTTGCGTTGCTAACTCGTTCTTTAGCGCCTAGGTAGCTAGATAACGAGGTAGTTATGAAGCTAGGTACTAACCTTGGTTACGTCAATATAAAGTCGTAGTGCTTGCCCAGGTTGGATATATTTCTGCTTAGCAAGGCCATTCCATCTCACCAGATCTTTTACTTTTACGTTAAATTTATTGGCAATACGTTCAAGTGAGTCACCTTGACGGACCTTGTAGGTAATATTACGCATAATGCCTTTACCATTGGCACTGCCTTGTTTCTTACCTTGCCACACCACTAGTTTTTGATTGACCTTTAATGTGTCTTTAGGTGCGATATTATTCCATTTAGCTAGACTCTTGTAGTTAACTTTGTAGGCACGTGAAATATCCCACAAGTTATCACCTGACTGTACCTTATGTACTATTTTAAAGCGTCCGGCGGGTTTTTCTTGGCGACGAGTGATGCGTGATGATTCGCTAAATTTATAATAATCGAGATCTTTAGCAGCCATTGGAATTAACAACGCTTGACCGATCTTGATCATGCTGCTGTCTAGATTGTTAACCGAGGCAATGATCTTGCTGGAAGTATTATAGTTTTGGGCAATTTCACCTAGGCTATCACCTGACTTCACTTTATAGCGAACCCAGTTTAAACGGCCTTTCGCATCCGTTTTTGCTAATGCAGTTTCAAACCTTGCTACATTTTCATTGGGAATTAATAATGTATGTGGCCCATCTGGCGCGGTAGCCCATTGGTTAAACCCAGGATTAAGACGCTGTAGTTGCGCTACATCCATCCCAGCTAAATCGGCGGCAAGTGCTAAATCGATTTGGCTGTTGACGTCAACTTGCTGAATAGCAGGCTCGTTATCAATCACAGGTAGCGTCAGGTTATATTTTTCAGCGTTTTGTAATATATCAGCAAGCGCTAATAATTTAGGGACGTATGCCTCTGTTTCTTTTGGAAGCGACAACGACCAGAAGTCCGTTGCTAAGCCCGCTTTTTGGTTACGCTTAATAGAACGACCGACGCGACCTTGACCTGAATTATACGAAGCAAGGGCATGTAACCAGTCACCATCGAAGCGACGACTTAAGTATTCCATATAGGTCAGTGCTGCACTTGTCGATGCCAGTACGTCACGGCGACCATCGTACCACCAGTTCTGCTCTAGACCGTATTGCGTTGCTGTGCCTGGTACAAATTGCCACATACCCGATGCGCTACCATGTGAGTAGGCAAATGGGTCAAAGGCACTTTCTACCACAGGAAGCAGCGCCAGTTCTAAGGGTAAGCCACGACGCTCGAGCTCTTCAACAATGAGATATAAAAATGGTTCTGCACGTTTTGATACCGTTTTTAAATGTTGTGGGTGGTCTAAAAACCACTTACGGTGTTTGGCAATACGGGCATTATCGGGAATAGGAATAGTCATTTGCTCAGCGATGCGAACCCAAACATTATCAATTGGCTCGACGGTCACGTCTTCGGCGACAATGAGTCTCGCAATATTTTCTTCAGTTGCACTATCTAAACCATTGTCTTCATTGCTGGCTTTTACAGATGGGGCAACGACAGGCGTTATAGTAGTTTGCACATCGTTACTACGATCTTCAGATGTCATTTGACACCCGGTCAGTAATATCAATACCGGAATAGATAATTTAAATTTCATATACGTCTTATATAAGTGAACAACGTTGACATGCTAATAGCCAACAGAAAACAAAGCAAGTGTAGCATTATGCTTAATATTGGGTTAAAAGTGGTCTTTCCAGACTCTTAATGCAGTGAATACAGCTTGCTCGCTGGTGAGGATATCAAGCAGTTTATGTTCCATAGCCATACTGACAGTTGCTTCGTTGGTGCGTAAGAAAACATTGATTTCCTTCTCGTTTTTCAGGCTGTTTGGTACGGTCGGCAGCCCTTGTTGACGTAGCTTTGCGGTGTGTTCAATATGTTTTTTTAGTGCGCTATTTTGTGGTTCTACGGCATAGCAAAACATTAAGTTCGCTTGGGTATATTCGTGAGCGGGATACACCAAAATATTTTCATCTAAGGCTTTAATGCGTTGTAGTGATGAAAACAATTCTGCCGCGCTACCATCAAGAAGTCGACCGCAACCACCAGAAAATAGGGTATCACCCGAGAACAACATCGTCTGGTTATAGTAAACTACATGTTCACGTTTATGCCCCGGTGTCGCCATTACGGTCAATGCTAAACTATTATTAAGTAGATTTAACTGGCTATTTTCAGTGACTAAGGTGACCGGTGCATCAACGTCTATCGCAATCGACGAATAGACCTGCACAGGATTGGTCGATGCGTTAAGAATGTCACTAATACCATCGATATGATCATAGTGGTGATGGGTAATTAAAATCGCCTCGAGAATTAAATTTTGCTGATTAATGACTTGTAATACTGGGTCTGCTTGACCGGGATCAACGATACAACAGTGATTATTTTCAGTATTTTTGATTAACCAAACATAATTGTCGTTAAATGTTGGTATAGAAATGACTTCAAGCATTGCATCGCTCTCTTTATGGGATTATCTTTAATTACATATAAAACAAAATTTTAGCGGATATTGTCGTGTTAATAAAACCTGCACATCATAAACATGAGATAACAATTCCCCATTCTTGGAATGATCTTCCTATGGGAGAGTGGCTTGCTAGCCAAATTCAGGCGCGCCTTGATGCTTGGTGTCCAACAATATTTGGATACCATCTACTAAAATTGGGCTCGTTAAGTGGTGAGCTTAATTGTTTTGGCTGCAGTATACAACATCAAGTAACGGCGACGTCAGAGTTAGGTATGGGGGGGATATTTATTGATCCTGCTCATCTACCGTTTCAGGAAAATTGCATTGATGCGTGTATCTTGACGCAATCATTGGATTTTTCGGCGGATCCTCATCAAGTATTGCGTGAGGTTGAGCGGGTATTAACGGGTGACGGTTATCTTATCTTAAGTGGTTATAATCCGTTGTCACTGTGTGGTTTGGTTAAACTATGTGGGATTAAACGTAATCATCCGCCTTGGTCGGGAAGAATGTTTACCCCTGCGCGTATTAAAGATTGGTTAGAGTTACTTGGTTTCGAAATTATTCAAGATGACCGTTTTGGCTTTACCTCTTTTTTAGGTAAAAAACCATTAACCTGGTGGTCTGAGAGTATCGGTCAAATGCATTTCCCTTCTTTTTCATCGGTCTATTTTATTGTTGCGCGTAAACGCCGTGCGCCAATATCACCGGTCAAAAATTGGTGGCAAGTCAGCTATGCTAAACGGCGTTTTATACCGACGGGTGCCACGCAAAAATTACCGCATAAGCCGTCTTAGACTTGATTATTCTTTTTTTTATTTGCCAAGTTTACTTCTGCATTTGATTTAGGCGTGTTATCAGGTGAATCGAAGGCTAATTCATATTAGAATAGCGACAGTTTAATTTAGGTGGTGAGATTTATGTCGTTGGACAATGCAGAGTTAATACAGGGCGCTGGTCGTGTAATCGTTTTTGATACAGAAACAACCGGTATGAATATGGGCGCAGGTGGTGTACACATTGGTCACCGCGTGATTGAAATCGGTTGTATTGAGTTGATCAATCGTCGTCCGACGGGACGTACATATCATGTTTATATCAAGCCAGACCGTTTGGTTGATCCAGAGGCGATCGCAGTACACGGTATTACCGATGAATTTTTGCAAGACAAACCCAGTTTCGCAACGATCGCAGATGAATTTATCGCCTTTATTGTTGGTGCCGAGTTAGTTGCACACAACGCTTCGTTTGATACTAACTTCCTGGACCATGAATTTAGATTACTGAATAAAGGTCTGCCTGCAACTAAAGAAATTTGTAAGATTACCGATACATTAGCTATTGCTAAGAAACTTTTCCCAGGTAAACGAAATAACTTAGACGTGCTATGTACTCGTTATGGTATTGATAATTCACACCGTACCCTGCATGGCGCATTACTGGATGCGGAGATCTTAGCTGACGTTTATCTGTTTATGACGGGTGGCCAGACTAAGTTGAATTTATCGCAAGATAGCGCTAATTCGCAGGGTGGTGGTATTCGCCGTGTTGCAGCAAGCCGAGCGCCATTGAAAGTGGTGCAAGCAACAGATGATGAACTGAAAGCGCATGATGAACGACTTGGTATCGTTGGTGATGCGCTGTGGCAAGTACACTAAGATAAGGATAAACATGCGTAAGATTTGGTTGTTATTGGCATTGATTGGTGCAGTTGGTATCAGCACCTTTACATCGGCTAAAAGTGTTTATCAGACCAGTGATATCAAGTTGTTAGATAATCGTTTTCGGGTTGATTATGGCATTGAGCAACTCACCTTTATTATTGCGCGTGAACGTTTTTCTAAAGCGGTTATCTTAGTGCGTCCTGACGGCAGCAAAGTTTATATTTGGGATAAGTCTGATCGCGTTCATTGGATTGAAGGCAAAGAGCATGACATTATCACGATTGAAAATCCGATGCCTGGACCCTGGCAAGCATTAGGTAAGATCCAAGGTGATAACCGTATTCAATTATTGTCAGACGTACAACTGCAAGTTAATCGTTTGCCTATTCAGTTATATAGTGGCGAACGCTTAAAAATTACGGGTGAATTATTGCATTTGCAAAAGCGCCTTAACGCCACGTATTTACGCGATACCGAACTGATTGTTACTGCTTATGGTTATAATCGCACAGAAGACGAAAATTTTAGCTTTACCTCTCAAGAGTTGGCGAAGTTTAATGATAAAGGCGTTTTTTTTGATGAAGTACCTGAAGACGGGCTTTTTACGGCCTATTTGCAACTTGATTTAGCGACGGGTAAGTATAAATTTGAGGTGGCAGTAACAAACAATGCTTTTAGTCGTCATTTTAATCAAGATATTGTCCTGTTCCCAAAACCAATAAAAACGCAGATGTTACCCTTACTGATGGATGCCGACCCGCAGTTAAAACTGACTTATGATACTGACGAATTAAAGCCCGAGAGTATTGTTATTAAAGGCCGTCTCGAATCAGTTAATCGTGGTAAAAGTAATGACTTTATCATTTATGGTGAAGCAGGGATGACAGAACAAATTCATTCTTTTGCACGACCCGCAGAGTTTGGCAGTTATAGCATTGAATTAGTGTTGTTTGCGACCACAACAGCAGGACGTGAGATTACCATAAACATGCCTTCAGAAGCATTTGTGATACCAAGACCGATTGTTATTGATAGTGCTCTGATTCTTGCTGCTACAGCCTCTCAGGCAGACACGACAGAGACCGCAATGGATATGTTCGAAGATTCAGAGAGTGACTGGAATTTATTATTGTGGGTCATTGGCGGTTTGATCTTGTTACTCCTTTTAGCGGTTGCAGCATTATTTAGTATTAAGTTTTGGCAAAAACGCAAATTTGAAAAAGTGATATCGAACCAAATAGGTGATGATTTAGCATCACAATTGCCTGCTGAATCGACTGATAAGCAGAGCATGATGACTGATTTGGATCTTAATTCACTGGATAAATAGTCTGATATTTAAACAATTAGGCAATGTAACTGATTTGTGCAGGATAAGGCTCGCATTACTCGTTATTTAAGTGTCGTTTCGCGATTAACACTTGTTTAAAAATTGTAATGCAATTAAAGTCGATGTTAATAAGATAACCTTTATTTTGAACGGTTATCTTACGGACTCGCTGTTTTATTCAGTGAGTCAAACTAAGATTGTAAACTTCTCAAATTAAGGTTAAAAATTATGGCGATTCAACGCACATTTTCTATTGTTAAGCCTGATGCAGTAAGAAAAAATTTAATTGGTGCTATTTACTCTCGTATTGAAGCAAGTGGTTTAAATGTTGTTGCAGCAAAAATGCTTCACCTTACCCGTGAACAAGCGGAAGGTTTTTATGCAGAACATGAAGGCAAAGTATTCTACGAACCATTGATGGAATTTATGACGTCAGGTCCGCTCATGGTGCAAGTATTAGAAGGTGAAAATGCGATCACTTTCTACCGTGAGTTAATGGGGGCGACTAACCCTGAAAATGCAGCCGCGGGCACGTTACGTTGTGACTATGCTGAGAGCATGCGTTTGAATGCGGTACATGGTTCTGATAGTGAAGAATCAGCTGCACGTGAAATTGCTTACTTCTTTACTGAAAACGAAGTATGCCCACGTTAATGAGTTAGTGTAGCGGGCTGTAAAGTCGTTGCGTAGTGATGCGTGATTAATTTACTGCCCGGTTTTATGATTATATTTCCCACCTCCACATTCTATGCATTTCCTCTTTAAACTCTGATATTCAGCCTTAATCATTTGTTATCGCACTCGATTCTTTGTTATTGAAAATAACGGTTAATAAATTATTTTGTTTAATTCGGCTAATGCGCTAGCGTCTAGGCGTTAAACTTTGTACAATCCCGCGCCCTGAAACCTCAATTTTAGTATCGTCTTTTTTATCCAACTATGCTTAAGTATGGTTTAAAATTGAGTCTTAAATTGTTTCAAACCGAATAAAATAAATGACAGAGGCTCACTTCATGAGTAATAAAAAAATTAATCTATTAGACTTAGATCGCAAAGCGATGCGCCAATATTTCGCTGACATTGGTGAAAAACCATTCCGTGCTGATCAAGTGATGAAATGGATCTATCATGAAGGCTGTGATGATATTAATGAAATGACTAACTTGAATAAAAAGTTACGAGAAAAATTATTACGTGAAACTGTTATTCAAGCACCTGAAATTAGCAAAGAGCAACGCAGTGCTGATGGTACGATCAAGTGGGCATTAAAAGTTGATGGTCAAGAATATGAAACGGTCTACATCCCAGACGGTGACCGCGCGACTCTGTGTGTATCATCTCAGGTAGGTTGTGCTCTCGAATGTACATTCTGTTCGACTGCACAACAAGGTTTTAACCGTAACCTACGTGTATCTGAAATTATCGGTCAGGTTTGGCGTGCAAGTCAAGTTATCGGTTTTAATAATAAGAAACGTGCGATCACCAATGTCGTGATGATGGGTATGGGTGAACCACTGCTTAACATGACAAACTTGGTCCCGGCATTGAACATAATGTTAGATGATTATGGTTTTGGTTTATCAAAACGTCGTGTAACCGTATCTACTTCTGGTGTAGTACCTGCATTAGATAAATTAGCGGATTCAATTGATGTAGCATTGGCTATTTCATTGCATGCATCGAATGATACATTACGTGACGAGCTTGTCCCTATCAATAAAAAGTATAATATTGAAATGTTACTAGCATCGGTTAAAAACTATATTGGTAAATCAAATGCCAATCGTAAAAAAGTAACGATTGAGTATGTATTACTTGATCACGTGAATGATTCAACCGATCAAGCACATGAATTAGCGCATTTATTAAAAGATACGCCGTGTAAAATTAACTTGATCCCGTTTAACCCGTTCCCGGGCAGTGACTATGGTAAACCAAGTAATAGCCGCATCGATCGCTTTAATAAGGTGCTGATGGAATACGAAAATACGGTGACAATTCGTAAAACCCGCGGTGATGATATTGATGCTGCTTGTGGTCAATTAGCGGGCGATGTAATCGACAGAACGAAAAGAACATTAAAAAAACGGATGCAAGGTGAAGCGATTTCAGTCAAGATGGCTGATTAATACTTTTGACTAGATGGATTTAGGCATGAAACGTTTCGCTGTAGTAGGATTACTAATAACAGCACTGGCTGGATGTAGCACACAAAGTTATATTGAAACCAGTGCTGGCTTGACTGATAACTCTGTTGATAAAATTGCAGCGTCCCGAAGCCGACTCACCTTAGCGCTTAAGTATATTGAAATTGAACACTATCAAAATGCGAAAATAAATCTTGATAAAGCTAATCGTTATACACCTGACGATGCGAATATTTATTTAGCTTATGCATATTACTATCAGAAAGTAAAAGAGCATCAACAAGCTGAGAAAGCCTATTTATATGCGCTCGACCTGGCACCAGATGATGGTAATATTCATAATAACTTTGGTGTATTTCTATGTGGACTTGCGCGATTTGATGAAGCAGAAACTGAGTTTTTAACCGCAATCGCGTCGCCGAGCTATAACCAAATTGCGAATAGTTATGAAAATGCGGGGCGCTGTGCGCATGAACAAGGCAATAATCCCCTTGCATTAAAGTATTTACAGTCATCTTTCGCATATGAACCGCAAAATTTAAACGTGCTGTTCTCTATTGCTGAATTACACTATAAACTGGCCGATTATGCGGTGGCCAAACAACAATTAACTATATATGAGTCAATCAGTAAAGTAACCGCTCGTAGTCTTTGGTTGGGTTTTAATATTGCAGAAAAACTGAATAATTCGGCCGTCGCTGAAGTATATAGTCGGCAATTATTAGCTCAATTTCCATTAGCGTTCCAAACACAAAAATATATTACAAATGACTATTGATTTAGAAACCTTAAAAGACCCTGATAAAGCTGCTGAATTGCAGGGGAATATCGATGTGGTGACTGCAGGCCAAATGTTGCAAGATGCAAGAATTGCATCTGGTATCAGTGTGCAAGAGGTCTGTAATCATATCCACCTTAAATTGTCCGTTATCAACAATATTGAACAAAGTGTTGCTGATAAACAAATCTCATCTACATTCATGCGTGGCTACATTCGTTGTTATGCTCGTTATCTTAAAATATCTGAAGATGAAGTCATTACTGCTTATGATGGCCAAAATGTAGCATGTGAACAACAAACTGAATTACAGAGCTTTTCCTGTCGAACTAAATTGGAAGCACACGATAACCGTTTAATGCTGGTGAGTTACGGTATTATTGGCTTTATGCTAGCGGTATTTTTAATTTGGGGATTAGGAGATGACGTTGATGTTGACGTTGTTGTGCCAGAGCCTATCATCACGCAAACGATAGAGTCAGTTGGTGCTGTGACGGTTATTGAAGAGCAAGCCCCTTTGGTTGTTGCTGAAAGTCCTGAGTTTGATAGCACTGAGTTTGAAAGTACTGAGCTTGATAGTACCGTAGCGCAGACTCCAGCATTGGATGTTATCGCACCTCCATCATCAGAGGTCGTTCCAGCAGAAGTATTGGCACACGTCACCGCGCTACCGACGATCACTTCACCTGTGGTTACAAATACTCCTGATAATAAACCTGCTATTGTTGCTCAGTCATTGGTACTGACCTTCGCCGGAGATTGTTGGATACAAGTTAAAGATAAAAACGGCAAAACATTGTCGACGGGTGTGAGAAAAGCCGGTCAGTCAATTTCATTACAAGGTTTAGCACCATTATCAATTAAACTTGGCGCACCAGAGTATGTCACAATGAGTTATGCCGGTGAGTCAGTCGATTTATCAACCTTTAAACAAGGTAAACTTGCTAAATTTAAAGTACCTTTTGAAGCTTAATTAACGAGTTATAAATATGCATCAGGAAAGTCCAATTATTCGCCGCCACTCAAAACAGATCATGGTTGGTAAGGTACCCGTTGGTGGCAATGCCCCGATTGCAGTACAGTCAATGACAAATACTTTGACGACGGATGTTGCTGCAACCGTTGCTCAGATTAAAGCATTAGAAGCCGTTGGTGCTGATATTGTGCGTGTTTCCGTGCCGACCATGGATGCCGCAGAAGCATTCAAACTAATTAAACAACAAGTTGATGTGCCACTGGTTGCTGATATTCACTTTGACTACCGTATTGCACTTAAAGTCGCTGAATACGGCGTTGATTGCTTGCGTATCAACCCAGGTAATATCGGTAATGAAAGTCGTATCCGCTCTGTGGTGGATTGTGCCAAAGACATGAATATTCCAATTCGTATTGGTGTTAACGGTGGTTCATTAGAGCGTGAGATCCAAGAGAAATATGGTGAGCCGACAGCGGCTGCGTTGGTTGAATCAGCAATGCGTCACGTTGATATTCTTGAGCGCTTGAACTTTGATCAATTTAAAGTCAGTGTCAAAGCATCGGACGTGTTCCTTGCGGTGGCATCTTACCGCCAATTAGCAAAGTTGATCGAGCAACCATTGCATTTAGGTATAACTGAAGCGGGTGGTTTCAGAAGTGGTGCGGTTAAGTCAGCCGTTGGCCTTGGCATGTTATTAGCCGAAGGCATCGGTGATACAATACGTATTTCATTGGCTGCAGATCCTGTTGAAGAAGTACGTGTTGGTTTTGATATTTTAAAATCATTACGTATCCGTAGTCGTGGTATTAACTTTATTGCTTGCCCGACCTGTTCTCGTCAAGAGTTTGATGTGATCAGTACCGTTAATGCACTTGAAGAGCGTTTAGAGGATATTATTATCCCAATGGACGTGTCTATTATAGGTTGCGTGGTAAACGGCCCTGGTGAAGCGGAAGCTGTACACATCGGTGTAACTGGTGGCAGTAATAAGAGCGGTTATTACCTTGATGGCAAACGTCAGAAAGAACGTTTTGATAATAACGATATAATCGACCAGCTTGAGGCTAAAATTCGAG
The DNA here is from genome assembly GCF_000170855.1 of Moritella sp. PE36. GTDB lineage: Bacteria > Pseudomonadota > Gammaproteobacteria > Enterobacterales > Moritellaceae > Moritella. Next base: position 108,509 of record NZ_ABCQ01000007.1, on the reverse strand, counting down.
CTAAAGCAGCGATGATGGCACCTGAAAACATCATAGTAACGGACGCAGGATCGTAATTTTCCCAGTAAAGGTGTTGAAATTAGGATAAATATCCTACTAACACCTTTGAATATTTTACCTCGACGTAGAAACTCCTTATAATCCGGGGTTATATGTCTTTTTTAATTTTCGAGAGTGACCGTGGCTAAACCTATCCAAGCAATTCGTGGCATGAATGATTGCTTACCAGAACAAACGCCGGTATGGCAAAAAGTAGAATCAATATTACGTGATACTGTTGCAGCCTATGGCTACTCTGAAATTCGTATGCCAATCGTTGAATCTACGAATTTATTCAAGCGCGCGATCGGCGAAGTAACAGACGTTGTTGAAAAAGAAATGTACACGTTTGATGATCGTAACGGTGACAGCCTAACATTACGCCCTGAAGGCACAGCTTCAACAGTGCGTGCTGGTATTCAAAATGGTTTGTTATATAACCAAGAGCGTCGTATGTGGTACATAGGTCCTATGTTCCGTCACGAACGTCCACAAAAAGGGCGCTATCGTCAATTCCACCAATTTGGTGTAGAAATATTTGGTCTTAAAGGCGCGGATACCGACGCGGAAGTTATTTTATTAACCGCACGCTTGTGGAGACTACTTGGTATTGAGCAACACGTGACATTACAGCTGAACTCTCTGGGTTCTTCTGCAGAGCGTAGTGCGCATAAAGAAGCATTAATTAGCTTCTTAGAAGGTTTTAAAGACCAGCTTGATGAAGAAAGCCAACGTCGCATGTATACCAACCCATTACGCGTACTCGATAGTAAGAATCCAAATGTTCAAGCATTGCTTAACGATGCACCAAGCTTAGCGGATTACTACGGCGAAGAAACTAAAGCGCATTTCGATGGTCTATGTAAGATGTTAGATAGTGCAGGCGTTAACTATCAAATCAATCATCGTTTAGTGCGTGGCCTTGATTATTATAACTACACTGTATTTGAGTGGGTAACTGAAAGCTTAGGCGCGCAAGGTACTGTGTGTGGTGGTGGTCGTTATGATGGCTTAGTGGAACAATTGGGTGGTAAAGCAACCCCTGCAGTTGGTTTTGCATTGGGCATCGAACGCCTCGTATTATTATTAGAAACATTAGAATTAACCGCTGATATTGCTGGCGCTGTTGATGTTTATATCGCAGCATTAGGCGAAGGCGCTGATATGCACGGTATGTTATTAGCAGAGCAGTTACGCGATCAAATGCCGAATGTGAAATTTATGATGCATAACGGCGGCGGTAACTTTAAGAAACAACTTAAACGAGCTGATCAAAATGGCGCTAAAGTAGCACTTATTCTGGGCAGCGACGAAATCGAAAACCAACAAGTGACGGTGAAAGATCTGACTGGTAAGACACAGCAGCAAACTATCGCAGTCACTGAGTTAGTAAATAAATTAACCACGCTATTAAGCAAGTAAAGCAACAAGTAAGCAATACTGATTAATTGTGTTTAAAAATTAAGGGTGAGACGTGGAAGGTTACGCTACTGAAGAACAACAAGTTGAAGCGCTGAAATCATGGTGGAAGTCCCATGGTAATGCGGTTATTTTTGGTACTGTACTAGGCCTAGCTGGCTTAGTGGGTTTTCGTTATTACAACGATAGCCAGTTAGCAGCACAAGAAGAACTATCAGCAGCTTATGATACTGTTGTGACTGAATTATCTGAAAATGGACTTGCAGCAAAGGCGACAACTCAGACGTTTATTGATGCCAACAGTGGTAATGCTTACGCAACACTAACAGCATTACAACTTGCCGCTGAAGCGGTGAAAAAACAAGATTTTGCTGAAGCTGAAACGCAACTTAGCTGGGTAGCGACAAACAGTAATCAAGCAAGTATTTTACCGATCGCTAAGATTCGTCTCGCACGAGTGCAAGCGCAGTTACAAAACTTTGATGCTGCACTGGCGACATTGGATAAAGTGACACTTGATACCTTTGCTAGTAAGAAAGCAGAAGTAAAAGGTGATATCTATGTACAGCAAGGCGATTTAAACGCAGCGCGTAGTGCTTATGAAACGGCGTTAGCGGGTGTTGGTGCAAATACACAGCTGCTACAATTAAAGCTTGATGACCTTGCTATTGCCGACGTTGCAGATGATCTTGATGCTGCAATCGCGGGAGAGTTGAATGACCAATAAGCTGAGAACAATAACAACAGCTGCGGTTCTTTCAGTTTTTTTACAAGGGTGCTCTTTATTCAGCGATGATGAGGACGTGTATTCACCTTTGCCTGTGATCCAAGCTGAATTCACGCCAGAAATTGAATGGCGTGAGAGTATTGGTTCGGGTGTGGGTGAGTATTACTCACAGACACGAACCTTACTTGTAAATGATCGACTTTTTGCTGCAAGTCGTTCTGGTTTAGTGAAAGCGCTAGACCCTATTTCAGGTAATGAAATTTGGGCGCAAGATTTGTCTGATCAAGACGTTTTTAACCGTTTTGATGACAGTGATAATGCGCTGCTTTCTGGTGGTATTGCTGCTGGTTATGGCATGGTCTTTGTCGGTAGTGAAAATGCGGTATTGTTTGCATTAAACGAGGACACGGGCGAAGTACTCTGGCAAGTTGAAACTGACGGTGAAGTGATCGCAAGTCCTGTGGTTGATGAAGGTCTGGTTATCATCCAGACTGGCAGTGGTAGCTTGATTGGCTTTGACGTTCAGACGGGTGAACAGCGCTGGATCCAAAGTTCAGAATTACCGGCGTTGACTTTACGTGGTAATAATTCGCCAATCACCACCAATGGAGCAGCGATTTATGGTCGCAGTGATGGTAAACTAGCCGCAGTCTTTCTCGCTAATGGTCGATTGATCTGGGAAGTGAATGTTGCTAAGCCAAAAGGCGCCAATGACATTGATCGTTTAGTTGATGTTAATGGTCAAGCAGTTGCTCGTGGCACTGAGGTATATACCTCTGCGTTTAACGGTGAGTTAATGGCGATTGAACTACGTTCAGGTAAGGTACTTTGGAAACGTGCATATGCATCGGTAAAAGATCTTACAGTTGCTGGCTTTGAACTGTTTTTAACCGATACTGAAGGTCGTATTCATGCAATCGATCGTCGTAATGGCTTGACCTTATGGTCGCAGAATCGTTTAGCGTTACGCGGTGTAACAGCACCCACTGTCTCGGGCAATAACATTGTTGTCGGCGACAAAGAAGGTTACCTGCACTGGCTAGACCGAAAAACCGGTAAGTTAGTTGCACAAAAATTAATTGACAGTGATGGATTATTTTCTAAAGCCTTGAACTCAGATGAATATCTCTATGTTCAAAGCCGTCGTGGTGACTTGGTTGCGGTAAAAAAACCAATTTAACTGATGAGATAGAATACCATCAACCTAATTTATTGCGCCGAGAGGCGCATTTTGTCCTTTTAAATAAGTGACTTTATTTTACTAGAGCCGTATTGAGGCTGAGGTTAACTATGACCCCTGTAATTGCATTGGTTGGACGCCCTAATGTTGGTAAATCAACATTGTTCAACCGCTTAACTCGTACCCGGGACGCACTTGTTGCCGATTTCCCAGGGTTAACTCGTGACCGTAAATATGGACAGGCTAACTTAGCTGGTCGTGAGTTCATCGTAGTTGATACCGGCGGTATTAATGGTGATGAAGAAGGGATTGATGCAAAAATGGCTGATCAGTCGTTACTTGCGATTGAAGAAGCTGATGCCGTATTATTTATGGTAGATGCTCGAGCAGGCCTAATGGTCGCTGATCAAGCAATTGCCGAACATTTACGTAAGCAACAGAAAAAAGTATTTCTTGTTGCCAACAAAGTAGATGGCCTCGATGGCGATGTTGCTGTTGCTGAATTCTATGCGCTTGCACTTGGTGATATTTACCAAATTGCTGCATCGCAGGGACGTGGCATTAACATTCTTATTGAAGAAGCATTAGCACACGTTGAAGTTGCTGATGCTGAAGATGAAGAAGAATTCTCAGATGCAGACCCTTTTGTAAATGGTGAGTTATTACCAGAAGAAGAGGAAGGTGAGGAAGATGAGCAAACTGCGGAAGATTACGCGCGTTTACCAATCAAACTAGCAATGATTGGTTGCCCTAACGTAGGCAAATCAACACTGGTTAACCGTATTTTAGGTGAAGAACGTGTTGTTGTTTATGATATGCCGGGCACTACCCGTGACAGCATCTACATTCCGATGGAGCGTGCTGGTCGTAACTACATGCTTATCGATACTGCTGGTGTACGTCGTCGTAAAAATATCAATGAAGCAGTTGAGAAGTTCTCGATTGTTAAAGCATTACAAGCAATTGATGATGCTAACGTGGTATTGATGGTATTGGATGCGCGTGTTGGTGTTACCTCACAAGATCTAACGTTATTAGGTTTTGCGATTAACTCAGGCCGTTCAATTGTGATTGCCATTAATAAATGGGATGGTTTAGATGCTGGCGTGAAAGATCGTATTAAATCTGAATTAGATCGTCGCTTAGGCTTCATTGACTTTGCACGTATCCATTTCATCTCGGCATTGCACGGTACGGGTGTTGGTAACTTATTTGAATCGATTACAGAAGCATTCGATTCATCTACTAAGCGTGTATCAACGTCTATGCTAACGCGTATCGTACGTATGGCTGTTGATGATCATCAGCCGCCAATGCATGCAGGACGTCGTGTTAAGCTGCGTTATGCGCATGCGGGTGGTTACAATCCTCCACTGATCGTTGTGCATGGTAACCAAGTAACCAAATTATCGGGTTCATACCGTCGTTACTTAATCAACTACTTCCGCCGTTCATTAAAAATTATGGGCACGCCGATTAAAGTTGAATTCCGTGACAGTGATAATCCGTTTGCAGATAAGAAAAATAAGTTATCATTATCGCAACAGAAAAAACGCCGTCGCATGATGTCGCACTATAAAAGTAAAAAATAATAGCGTCAGTTGTTATTGATAGAAAGGTCTGTTTTTACAGGCCTTTTTTTATGCCTGTGAATCAGGGAAAGGAATATTTAAATCATATTTTCGGTGTTTAAGTGTATACCTTAGCGTAAAGACTGATATTATTTGTGATTAGCTGAATGCCTGTATTTAGGTCGCAGATATTCAGTGCCGCACTGCACTACAGTAGTGTTAGATTTAAATAGGGATATAGGTTAATGAATATGGATAGTGTGAGAGGTTTTGTTTGACCATAGTTGCAGTCGTGTATTTTTCAGCTTCAGGTTCAACTGAGGCGCTCGCTCGCGAAGTGATCTCTGGTGTCAACACCGTTGAAGACGTAAAAGTCATTGAATGTCAGGTGCAGGCCTGGGATTTATTTGAAGGTCGTTTTGATAACGATGAACTGATGTGCTTATTGGATAACGCCGATGCTATTATATTTGGTTCGCCAACCTACATGGGTGGGGTATCAGCTCAGTTTAAAGCGTTTGCCGATGCGACAAGTGAGCGTTGGGATAGCCAACAATGGCGTAATAAATTTGCCGGTGGTTTTACCGTTGGTAGCTGTCTTAACGGTGATCAGGCCAACACGCTTCAGTATATGGCGACATTAGCCAGTCAGCATGGCATGTTATGGATTGGGCTCGATATTGCCGGTGGTTATAACAGCGTGGGGCTAAATCGTCTCGGATGTCAGTTAGGTGTAGTTGGGCATAATCCGGAAGGCGAAGTGCACCGCAGTGATCTCGATACCGCGAAGTACCTGGGGCGTCGTATTGCTATCATCACCAAGACCTGCGCTTCTCAGCTTCAGGCCTTATCATGATGTTATTATTTACAGTTTATTAACTAATATAAGTTATTAGGCGGTTAAACGCTTCACAAGTTGGCTAACCAGCAATTCTGCGCCGACTAAGTCATCATTATCAAACCGGCCAATACTTGGACTATCGATATCCAGTACGCCGATTAATTTGTCATTAACCACAATCGGTACCACGACCTCTGAGTTGCTGGCAGCATCACAGGCTATATGGCCAGGGAAGTCATGCACATCTGTCACTAATTGAGTTTGTAATGTACTTGCTGCTGTGCCACATACTCCACGCCCTACTGGAATGCGGATACATGCAGGTTGACCTTGGAAAGGACCTAATACTAACTCGTCATTCTCGTAAAGATAAAAACCTACCCAGTTAATATCTTCTAGTTCCATAAATAATAACGCACTTAGGTTAGCTAAATTGGCAATTAAATGGGTTTCTTCAGCCATTAAAGCGTCAGCTTGTTGGGCAAGACGCTGATAAAGTTGGATCTTAGACATGTATTCCCTTGATGAATAGATAAGATGAAAGTGTAAGACGCATCTTATCGATGATAGTAATGTGTATTTTATCTGATGATTATATCGTCATAAAGGTTATATTGGTTTGAGCAGGTTCGTTAGGACGAAAAAACAGTGATAAGATATAGTTTAATTTACTGATAATGTGTTTACTCAATGCGAACATAGTAGATCCTCGTCATACTTACAGCTTAGTTAAGACTTACTGTAGAGTATAATGATAGCGGTTACTTTACCTCTTATTTAATATTTATCCTGTTTCATCGACTGAAGTTATAAATTCATGCACATATACCTGGTTACCCACGAGAGAGAGTTCTCGCGCCGCAGTAATACCGGCAAATTAGTCCAACAGTTTCTCCCCGATGAAACAAGTGTTGTGCATTGGCGTCGTAAAGAACCCGATAATCAATTGCTAACGGCGATCAAATCCGGTCGGGTGGCAATTTTGGCTCCAGACGCAGAAGGCGAACATGAAATAAGTGATTTTGATAGTTTGGTATTGCTGGACAGTACCTGGCAAGAAGCGCGGAAAATGTATAGTCGCAGTGACTATTTAAAAGATTTACCTAAGGTCACGTTAACCGCGCCACAAGCATCTGAGTTTATTTTACGCGCCAATCAAGTTGACGGCGGGTTAAGTACCATTGAATGTGTGATCGAACTGCTACGCTTGCAGCAACGCGAACCAGAAGCTGAGCAACTAAGATTAGAGTTTAAGGCGTTTATTCGCGCTTGTTTATAAACGCATGTCGGTAATTCTTTGGTGTACTTTCCGTCCAACGTCGAAAGGCTTTATAAAATGCTGCCGGAGTGGCAAAGCCCAATAAATACGATATCTCACTGAAGGTAAGCAGGGTATCGCGGACATAACTTAATGCCAGACCTTTCCTAGTTGTATCCATGATACTTTGATAGTTAGTCTTTTCTTTGTATAAGCGGCGTCTTAATGTCCAGGCTGATGTCCCCAGTAGTTCAGCTACTTGATTAATATCAGGCATGTTACCCACCAGGTTATGGCTGACTTTTTCAATAACCTTGGTTTGCCAATCCTGATTTTGTTGCAGCTGTTGCAGTTCATTTTGACATAACTGTTGTGCTTGCAGATAACTGCTCATGCAGGCATCGGGTAATGGCGTCTGGATATGCTGGCTATTTAATACTAAACCATTAAATGTGGAATTAAAAATAACCGGGCATTGGAAAAATGCATGATAGCGCTCGCTGTTCTTTGGCTCTGGGTATTCAATATGCACCGCTTTAACAATACTGACAGGCTGGGTTAAGTGCATGGCTCGGGAGGTCAGTAAGGTGAACCAACTTGCTAACACAGAATCAACCACAAAATAATTATACGGATTATACGGGGCTATCGAATAAAAGGTCAGTGTCGGCTCTGGTGCTGTAATAAACGTTGAATGACCCCGTACATTTTGGCTTAACAAACTTTCATATTGGGCGAGTACTTGTGCCATGGTACTGATATTAATGGCCGACATACAGGTGAATCCCAGCATACCATAATGTTGAAAGCAGACATTTTCGCCCATCAGTAAGCCTAGGTCTTCGCGCCCCGTTTGTTGAATTAACTCAAAACCTATGCGCATATATTTGGGAATAGATAAGCGACCATGATGGGCACTAAGCTGCGCGATGGAGACATTGTATTTGGCTAAAATAGGATTGATATCGCAACTGAGCTTATTACTGGTTAAACTCATTTGCTGCAAAAAGTTAACCGAAATATCCCCCAAACTTACTTTTGAATCTATTGTTTCCGTCATTGAATCCATATCCGTCATCACACATGCTAGCCAAGAATTCATCTTTGCTAACTAAAGATAGTTAATTGTATATCATGAGCATTGTATCCGTTGTGCTTTAACGCTACTTTTAACAAAAATAAGAACTAATAAATTTTTTAATAATATAAAAATAATAAACTCTGAACCAAATAGCCAAAGCAATGGGGTGAACCATGTCAGCACAAAATAATTATCCAAATTTATTAACACCACTCGATCTGGGTTTTACCCAGTTAAAAAACCGCGTATTAATGGGGTCCATGCATACCGGACTTGAAGAAGTCAGCAATGGTTTTACTCGTATGGCGGCTTATTTTGCCGAACGTGCAGCGGGTGGTGTTGGCCTGATTGTGACTGGCGGTATCGGACCTAATCCTGAAGGCGCGGTGTTTCAAGGTGGTTCAAAAATGGATACCGTTGAAGAAGCTGAAGCGCATAAAGAGGTCACTGCCGCTGTGCATGCTGCGGGTGGTAAAATTTGTATGCAGATCTTACACGCGGGTCGTTATGCGTATAGCAAGCAACCTGTCGCGCCATCAGCAATCCAAGCCCCGATTAACCCTGCGCGTCCACGTGCGCTAACAACGGAAGAGGTCTATCAACAGGTCGCTGCATTTGTTAACTGTGCCGGACTTGCACAATCAGCGAATTATGATGGTGTTGAGATCATGGGGTCGGAAGGTTATTTGATTAACCAGTTTATTGTTGAGCACACCAATCAACGTGACGATGAATGGGGAGGCTGTTTTGAAAACCGTATCCGGTTCCCGGTTGAGATTGTCAGACAGGTACGCGAAAAGGTCGGCACTGATTTTATTATTATTTATCGTTTGTCGATGCTGGATCTGATTGAGAAAGGCAGTACTTGGCAAGAAGTCGTGACGCTGGCAAAAGCCATTGAGAAAGCGGGTGCAACCATCATTAATACCGGTATCGGCTGGCACGAAGCGCGGATCCCCACGATCGTCACGAAAGTACCAAGAGCAGCATTTACCAAAGTGACTGCAAAATTGAAAGGCGAAGTATCGATCCCGTTGATCACCACAAACCGCATTAACACCCCCGAGATCGCAGAGTCAGTACTCGCGCAAGGTCATGCAGACATGGTGTCGATGGCACGACCATTTTTAGCCGATCCTGAATTTGTGAATAAAGCGGCAGCTGGAAAGAGTGACGAGATCAACACTTGTATTGGCTGTAATCAAGCGTGTTTAGATCATACTTTTAGTATGAAGTTAACGTCTTGCTTGGTTAACCCTCGCGCTTGCCGTGAAACGGAACTTATTTATCTGAAATCACCAGTGAGCAAACGTATTGCTGTGGTCGGTGCTGGTCCTGCAGGATTAGCGTTTGCAACCGTCGCTGCGCAGCGCGGGCACAAAGTTACTATTTTTGATGATAAGTCAGAACTGGGTGGACAATTTAATGTTGCCAAACAAGTGCCAGGTAAAGAAGAGTTTTTTGAGACGTTACGTTATTTCACTACGATGACTGCAAAGCTTGGCGTCGAAATTATGTTGAATAAGCGCGTGTCTGCCGATGAGCTTATCGCTAACGGTTTTGATGATGTGGTATTAGCGACCGGTATTGCGCCGCGTACACCAGCTATTGAGGGTATTGGTCATCGCAAAGTATTGTCTTATCTTGATGTGTTACGAGATAAAAAACCGGTCGGTAGTAAAGTGGCCATTATTGGAGCGGGTGGTATTGGTTTTGATGTCGCGGAATACCTTGCTCATGATCATCAGTCAACCGCGCCAACCGCCAGTCAGGATATTGATACCTTCATGCGTGAGTGGGGGGTTGATTTAACCATGCAAAATCGCGGTGGTTTAATGCCAGCTGAAAAACCGGCTGCTGCACGTGAGATTTATTTATTACAACGCAAAGCCAGTAAGGTTGGTGCTGGGTTAGGTAAAACCTCTGGCTGGGTGCATAGAGCGGGTCTCGCGAGTAAGAAAGTAGCAATGATAAACAGTGTTGAGTACGTTAAAGTTGACGATCAGGGATTGCATATTATGGTCGCTGGTGAACCTCAGGTATTGAATGTTGATAATATCATTATCTGTGCTGGTCAAGACCCATTACGCGAGCTACAAGCGCAATTGGTCGCTGCTGAGCAACAAGTGCACCTGATTGGCGGCGCTGATGTCGCTGCGGAACTGGATGCCAAACGTGCGATCAAACAAGGTTCTGAGTTAGCCGCTGCGATTTAGCCTATATGCTAGGAAAGGCATGTTAGAGCAGCCTTTCCTAGTGACTATTTTGACGATAGTCGCTGAGCTTATTACCGAGAGAATGTTTTAGGCTGATTTTTTAGCATAGTCCGCTCAGGCTTGTGATTTTAATGTGCATATGAGAGCCGTATTTTAGCGTTGCTAAAAATTAAATTAATTTGCTTAATACCAGTGCGGTCGTGCAAATGTACTCTAGTCTTGAAGTCTAAGTTTAACTTTTATGATGAGTGTAATAATGCCCAGAAAACTATGTTATTTATTGGAACTGCCTGATTCTAAAGTGACATTTAGTGTATTACTCATAGCAGATAAAGCCTGCTTGTCTGTGCCTGGTATTGATGAGTGTTACGCCATCGATCGCATCATGATCGTTGAAAATCCCAGTGCACAATTACAAGGTTATTATATTTGTGATTATGCAACACCAGTCTGGTCACTTGAAGACTTGTCACTACAAGATATCGGCTTACTCTCTGCACATTTTGGCTTGCTGATTGAGCATGAGTATAATGACATTTATGCGATGGAAGCACATCCACTTATTGATGCTGGACAATACCAGTCAATTAAAACCTGATTTATAATTTAAAAGTCACATTCATTCTTTCTTAATCGTGCTATAACAGTGTGTACTCAGCGAGATTAACTGTCTGTTATGTGAAGAGGAAATGATGGCTAAACTGAAAAATGAAAAAAAATTATTTAAAGCTGCGATCGCCTTAGGTACTCAGTACCTACAGCAACGTGGTAGTACATTTACAACGACAGATCCAGAAGACGTTAAAGCGCAATATATTTATAAAGCGTTAGTGTTTGATAAACTGATGCAGCCTCTGGCTAAAGATCAAGAAAGCACCCTTAATATTAAACATAAATTAGCTATTTGGATCTCTCGAAAATTACCGGCTGACCACCCTTTACTTACCGGCGAATAATAATTCGATGTTGGGTTGAATACGTTATATAACGTGTTCAGCCCATTTTTATGGACGCTTAATGACGCTGTAAGAATAACGTCGCGGCCTTAATACCTGCACTATAATCGCCTTCGAGCGTGTTAACTTGACGTGTTAAGGTGGGCGTTTGTAGTTCTTCATCCGGTGCTATTTCGATAATATTGACACCTGCTGGTGGATTTCGCATAAACTCGCAAGTGCTGTTGTATTCTTTGCTGTAATTATCAAGCAGCTTGGTGAGTACGGTATCGTGCCTAACCCAGTAGGTAAGTAAGCGTTCTAAAACGGATAGTTTTTCTACCCAATGTCGGGTTCTGGTCCTGATCACAATAATATGATTCGCCCCTAAATCGACCGCCTTCTTTACCGGTATCGGATCGACGAGCCCGCCATCGATATGAATATCATTACCAAGCTTAACCCCTGGACGAAACACTATGGGTAAGGCACACGAGGCTATTATCTGTTGAAACCAACGGCTCGGTTCTGCATTTTGATAACTTGCTTGGCCTTTTGATTTGTCACAACTGGTGATCACAAAAGGGCGGGAGTTTAAACGTCGTTTTGCTTGAATCAGATCGATAGGATCATGTAGCGCCAATATATCATGTAATTCAGCCAATTCCATGGCATTACCACCTTTGATAAAGCGCGTCCAATCAACAAAGGTAGTTGATTTAGCAAGGTGATTAATCAGTCGTAGCGAATATTTCTTTTGCCCAGCAATAAATGCAGATAAGTTTAAGGTGCCAGCAGAGCTGCCAATAAACAGATCGAAAGGATCATAACCATGGTCTAAAAAGGTATCTAATACTCCAGCAGTAAATACGCTGCGCATACCACCGCCTTCAACAACAAGTGCTGTTTTAATCATAGCAACCTCGATATATTTACTTGTTCTAACCACCAACTATGTATTCAATGGGTATAACAAGCGTAGAGTAAATACCAGAATTTGGTAGTTATGTGTATCTGTGTTACTTGATAAGTATTGAATAAGACTGTGACAGCTAAGTGAAGCAAGGATGATGTTATGGTGACAAAAACTAGAAGGCGTTGACTAATCGTCGGGGAAACTGATGATGAAGCTGGTGGTGCCACCGTCATCATCAGTATTTAAATAAGGGTTTATTTCAAATCAATAAAAGTAAGCGCGTCTTGCAAGGTTTGCTGTGGTATTTCTTCCATTGGTACATGACCAGCTTTAGGGTAAGTGATCAAGGTTGAGCCCGAGATATTAGCGAGCCATTGCTCACTCAGTGTGGCAGGAACCCAAATATCTTTTTCACCCCACATCAGTAACGTCGGAGCTGTGATGCTACTGAAGTTTAGCGGTGCGTGTCGGTCGTTTTTTTCAGCTAACATGGCAATGGTATTGGCATAAGCTTGTTTAGCACCAGGACGCAATGACAGATGAATGTAGCGGTCCATGTTGGCTTTAGTGATCCGTTCTGGATCGCCATAGACATCTTTTACCCCCATCGCGACAATGAAAGGTGGGAATACATTGGCAGCCAGGCTATTGATACCCGGCATACTTGCAAAACTTAACAGAAACGGCAGTTCTTGTGGGGCGCCAGCAGGATCGATAAGGATAAGTTTTTTTATTTTACCGGGATTGTTCGCTGCATACTGAGCTGAAATATAACCGCCGAGTGAATTACCGACTAAAATAAAATCATCGAGTTGTAATTGGGCTACGAATTGTTCGAAAGATGAATGCAATAGGGTTTCAGAGTAGTCATCTGGATTTTCAGGTCCACCTGTTAAGCCAAAACCGGGTACATCGAGGCTGATGATCCGGTAGTCGGCTGTTAAGCCTTTATGCCACTCATCCCAAGTATGCAATGATGACAAAATCCCATGGACTAAGACAATCGGTTGACCATTGGGATTACCTTCGTCACGGTAGTGAATACGCATACCATTAATATCCATCCACTGTGATTCTTCGTTGGCATATAGCGCATTGAGGTCTGCAATCGGCATTTCCCCAATTCCCCAAACACTGCTTATCGTAGGGCTAGCGGATACAGCATCTTGCATACTTGAGCAGCCTGTTAAACTTAAGCTTGCTGTTACAGCTAAGGCTACTGCGAAAGGTAATATTTTAGGTCGTCTGAAGGTCATCATCACTGTTTCATCCTTGAAATTGAGGTGGCTACGTCATTAAATTAATGACGTAGCATAAACCAGTTTGTTTTAAACTAATGCCTAATTTGATTACTTAATTGAATAATGCTGTTCTTGCTCACGAAATAGTGGGTTTGCAATAGGGGTGCCGAGCTCTGGTAATAAACGCTCACTGGTATCCTGATACCCCACTTTAAAGCGTACCCGGTTAATGCATATTTTTTCCATTGTTGGGGCAAGTAAATCAAATAATTCAAATCGTTCTTTCAACGTGGGAAATTGGGCTTGATAATGGCGAATTCTAGCATTGAGTAATTGATAAAATTCGGTTTCGCTATAGCCCATTTCGGCTTGTAAATAAGGTGAGACAAAACGTAAAACAGTGACGAAATTTCCGGTATACAAATCATGTAAGAGATAATTAGCGGGTAATCGTGTTAATGTTTTTTTAATGTGTGCTGGAAAAATATTGAGTTCTTCAAACTCCTGATCTACCAGACGTAAATCGCCATGGAAATCTTTAATCGCTAAGCCTGTGGGAATATTATCTTCGAATAAGATCGTCAAGTTTTGGCCGTGTGATACTAAAGCAATACCGTATTGACACATAAGGTGATAGAGCGGAATAACAGTGCAGTCAAATAATCGCGTTAGCCATGTTTGTACATCGAGTTTACTGTCTTTGATGTAGGCAGCTATGAAGCTATTTCCTTGATTATCCGTTTGCATTAAGGCTGCGGCTAGTTTGTCCTGCTGCCCAGATTGCAACAGCGCGGCTGGACTTTGACGGAAGATGACACCGAGCATTTCATTATAGCGATAAGGGGTGCCTGGAATTCTCATCTGTGTTGTTTGTGGGACATGAATTCCGGCCCATTCCTGCAAAACTTGCAAGTTACATTGCGTTAAGAATTCATCCTGCTGGCACAACTGATTAATTGTTTTTGACAGCACTGCACCTGAGGTAATGTATTTACCTGGTATGCCTCGATAGCAGGAGGTATTCAAAATTGTAATCGGTAATTTAATGTCATTTTTAGTCGGTGAGGTTAAATTAGATAATGTGCGAATTGACTGTTGCGCTTGATAAAAGTCACCCGTGACACCTAAATCGATAAGACTATTATTGGCAAATAAAGCCGTAAATTGTGGCACGATAAATTGACTGAATTGCCACGGATGGATTGGGATTATCCAGTATTCATCACTCTTCATACCGTGTTGATTTAACTTGTCTAAGAGCCGGTTTTTATCGGCTGTAGACATCAATTGTGCAAGTAATAATGCTTGTGTATTGACTGGTTCTGACCGACTTTCCTTGTCTAAAGGGAGAGGTAATTCGATACCAATTTGCGTGAGTGATTTATCGATGGCTAAGTAATGTAACTGAAACGATTGCGCGGCTTCAGGCGCATAACGCGCAAGTTCATTAACCCCCCAGCCCAACCTGCCTTTGTTCGCTATCGCCTTTGGGTGACCTTTTAAAATAGCCTGTAAAGCAATACCTGATAATGCGGTTAATTGTGCGAGAGAATAGCTGTCCCTATGTTGGTAGGCGATGAGGTCAGCATATAATGTTTGCTGTATTTCTTCGATTAAATTACCCAGAATAATATCATCAAGTCGAATGGATTTCGCAATATCGGTTATTAATTCTGCACTGTTAATATTAGGCTTACCATTACGAGTAATAGAGTCACTGTCTATCACCAGGTTCTGCCAAATATGCTGCTTTGCTTTAAAGACCCAAGTCGCACCATCCACTTCCCATATCCAGTCATTGGTGTTTATTGGGTCGGGAAATATCACTTCTTCATAATGTAATTCACTGATTATCTTTGCATTTAATTCGTTATTGATGTTAGTCCATTGTTCACTGCATATGTTAACCATTTGTAAGTCCATTGTTTTAAATTATTATCAATAGTTATAATAATATTAGTGACAATGATTCTCATTTGCAATAGTATGCTTGCAAAATATAAGAATTGAACTAAGGGATTAGCTAAAATGAAAGCGATTGTCGGTCTATCGTGTTGGGTATTGGGGGCGTTACAAGGCGTTATCCTCATTCTCGTACCTGTCATGATGGCACAAGGACAGCTAACGGCATGGATGATCGCGATCCCTTTATCGTTAGGTACGTTTATTTTTTTTGTTGGTTCTGGTTATTGGGGAAAGTGGCTGGATCGCAGTGTCGCGAATAAGCGCCCCTTGGCGGGGATTTTAACACTGATATTATTTGGTTTTACGCTATCACAGTTAAGCTTTTTAGCTTTACTAGAGAGCCGTCAATTAACTGGAATAAGTTTGATTATCGGTTTGTGTTTTAGCCGTGTGCTGCATGGTATGTTTTGCAGTGGGGTGATCCCAACTGCACAGTTGTGGTTATCGCAAGAAGACCAACGTGGTGAAAAGTTAGTTTGGGTCACTATATCTACTAACATAGGTCGTTTGACAGCACCACTATTGACGTTTTTACCACTTGATATTGAGTATTTCAGTTTGTGGTTCGTTGCTGCTATGACCGTGTTAGCGTTTGTGCTTAGTTGCTTGATGTTAGTTAAATCACCAACTACAAAAGATGCTGAATCGTTACTTGTTACCAACCATATCCCCCTTGATGCAAGTGCTCATCAAAATATGAAATTGATCGGTTCAACGGTCATTGTCACGGCATTCTTAATTACCTTATTCTCGTCGCAGCTACAATTCAGTCTTGGTCCGTTATTAAGTAATGGCTTGATGACGGCTGCTCAAGCCAGTGCAATGGTGGCTGAATTATTGTTATCAGCGAGTGTGAGCGCGCTGGTTTCTTTATTTTTCTTGTATAAATTACTTATCCGTTCGACGCCATTGTTTCTGGTTTTTATCACGGTCTCTTTCTTTATTGGCACGATCCTATTTGTACTGCAAATACAACTCATGCTTAGCGTGATGTTGATTAGTTCTGCGCTTGCGATGGCACCTGCTTGGTATACCGCGGTTGCCATGCGCAGTACTGACAATCAAAAAGCACAAGCATCAGCATCTATCTCACAAGGCCATACATTGGGTAATGCGTTTGGTGCGTTACTGGCGGGGTTATTACTGGCTTGGGATAGCAATTATCTATTCCCAGGTTTTGTCATTCTGATGTTGTTGATTGTATTAGGGTGGTCACGCCTTTATCAGCAATCAATACGTCTTAATAATGCTGTTGTGAACTTGCCACGACAGTCTGTAATTGAATAAATAATAAATAATAAAACAACTCTTAATAAATGGAATTAATAATGAAAATTGCTAAGTCGAATAAAACCACATTTATGCTCAACCCCATTCTTATCGCGATGTTAGGACTGTCAGCGCCTCTTGCTGCTCAAGCATCTGTTCATGCCGCAGATAAAAATGACAACATGACTGTGGTAACTGCAAACCGTAGTACGCAGAGCATCAGTGATATTGCGGCAACCGTGCTTGTCATCGACGAAGCTCAAATTGCAGAACAGGCAAAATCGGGTATCGATTTTAAAGCAATGCTCGCTAACTTAATCCCAAGTTTAGACGTGGGTAGCCAATCGCGAACTAATGCTGGTCAAAACATGCGTGGTCGTAAAACGCTGGTGATGATTGATGGTATTTCATTGAATTCTTCACGTGGTATCAGTCGTCAGTTTGATGCGATTAATCCGTTTAATATTGCCCGTATTGAAGTGATCTCTGGTGCATCTGCTATGTATGGTGGTGGCAGTACCGGCGGTATTATCAATATCATTACTAAAAAAGGCCGCGATGCAGATGGTGTTAGCGAAACGTGGTTAGGCGCTAAATCAGGTTTTAATAGTAGTGAAGATTTAGAGTGGCAAGTCGCACAAGCTGTATCCACGAGCAGTGACAAAATGGATGCACGTATTGCGGTATCTTATGTTGATACTGGCGCAATGTACGATTCAAATGGTGATATGGTCTTACAAGATGTAACCCAAACTAGTTCTCAGTTTGTATCGCAATTAGACATAATGGCAAACATGGGTTTCAATATTTCATCAACGAAACGTCTTGAGTTGTTAGCGCAATATTATGATAGTGGGCAGGATAGTGACTACGGTGTTGATTATGGTTCCGGGTTTGGGTATTTATATGATCCGAGTAAACAAATCGGAATGAAGAAAGGCTACGTCTCGGATCAACAAGCAGAGTCAGTTCGAGGTTTGATCACTTTAAATTACAGTGATAGTCATTTTTATAATCAGACTTTAAATTTACAGCTTTTCTACCGAAATGAAGAGCTAAGATACAATCCATTCCCAGATCCAACAACTCAAAGCATGGGGGCATCTCAACAAAATACACAAGTCTTCGGAACTAAAATCGTATTTACTGCTGAACCAACAAATAACATGAATCTTGTATATGGTTTAGACGCTGATTTTGAATCATTTGAGTCGTCACAAAGTTTATATGACTATAATACGTCAGCCGCTTCGGGTGGTTTAATTAATAATAAAACGGATGAAATTGGCCGTTATCCTGAGATACAGAATACTTCGTTTGCCACGTTCTTGCAGGGTGATTATGCAGTTTCACCTTCATTGATATTAAATGCAGGTGTTCGTTACCAATATACAAATGTAGATGTTGAAACATTTGTGCCAGCAAAGCAGCAAATTGTTATTTCAAAAGGTTATTATAGTTCTGCTGAAGCAGTTGAAGGTGGAGATAAAGGGTATTCTAATACCCTCGTTAATGCAGGCGCTCTATATAAAATAAGTAAAGAGCAACAGGTCTGGTTGAGCTTTGCCCAAGGTTTTGAAATTCCAGACCCTGCAAAATATTACGGACAGGGTAAATATAGCGATCTAGTAAACGCAGGCGATGGGCTTGGGAATACTCTTATTAAAGCTGTAAGTGTTGCTGACAATCCACTTGATGGGGTCAAAACTAATGCGTTAGAACTTGGCTGGCGTTTAAATTCAAATGATGTATCGGCACAACTTGTTGCTTATTATTCAAAGTCAGATAAACAAGTTCATTATGACAAGACTGAGCAAACAATTAATATTATAGATAAAGATGAACGTAACTATGGCTTAGAAGGAAAATTGGATTACTTTGTTACTTCTGAAGTTAGCATAGGTACTAATTTTAACTACATTATTAGTGAAGTAAAAGCTGATGATAAATGGAAAGATAAAGGTATTTCTTATGCAAGTCCATCAAAGGCATCAGCTTATGTAGCTTGGCAATCGGACCTGTTACAAGCTCGTTTACAAACGATGCAAATGTTTAGTTATGAAGATGACAGCGACAAAAAATTAAATGGCTATAATACGGTGGACCTATTAACTGGCGTTCGTTTACCTGTTGGTTCATTACAGTTTGGTATTACGAACTTATTGAACACTGAGTATAATACACTATGGTCTCAGCGTTCTGAGGAGATATATAGCGCTTTAATCCCTAATACATCTCTGGTTCGTTTCAAAGGTCAAGGCCGTACTTACTCTGTTAACTACAGTGTTGAGTTCTAACGTTGGTTCCTTTGTTAACTGTGAATAAATTAACTTGCCGTTTAGGCGGCAAGTTAATCCTTAATAATATTAACTGTGAGTTTTTACAGGGTAAAATTACCGCATTGGTTGGTCCCAATGGCTCAGGTAAAAGTACCTTGCTAAAAATAATTGCAGGACTGACCCCGAATGAAGAGGGCGAAATATTATTGGAAGGAAAGGGAATAAAGCAGTATTCCCGTGCTGATATGGCCTTACGTTTAGCGATGTTACCGCAGCGTCATGCAGTGCCCGTCGGCTTGACAGTGGCAGATCTGGTTGAATTTGGTCGTCATCCGCATCGTCGTTGGTTCGCACCACTTTCAGCTCAAGATAAAGAAAGAATGCACTGGGCAATGGCAGAAGCTGGCGTACTTGAATTTGCTGATTTAGCCATTGAAACATTATCGGGTGGTGAAGCGCAGCGCTGTTGGTTAGCCATGGTGCTCGCACAAGATACCGATATTGTGTTATTGGATGAACCCACATCTTGGCTTGATATCGCCCATCAAATCGAACTCTTACATATCGTTCAACGCTTAAATCAAGATTATGGTAAAACCATTATTTGGGTATTACACGATCTTAATCATGCGCAGCAATTTAGCCATCAAGCGATCATGTTGCTGAAAGGTGAAGTGGTTGCCAGTGGTACGGTTGATGATGTCTTTACCGCAGAACGTATTAGTGAGGTTTATCAAACGCCGATCACGCGAGTGCAAGTGAATGATCAAACATTATTGTGGCCTTGTACGGCAGCTGTGAGTGACGAGCACTTATTACCACAGCAGGTGAATCAATGAGACGGCTTCGAACAGTAGCTGGTCTCATGTTCGCTGCGATGACATTATTACCAGTTCAAGTATTTGCTAAAGAGATTAATGAGCAAGTTTTTCAAGCGTTAGCACAACCCTTGCCACTCACCGGATTAATGCAGACATATCAGCAAGAGCCTAAAGTCGTTGCGCTTAATTGGAGTGCGGCAGAAATGCTCCTGTCGCTGGGAATACAACCACAAGCGGTGACGTCTCGAAATGGTTATCGCCAGTGGCAGTCTAATTCACCTGCGTTACCTGATGATGTGGTTGATGTGGGTAACCGTGCATTTCCGAGTTTTCCCTTACTGATGCAATTACAGCCCGACTTAATTGTTGGTTACCCGTTTCGTCATGCACGTATTCGTGGTGATCTTAATCGCATCGCACCCACGTTATTGTTACAACAGTTTGGCCGTATAGACCAACCGCAATATCGTTATATGCAGCAAATGCGTCGTAATTATTTAACCCTTGCAAAGCAACTTGGTAAAGCGGAGTTAGCACAAGTTCAGCTCCGGGAGATGGATACCGAATTAGCTCGCCTTAAACAGAAAATATTTGCCGCTGGCTTAGCGGATAAACCGGTGGCATATGGCAAGTTTGTGGGAATGGGCTACGGCTTAAGGGTGTTTTCACAGCAAAGTTTAGCCGCTTCTGTCGCTAATGACATTGGCTTAAATTACGTGTGGGCTACTAACTTACCAGGTAAAGATTTTACTCATTTACAGTTGGAACAGATCAAGTTGCTCGGCAATACCGCATTAATTTTAGTCCAAGAAACACAATCAAAAGGCGAACGCATGACGTTATCACCGTTATGGACGCAGCATGAGTTTGTTAAAAACGATGATATCTATTATGTACCCGCATTGTGGAGTTTTGGTGGTCCGGTATCGGTGATCCGGATGGCTCGGGCGTTTACGGCTGCATTATTGGAGGGTTCCGATGTTAGTTAATGTTGATAAGAAAATGCTGGGGAGCTCGGTGTTCTTAGCTGTGTTGTTTGTGCTTGGTTTACTTTCTGTGGGTACTTTTTCTCTCGTTCCCACAATGAATCTATTTGATAGTTACCAACAAACTTATGTATTTCAGCTGTTGTTACCCACGCTATTAATTGCCGTATTAAGTGGTGCGTTATTAGCGCAATCAGGCACCGTAGTACAGGTTACCTTAGGTAATGATTTTGCATCACCGTCCACGATCGGCATTAGCTCTGGGGCGTTGTTAGGCGCGATGCTGGTTAATTTATTTATCCCTGATCCGAGCATCTGGATGTTGTGGATCGCGGCATTTATTACGGCGGTGATGGTTGCGGGACTCATTTTAATCTTATCGCAAGTGATTGGTGGCGGTAAGTTACAGCTGATCTTAATTGGTATGGCTATGAGCTTAGCGGTGGGTGCCGTGTCATCTGCCATCATGCTTTATGCTGAACAACGTATGGATGGGTTATTCCTCTGGGGAAGCGGCAACATTAGCCAAAGTGATGGCGAATTAGCGGCGATCATTTTAACCCCAGCGCTGTTGTTATTGTTATTGCCTTTATTGTGTCATCGTCATCTGGATATGCTCAGCATGGGTGATGAAATGGCGAATACGGCAGGCCTTAAAGTCAATCGCTGGCGAGTCGGTCTATTAATGTTGGCGGTATTGCAAGCATCTTTAGTGACCGCAATGGTCGGTGTATTAGGCTTTATTGGTTTGATGGCACCACACATGGCGAAGTTACTTGGTTACTATCGTCATCGTGAAAAATTGCTATTTGCCAGTGCGATAGGGGCGTTATTAGTTATCTTTGCGGAGCTATTCTCTCGTGCTATGCCATTGGCTGGTTATCGCTTACCAACGGGTGTATTAACCGTTCTATTGGGTACCCCTTTTTTCTTGTATTTACTTATGCGAAAACAAGGTTTAGCGGGCATGGTCATGCAAGAAACTGGGTTTGGCTTAGCGTCGCTTATTCAGCTACCTAAGTGGTTAGCACTGTCTTTACCTGCGCTAGCGTTGACACTGACAGTGGCCTATTTCTGGCCGACTGTTGATGGCGAGTACTTTACACAATGGCGCATTGTCGTTGCGGTCTTTTCTGGTTTTGGCTTAGGCGTTGCGGGTTGTACATTACAAGCACTGTTTCGTAACCCGATGGCCAGCCCTGACATTTCAGGCGCTACTTCAGCCTCGGTATTATGCATTATTTTAGCACTGCAAGTATGGCCTGATGCTTCTCGGGTATTTCTGTTTGCTTGTGCCTTGATTGGTGCGGGTATTGTGGTGACTATTTTGTTTATTGCGATGCGTTATCAATTTAATGTTTCGCAACTCGCTTTATTGGGTATCGCCATCTCAGCATGGTGCGGCACCGTTGCATCGATGGTATTAACCTTTGGTGCGGGCGCTGCGTCGGTCACCGTCCTTTGGCTGACGGGCACTACCTATGGTGCTGATAGTCAAATCGGCTTACTGCTGCTTGCGGTCACTATACCTTGTTGTTTATTACTCTTTACGTTTGCGCGTCATCTTGATCTGTTCACGCTCGGTGAGACATGGGGACATAACCTCGGCCAGCCGTTATTTAAATTACGCATGTTGATCTTATTGTTGGTGGTGTTGATTACCGCGGCTGCCGTCGCGTCCGTTGGTGCGATTGCGTTTGTTGGATTGTTATCGCCACACTTATTGCGTTTATGTGGACAAACTCGTCATTGGGTATTGCTGCTTGGCAGTGGTGCGATTGGCGCTTGGCTATTAGTACTCGCCGACGGACTCGGTCGTACCTTAATTGCACCATTTGAGATTGCCAGTGGCATATTAGTTTCGATCATTGGCGGACTTTACTTTATTTGTTTGATTTTACTTGGTTATAAAAGGAATTGATCATGCCTGTTTTAGATTTTATTTATCAGCGTAGCTCTTGTCACGTCCATGAAATGTGTCAGCCTGCACCGGATGAAATGCAGTTGAAACGTATCTTTCAGGCGGTCATGAGCGCCCCCGACCACGGCAATATTCGGCCTTGGCATTTGGTTGTTGTTGCCAATGAAAAAGTACCGATAATGTGTGAGTTAATGTGTGAGGCTTGGTTGGAAGAAGGTGGTGATATTGATCCCGCCAAGGTGCGTCGACTTACTCATTATCTTGGTGATGCGCCTATGGTTGTCGTTGTCTCGGCTAACATTACCAGTCCTCACCCTGTGTCTCGCCGAGACCAAGTATTATCAGCCGCAGCTGCGTGTCAGAATATTTTACTGGCGGCTGAAGAGCAAGGTGTTGCGGCTATTTGGTACAGCACCGATGCGGCGGAGTTACCCCGCGTGCAACAATTATTTGGCTTAACGGCGCAACAAGAACCTGTGGCCTTTATTATGCTGGGGACTAAAAAAACAGAGCGTATTAAACCGCGTGGCGAGGTGGATAAGCATTGTTATCAATGGCAAGGCGATGGAAAACTAGTACCACTATTTGCGACAGAGGAGAACAGCGATGCAGTATAGTTATGCTGAGAAGCTATCATTAGATGCGTTTTTAAATGCATTGCTTAATGAATGGCAAGGTTATGCGACAACGCAGCATGAAATTTGTATCGATATGGCGGAAGGACAAATAGTACTGCCATTATTACAGTATTCTCCCGTTCAGCGTTTTCAATTTAATTACCCGGTTAAGTTTCGTGATTTACAGGGTGAGTCAGATATCGCTTATGCTGACGTAATTGAATTGATTTGTAAGCATCATGAGATCACCGGTGATTTTAGTCAAACCCAATTGACGGGCTTTAAACAACAAGTGTTTGCCAGTCAGGCGCATATGGAAAATGTATTGGCGGAACGACTTGCTCCTGTCGGTATTGATGGTTTTATTCAGGCGGAGCAGAGCCTTATCGGTGGGCATAATTTACATCCTGCAGGTAAGAGTCATCAAGGTTGGACCGCAGCAGAGTCTAAACTGTATAGCCCTGATTACGCGAATAGCTTTTCGTTGCAGTGGTATTTTGTCGCGCCGACATTATTGGCGGGCAATAGTCATGGCGAATCAATTTCAGCCTTACTGCTGCAAACCTATCAAGATACATTTAATACCACGACATTTCCTGACACTATCCCTGACGGTTATCTGGCTTTCCCTGTGCACCCACATCAAGCCAAAGTACTGCGTGAGAATACCAGCATACAACAATATTTTGCTGATGGTTTGATTATTGAGTTTACGGATAGTAAGCAGGGTAGGGCTTGGCATCCGACATCATCAACCCGCGCGTTATGGCAGCAAGATAGCCGCTGGATGTTGAAGTTTTCTTTAGCGGTGAAGCTGACAAACTCAGTCCGTTACTTATCGGTTAAAGAGCTGGAACGTGGAGTATTGTTCAAGCAGGTTAGTGAAGAAGTAGCGGGTGCAGAGTTGTGGCAACGCTTCCCTCGCTTCTCGGTATTACAAGAACCTGCATGGTGTGGATTAAATGATCTTGCTGGTGAGTCGATTGTTGATAGCTTGTTCTGTTGGCGTGAAAATCCGTTCCCAACAGGTAAAGAGCCAAGCATGGTGTTAGCGACATTAACCCAGACTAAGGCCGATGGTAGTAATTTCATTCAAGATTTAATCATGCAATTTGCTGAACATCAGTCGCTATCTTATCGTGACGCAAGTTTGGTATGGTTCGAACAATTCTTAGAGCAGGTGATAAAACCAATCTGCGTTGCTCGCAGTGATTACGGCTTGGTGTTATTGGCACATCAACAAAACATTTTGGTGGATTTTGACCATGGCTTGCCTTGCGGCGCTAAATTCAGAGATTGTCAGGGAACCGGGTTTACAGAAACGGCAGTAACACGTTTTCCGTTACTACAAGAAAATGCGCCAGAATATTTCATGCAGAATGAAAATGTGAATTCGTATTTCAGTTATTACCTTATCGTTAATTCACTCAATAGCGTGATAGCGGCATTGCAAAGTGACTTACCGTTACTGAATCGCAGTACTGAGGATAGTGTCGTATCACATGAGCAGTTGATTCAGTTGAGCCAAAATCTATGGCGTAAATTAGCGCAACAGAGTTTTTATGATCGCTCGTTTTATGATTATCTGCTCAATAGCGACAGCTTAACGATTAAAAGTAATTTCTTCTGTTTCTTGTCAGCGCAAAATGAAACTGAGATCGCGGACCCAAGTAAAATTTATGTCAACTATCCGAATATTTTTAAGTTGGCGGTGAAGAAGGAAGTTAAGACTGTATTTAAACCGTTATTCCGACAGCAAGGCATTATTGGTAAGGCTGATAGCGGTCATACCAATAAAACGGGATCTGAGCTGGTATTTGAAACCACTGGAAAGCAATTTACGGTAACGAGCTGCTTAAGTCTGTGGTCGTTTAGTTATGACGAGCATGGCTTACATACAGTGATGGATACCAGCACTGATACGTTAAACCAAGCACAGTGGTTTAATATTCTTGAACACACGTTTTCTGGTATGGGCGTTAATCGTAAAACCATCACTATCAACCAGTCGTTATGGTTAACAATGACCACAGCGAAAATACCGAAGTGGGCTGAAAGTGTCGGTGATGACGTGCATATTCAACGCGCTGCGTTTTTTCAATTCGCTAACATTTGGTCTCAAAACCAAGCAAACACGAATGTAGACTCTCCCTTATTGCTATCTGAGCAAGGCATTGAGTATCCACAACGTCCACCGCAGCCTCAAGGTATTTGGTATCAGCAATACGCCTATGATCTTGATCGGGTGATTAGTTTTAAATGTGCAGACATTAGCTTGGATGTAGCCACATTCAGCCATTGGCATAATCGTCCTGAAGTGAACCGAATGTGGGAACTCGCAGGAACAAAATCTGAGCATCAACAATACCTTGAAAAACAAACAGCGGATCCGCATAGCATGGCTGTGATTGGTTATGTTGATGGTGTCGCATTTGGCTATTTAGAAGTGTATTGGACGCCTGAAGATCGTCTCGGCATTTATTATGACTGTCAGCATTATGATCGTGGTGTACATATGCTGGTGGGCAATCCATTGTTCTTAGGTGGGCGCTACTTTGTTAATTGGGCGAGTTGTCTACAGCATGCCATTTATACCGATGAGCAGCGCACAGGAAATGTATTGGGCGAGCCGCGAGCTGATAATAAACACGTGGCGACGATCGCGAGTAAGGTTGGTTTACAGAAGTTAAAAGAGTTCGATTTTCCGCATAAAAGAGCTGCATTACTGTGTAGTGAACGGAATGATTTTTTTGAGCGTATTATTTAAGGATGAGCAAGATGGAAAGATTAACAGATATTATGGGTATAGGTGTTGGCCCTTTTAACTTAAGTATTGCCGCGCTACTTGAACAGGTTCCAAGTTTAACAAGCTGCTTTTTAGAGCATAAAAAAGAATTTATTTGGCATGAAGGTTTAATGCTGCCAAACACGTATATGCAAACATCCTACTTAAAGGATCTTGTCACCGCTGTGGCACCAGAAAGTCCATATAGTTTTATTGCTTATTTAGTCCGAAATAAAAAGTTCTATCGTTTTTTAAATACTGAGCAAAAAACGATTACCCGCGCTGAGTTCTCTGATTATTTATCTTGGGCCTCAAAACAACTCACTAATGTGAAATTTTCGCAGACTGTTGAACAGATTGAATTTGTTGACGATCGTTTTATTGTTACGACGAACCAAGGGCAATATCAGACTAAGCACATTTGTTTAGGGACTGGCAAGTCGCCTTATATCCCGACAGAAATAAAACCTTATTTAGGTGACAATTGTTTCCATGCCAGTGAAATTGGCTTACGTAATATTGATTTGACTGGCAAGCGCGTTGTGCTGGTCGGTGGTGGTCAAACCGGCGCTGATGTATTTTTAAATGCGTTACGTGGAAATTGGGGGCAACCTGCTCAGCTAGATTGGTTATCACGACGCGCAAATTTCCAAGCTTTAGATGAGGCAGCGTTTAGTAATGAATACTTTATGCCTCGTTATGTTGAGCAGTTCTATCATTTGGATGAAGCGGTAAAACAGCAAGAGATCCGGGCGCAGAAGTTAACCAGTGATGGGATCACAAGCGAAGCATTATTAGCTATTTATCAAGAACTATATGATAAATTTGAAGTGCAAAAACAACGTAAATGGGTGCGCTTATTGCCACATCGAACTGTAAATGCAATGAGCAATACGACCAATGGTTTTAAGTTAATGGCTAATAATACTTTAACTGGTAAAGAGGAACATTATGCCGCCACTGTCGTTATTTTAGCGACCGGGTTTGAGTCAAAAATTCCTAATTGTATTAAAGCGTTAACGCCGATGCTGGATTTATCAGAGGGTGGTTTATTGCAACTTGATCCAAACTTCAGAGTGAAATGGTCTGGTGGTCAAGATAACCATATTTATGCCGTTAATGCGGGATTAGATAGTCATGGTATTGCCGATCCTCAACTGAGCTTAATGGCTTGGCGCTCTGCTAAAATCATTAATGATTTATTACCCGTTCCAGCATTTGATTTGTTTGAAAATGAACATGTTATCCAATGGACCAATGATGATAGTGAACATGACTGTGAACCGGCAAGTGCAGCACAAAGCGTAAATGAAGGGATAGCTGAGAAGACATTATCTATGGCGTAATCTTATTCCTAAAATAAAACCTAAAAAAGCCCAGTACTTGTAACAAGTACTGGGCTTTTTTGTGCTTAATTTTTTACTTAATAATGTGGCGCGTTAACGCTACTATCTAGTTAAAATCAAGTTATTTAGCTAAAGATTCAGTCAGGTTAGGACGGATCTTAGCAAGCATATCTTTAAGTACACGTGGCGATGCAGCAACTGAGTTACCAGACTTGAAGAAGTCATGGCCGCCAGCGAAATCAGTGACGATAGCGCCTGATTCAGTAGCGATTAAGTTACCCGCTGCAGTTTCCCAAGGTTTTTGACCCATGCTCCATAAACCGTCGATACGACCAGCTGCTAGGTAAGCAAGGTTAAGTGCAGGACAACCAGCTGCACGGATATCAGCACATTCAGAGAATAATGCGCCGAAGATGTTCATGTAAGTATCTTGCTGATGCTTCATGCTGTGTGGGAAGCCTGTCGCTAAAACAGTACCAGATAGATCTTTAGCAGAACCAGCACGTAAACGGAAACCGTTTAATTGAGCGCCTTTACCACGACAAGCAGAGAAGATTTCATCACCGATAGCATCAAAGATAACAGCAACTTCAGCTTTACCTTTAACGTGTAAAGCAATAGACACTGCGAAGTGTGGAATACCTTTGATAAAGTTAATATGACCGTTTAGTGGGTCAATGATCCACTGGTAGTCTGTATCTGCACCAGTAGTCGCACCGCTGTCTTTAGCGATGATCGTATGCTCTGGGTAAGCTTTTTTAATTGTAGCGATAATAGCTGCTTCAGCTTCTTTTTCTACGTTAGTCACAAAATCATTTGTGCCTTTTTGCTCAACCTTAGTTTTACTAGGATCGCCATAAGCTTTTACGATTACATTGCCTGCGTCACGCGCAGCACGGATCGCGATTGTTAGCATCGGATGCATACTATTACCACCAAATTTTTGAAAGAACGGGAATTAGGGCGCGGAGTATAACCAACTTAAGGTAAAGATCCAAAGTAATTTTCATAACTTTTTACGCCTTATATTTATTCTTAGTATATTTTACGTTTTCACCGCGGCTTATTACATCCGCTACGGGTTAATTGTGCTAGAATTCGCGACCATAAATTAACAACTCCAATAATAGTCTAACTCTTGCTTTTAACCTGTGGTTTAAATAGCTTGTTTGACTATTATGCATCTTTTTAGGTATTAATTATGTTAGCAAACGTAAAAGTTGTATTAGTCGGTACATCTCATCCTGGTAATATTGGTTCTGCTGCTCGAGCAATGAAAACCATGGGGTTCACGCAATTAGTGCTAGTGGCACCTTTATGTGAGATTGATGAGAAATCAGTCGCATTAGCTGCCGGTGCTGCAGATGTATTAGAGAATGCAACGATCGTCGATACCTTAGAAGAAGCGGTAGCAGACTGTGGCCTTGTGATTGGTACAAGTGCGCGTTCACGCACGCTGCAATGGCCAATGCTGGATTCACGTGAAGCAGGGTTAAAATTAATTGAAGAAGTACCGAATTATCCAGTGGCACTGGTATTTGGTCGTGAGCGTATTGGTTTGACCAATGAAGAGCTACAAAAATGTACTTATCATGTATGTGTTGCTGCAAATCCTGAATACAGTTCATTGAATTTAGCCATGGCAGTACAGATCTTAACGTACGAAACACGTATGGCATATCTTGCTACCAACACTTATCCTGAACAAGAGAACCCGTATCCAAAACAAGAGGAACTTGAAATGTTCCATACGCATCTTGAACAGACATTGTGGGATTCTGGTTTTATTAACAAAGCCCACCCAGGTGTTGTGATGAATCGTTTACGTCGACTCTTCACCCGTGCTCGTCCTGAAACTATAGAATTAAATATTTTACGTGGTGCATTGGTGTCTATTCAGCGTAATTTTAAAAAATAGTCGCGTCGAAGTAGCGCAATTGGTGACGTTAAAATAATACCTGAGTAAATTAGTCAGGTATATACTTGACCATTTCAGTCGGGTATGTAACCATAGCTTTAAATAACAGTTTTAGAGGTTGCTATGCGATTGACATCGAAAGGACGTTACGCCGTTACAGCTATGATTGATCTTGCATTGCACGCAGATATGAAGCCTGTACCACTGGCTGAAATATCCGAGCGGCAAAGTATTTCACTGTCGTATTTGGAGCAGTTATTCTCTCGATTACGTCGAAAGAACCTGGTAGCAAGTGCACGAGGACCCGGTGGTGGCTATAAATTAGGCATGTTACCTGGGGATATTTCTGTTGGTATGATCATCGATGCAGTTGATGAGAATGTAAAAGCGACTAAGTGTGATTCTTCGGGTGGTTGTAATGATGGAAAACGTTGCTTAACGCATTCACTTTGGGATGATTTAAGTAAGCGAATTAGTGATTTTCTTGATAACATATCGCTTGCTGATTTGATGACAAATAATGAGATAAAGCAGATCGTCAATGATCAAGATCATGACCGTCAAATGTTAAATAAAATTGATGTAAATATTATTTGATAATTGTTTAATTAAACATAATAGAATTATAATTATAATTATAAGTATGAACACGGTTAGCGGTTTAACTGTGTTGTATGGAGCAATGACTAGATGAAAAAACCTATTTATTTGGATTATTCTGCCACTACGCCTGTAGATCCACGTGTAGCAGAAAAAATGATGCAATGCTTAACTATGGACGGCATTTTTGGTAACCCTGCGTCTCGTTCACATCGTTTCGGCTGGCAAGCAGAAGAAGCAGTAGACATTGCTCGTAATCAAATTGCAGATTTAGTAAATGCAGACCCACGTGAAGTTGTAATTACTTCGGGTGCAACTGAATCAAACAACCTTGCTATTAAAGGTGCAGCGCATTTTTATAAGAAGAAAGGCAAGCACATCATCACAAGTAAAATTGAGCACAAAGCTGTGCTGGATACTTGTCGCCAACTTGAGCGTGAAGGATACGAAGTAACTTATTTAGACCCAACACCTGAAGGTCTAATTACGGTTGAAATCCTTGAAGCTGCAATCCGTGAAGATACAATCATTGTTAGTATCATGCACGTGAATAACGAAATTGGTGCGATTAATGATATCGCTGCATTGGGTGAACTTTGTCGCTCTAAGAAAGTCTTATTCCATGTAGATGCTGCGCAAAGTGCGGGTAAATTACCAATCGATTTCTCAGAACTGAAAGTAGATATGTTATCAGTATCGGCACATAAAATTTATGGCCCTAAAGGTATTGGTGCACTATACGTACAACGTAAACCGCGTATCCGTCTTGAAGCACAAATGCACGGTGGCGGTCATGAACGTGGTATGCGTAGTGGTACATTAGCTACTCACCAAATTGTTGGTATGGGTGAAGCTTTCCGTATTGCTAAAGAAGAAATGCAACAAGATACAGACCATGCTGAAGCATTACGTAAACGTTTCTGGGCAGGCATTGCCGATATCGAAGAAGTATATCTAAATGGCCACGCTGAACAACGTATCGTAAGTAACCTAAACGTAAGCTTCAACTTTGTTGAAGGTGAGTCATTAATGATGGCACTGAAAGACCTTGCGGTTTCTTCTGGCTCTGCTTGTACATCAGCAAGTTTAGAACCGTCATATGTACTGCGTGCATTAGGTCTAAACGATGAAATGGCGCATAGTTCAATTCGTTTCTCATTCGGTCGTTTTACGACGATAGAAGAAGTGGATTACGCAACCAGCATCATTAAAGACAACATCAGTAAACTACGTGACATGTCGCCTTTATGGGAGATGTTTAAAGATGGTATCGATTTAAGCACTATCGAGTGGGATCACCACTAAAATCGACCACTCTTGTTTCACGAAGATTTATATTCAGTTTGAAGGAGTTATATCATGGCTTATAGCGAAAAAGTAATCGACCATTATGAAAACCCACGTAACGTAGGTTCATTTGATAAAAATGATCCATCTATCGCAACCGGTATGGTCGGCGCACCTGCTTGTGGTGACGTAATGAAGTTACAACTTAAAATTAATGATGACGGCATTATCGAAGATGCTAAATTCAAAACTTACGGTTGTGGTTCAGCGATCGCATCAAGCTCACTTGTTACCGAATGGGTAAAAGGCAAGAGTATTGAGCAGGCGGGCGAAATCACCAATATGACTATTGCTGAAGAGCTAGAATTACCACCAGTGAAAATTCACTGTTCAATTCTTGCTGAAGATGCAATTAAAGCTGCAATTGATGATTACAAAAAGAAAAAAGCGTCTTAGGAGCTAAATATGGCTGTTACCTTATCAGACTCTGCTGCAGCACGCGTTGCGAGCTACCTTGATAAACGTGGTAAAGGTGCCGGTTTACGCCTAGGTGTAAAAACATCTGGTTGCTCTGGCTTGGCTTATGTCCTCGAGTTTGTTGACTCGATTGATGAAAACGATGAAGTTTTTGTTGAAAAAGGCGTCACCGTTATCGTGGATAAAAAAAGCCTCGTTTATCTTGACGGGATCGAATTAGATTTCGTTAAAGAAGGCCTTAATGAAGGGTTTGAATTTAACAATCCTAACTTGAAAGGCGAATGCGGCTGCGGTGAAAGCTTCAACGTGTAATAATGAGATGAAATGCCCAAATAACCTGGTTATTTGGGCTTTGTTTATTTAATCTATTCATTGAAGGTCGTCAGATGAACCATTTTGAGCTGTTTGGTTTACCCGTTATTTTTGAACTAGATAGTGCCGGTTTAGCAACAACATATCGAGAATTACAGCGCACACTACACCCGGATAAATTTGCCAATAGCAGTGAGCGAGAGCGCTTATTATCGGTGCAAAAATCCTCGCAAGTTAATGATGCTTATTCAATTCTTAAGTCGCCTATTCAACGTGCAGAATATATGCTCGCCGTTTGCCATGAAGATATTCGTGGTGAGCAAAAGACATTGCAAGATCCAGTGTTTTTAATGCAGCAAATGGAACTACACGAGCGTCTTGAAGACATCCCACACACCGCTGATCCTGAACAAGAAATTGCAGACTTTGATGATGAATTAACATTATCCATTAAAGCGTACCTGCAAGAATTTAATAAATTAATCAGCGCTGAGCATTATCACGACGCGGCAAATGTAGTGCGTAAATTAAAGTTTGTCTACAAACTACAAGCACAATTAAGTACACTTGAAGATAGTTTACTTGATTACTAATCAAATAATTTAAATTTAAGAACCTAAAACATGGCATTACTTCAAATTGCTGAACCGGGACAAGCGGCAGCACCTCATGAGCATAAACTTGCTGTTGGTATCGATCTAGGCACAACCAATTCATTAGTGGCAAGTGTCCGTAGTGGCAGTGCTGAAACGTTAGTTGATAAGACTGGCCGGGATATTTTACCGTCAGTAGTTCGTTATACTACAGATTCAGTTGTGGTTGGTGACGAGGCTGCACAACAAGCGATAACTGATCCAGAAAATACTATTTCTTCGGTCAAGCGTTTGATGGGCAAAGCATTCACTGATATTGATCCTACGCGTATTCCGAATATACTGGTTGAATCGGCATCGGGCCAACCGTTAATTAAGACGGTGGCAGGTGAGCTCAATCCGGTACAAGTATCCGCAGAAATTCTAAAAGCATTAGCAGCACGTGCAACAGAGACACTTGCAGGTGAACTTAATGGTGTGGTTATTACGGTACCCGCTTATTTTGATGATGCACAACGTCAAGGCACGAAAGACGCTGCAAATATTGCAGGGTTAAATGTTTTACGATTATTAAACGAGCCAACGGCAGCCGCTATTGCGTATGGTTTGGATGCCGGTCAAGAAGGTATTATTGCGGTTTATGACCTTGGTGGTGGTACGTTTGATATATCCATCTTACGTCTGCACAAAGGTGTTTTCGAAGTACTTGCAACCGGTGGTGATTCTGCGCTGGGCGGTGATGACTTTGATCATTTAGTCGTTGACTGGATCTGTGCTGAAGCCGGACTTGTGGGTAAGCAGTCGCTAGCGATGCAACGTCTGCTGCTAACGGAAGCCAAACATACGAAACAAGCACTAACAGATAGCGATAGCGCTGCGATTAATATCGTATTAGATGATGTTAATTGGCAGGGAACATTAAGCCGTTCAACATTTGAAGGTCTTATTCAACCATTAGTTAAACGCACTTTATTAGCCTGTCGTCGTTCGTTAAAAGACGCTGATATCAGTAAAGACGATGTACTTGAAATCGTTATGGTTGGCGGTTCAACACGGGTGCCATTAGTACGTGAAAAAGTCGGTGAGTTTTTTGCCCAACAGCCACTGACCAGTATCAACCCAGATAAAGTGGTTGCGATTGGCGCTGCGATCCAGGCTGACGTATTAGTCGGTAATAAACCTGATTCAGATTTATTACTACTGGATGTTACGCCGTTATCTCTTGGTTTAGAAACCATGGGCAACCTAGTTGAAAAAGTGATCCCACGTAATACCACTATACCTGTCGCACGCGCGCAAGAGTTTACCACCTTTAAAGATGGTCAAACTGCCATGACAATCCATGTGTTGCAAGGCGAACGTGAATTGGTCAGTGATTGCCGTTCATTAGCGCGATTCTCATTAACGGGTATTCCACCGATGGCAGCGGGTGCAGCGCATATTCGTGTGACGTTCCAAGTGGATGCAGACGGGTTATTAAGTGTATCAGCGATGGAGAAATCATCGGGTGTATCCGCTTCTATCCAAGTTAAACCGTCTTATGGTTTAAGTGATGATGAAGTGGCTAACATGCTTAAAGATTCAATGACATATGCGAAAGAAGATGTGACTGCGCGTATGCTAGCTGAACAACAGCTAGAAGCAGACCGTGTCATGGAAAGTCTGATTGTTGCCTTGCAGCAAGATGGTAAAGCTTTATTGTCAGATGCAGAACAAAATGCGATTGAAACAGCAATGCAAAAGCTTTATCAAACTCGCCAAAGTGATGATAGAGATGCTATTGAAAAAGAAATTGAAACAGTCGATAAATTAACACAAGATTTTGCTGCTCGTCGTATGGATGCATCAATCCGTAAAGCGTTGCAGGGTCAGTCGGTAGATAAGGTCTAAGAAATGCCAAAAGTTATATTTTTACCTCATGAAGATTTATGCCCAGAAGGTCTCTCTGTAGAGGTTGAGAAAGGTGAAACCATTCTTGATGTTGCATTAAGAAATAAAATTATCATTGAACATGCTTGTGAGAAATCATGCGCTTGTACTACTTGTCATGTGATTGTACGTGAAGGCTTTGATTCATTAGAAGAAAGTGATGAACTTGAAGATGACATGTTAGATAAAGCATGGGGTTTAGAACCCGACTCTCGTTTAGGTTGTCAAGCGATCGTCGCAGATGAAGATTTGGTTGTAGAGATCCCTAAATACACGATCAACATGGTATCTGAAAGCCATTAATTGATTGTGCAGCTAAGGTATCTTTATCCTACGCATAAATAGCGTAAGCAAACTAAACTGAAAGTAACTGTGCAGCCTATTTGTTGCGGCACCTATTTTTAGGGAGGTTTTTTATGGCATTAGCGTGGTCGGATAGTACAGAAATTGCCATTACATTAGCTGAAAATTATCCAGAGCAAGATCCGCAGCAAGTTAGGTTTACAGACTTGCGTAGGATGATATTA
The DNA here is from genome assembly GCF_000170855.1 of Moritella sp. PE36. Taxonomy (GTDB): domain Bacteria; phylum Pseudomonadota; class Gammaproteobacteria; order Enterobacterales; family Moritellaceae; genus Moritella. The sequence continues at coordinate 73,453 of NZ_ABCQ01000007.1, read as the reverse complement.
GGGTTGGACGATTTTACCGATGATCCTAATCATTGTGGTGAAAGAGTACTGGAAGCCGTAATGCTTGCTTGGATTGATGAATATTAAATACTGAATAAGCCCATAGTTAGCATAACGCTGAGTATGGGCTTTTTTTTGTGCTTTAACTTGTTAATATGAAAGCTAAATAAGTGCTATATAACATAACGTATTGCTAACACGTCTAAATAAAGGATATTCAATGAAGGATTTCATGAGCGTTGAGCTAACGGTTGCTCCTGCTGACAGTTTTTGGGGTAATAATGCATTAATCAGTTTTAATGCTGGCGTCGCATCGATTCACCTTGGTGAAGATGGTGCAGAGAGTGCATTACAAGTTCAACGCGCTGCACGTAAGCTATCGAATCAAGGCATAGCTAAAGTAACCTTAAAAGGCGAGTTATGGAATACTGAATTACGTATTGCATTTGATCAAGGTTATTACACTGCGAAAGAAAATCAACAAGCTTGTTTTGGTTTAGATCAAGTGAGCAGTATTGAAAAAAAGGCGTTCATTGATTTTCAACAAGCAAGTCATTGGGTGCGTAAAACCATTAATACCGATGCAGAAGAAATGTACCCGCTTAAATTAGCGCAAAGTGCGGCAGACTTATTATTACAATTGGCACCAGAATCGATTACTTACAAGATTATTGCTGGTGATGATTTGTTAACCCATGGTTTTACCGGGATCCATACTGTTGGTCGTGGCAGTCAACACCCGCCTGCAATGCTGCAATTGGATTTCAATCCTACGGGTGACGCAGATGCACCTGTAGTGACGGCATTAGTGGGTAAGGGCATTACCTTTGATTCGGGCGGTTACAGTATCAAGCCATCAGAGCCGATGACGGCCATGAAGAGTGATATGGGCGGCGCTGCGACATTGACTGGTGCGTTAGCATTAGCAATCCGCCAAGGTTTAAACCAACGCGTGCAGTTATTCTTGTGCTGTGCAGAAAATATGATCAGCAGCAATGCATTTAAACTTGGCGATATCATTACCTACAAAAATGACATTACAGTAGAAGTGCTTAATACTGATGCTGAAGGCCGCTTAGTGTTAGCTGACGGTTTACTTGCCGCAGAAGAAAACTCGCCACAGCGCTTGATTGATGCTGCTACACTGACTGGTGCAGCTAAGATGGCACTTGGCCGTGATTATAATGCGGTATTTGGTTTTGATCAGCGCTTTGTTAATTCATTATTAGCGAATGCCAAAGCAGAAAATGAGTTTGCTTGGCAACTACCGCTCGAAAAATGGCATCAACAACAATTACCGTCAAGCTTTGCTGATATGGCGAACATCCATGCCGGAGAAGGACGTGCTGGGGCATCTACAGCTGCAGCATTCTTATCGCGTTTTGTGCGTGAAGATGGGCAAGGTTGGTTACATTTAGATTTAGCGGGTTCGTATCAAAAAGCGGCCAATGATTTATGGGCGACTGGCGCGAAAGGGCACGGTATACGTACATTAGCTAAAACATTATTAGACGCTTAAGTTATTAGCTTCAATTTCTGTGGTTATAAAATTTAACGGCTAAAAAAAATCCCACTGTCATCAATGATGACCAGTGGGATTTTTTTATGTTGCGATTAACCGTTATTGATTCATCGCGACTTGTTTCGTAACGACCTAAGCAACAGCTTCAGTTTTTACTTTTTTCTTTTTTACTGGTTTCGCTGTGCCATTTGCACGTGCACGCCAGTCACCGTTTAGTTGGTTAACTAACGACTTATCTGCAGCAAGTACTTCAGGATCAAAGTCATCAACGTTAATTGTACGTAAACGACCTTCTTCAGCAACTTTCAATAGTTCCGCTTCATCAGCTGTGATCTGCTTGTTAGCCAGTGCTTCGTCAGCAAATTTGTCTAAGTAAATAAGTGGTAATCTAACGCCATTCTCTTTACAAACACGGATGAAGATAGGTTCAGCAACAATGATGTCTCTCAAGGCTTTCTCTTGTAGACCAACAGGGTTACCTTCTTCTTCAGTTAGGTACATGTCTGTTGCTAGACGGCTACGCGCTGCAGAAGGAACTTGTAGTAAACCTGCCACAACATGGTCTAGCTTATCCGTCGGACGTGATAGACGCGTACCAGTTGGCAATACCATTGCACGAAGTGCGATACCTACAACACGAACAGGGAAGTTACGTAATAACTCATCAATTGCTTGCTCAGCTTTAAATAATGAATCTTGTAGTGCCCAATGAACAAATGGTAAATCATCTTTTTGACGACCTTCATCTTCAAAACGTTTTAGCGTTGCTGATGATAGGTACAGTTGACTTAAGATATCACCAAGACGAGCAGAAACACGTTCTTTACGTTTAAGCTCACCACCAAGTACACCCATCGCTACATCAGATAGGAAGGCTAGGTTGGCACTTAAACGGTTCATCTGTTGGTAGTATTGTGCAGTTTCATCTTTAAATGGTGCTGCAGAACCTTTACCGTTAGTAATACCCATTACAAATGAACGGAAGAAGTTAGACATTGCAAAGCCAACGTGACCGAATAATGCGGCATCAAAGTCTTGCAGGCCTTTGTTTTGATCGTCAAGTGCTGCTGCATTTAATTCAGCTAATACGAACGGATGACAGCGGATAGCACCTTGACCATAAATGATCAGGTTACGGGTAAGAATGTTTGCACCTTCTACCGTAATTGCAATTGGCGCCGCTTGGTAACCACGACCTGCCATGTTATTTGGACCAAGACAGATACCTTTACCACCTGAAATGTCCATTGCATCGATTGCACATTTCTGTGCGCGGTCGGTCAAATGCATTTTAATAATCGCAGTGATCACCGATGGTTTTTCACCTAAATCAATGGCACTTGTAGTTAACGTCGATGCAGCGCCCATTAAGTAAGCATTACCACCAATACGTGCTAGTGGCTCTTCGATACCTTCCATTTTACCAATCGCCACTTTAAATTGACGACGAATAGCAGTATAAGAACCCATGCCTAGTGCAGCAAGTTTAACGGCACCCGCAGAACAAGATGGCAAGGTAATACCACGACCCACAGATAGACATTCAACTAGCATACGCCAGCCTTGACCAGCCATTTCTGGACCACCAATGATGTAATCTAATGGTACGAATACTTCGTTACCTATAGTTGGACCATTTTGGAACGGTAAATTAAGTGGGAAATGACGACGACCAGTTTCAACACCTGGGATATCCGTAGGGATAAGCGCACAAGTAATACCGATGTCTACTTTATCACCGATTAGACCATCTGGGTCGCGCAGTTTAATCGCAAGACCAAGTACAGTCGCAATAGGTGCCAGTGTAATGTAGCGTTTGTTCCAAGTCAGTTTCATACCTAGAACTTCTTTACCTTCGAATTCGCCTTTACATATGATACCGAAATCAGGGATCGCACCTGCATCAGAACCCGCTTCAGGACTTGTTAGTGCGAAACATGGAATTTCATCACCAGCTGCAAGACGAGGAAGGTAGTAATCTTGTTGCTCTTTAGTACCGTAGTGTTGTAGTAGTTCACCAGGTCCTAATGAGTTAGGTACACCAACTGTACTCGCCATTACTGCGCTTGAGCCAGTTAATTTTTGTAGTACCATTGATTGTGCTAATGCAGAGAATTCGAGACCACCGTATTTTTTCTTGATGATCATGGCGAAGAAACCCTTAGTTTTAAGGAATTCCCACAGCTCTGGAGGTAAATCAGCACGGTTATGTGTGATATCAAACTCATCAGCCATGCGACATGCTTCTTCTACTGGACCGTCTAGAAAAGCACGTTCCTCAGCAGTTAGCGCAGGCGCTGGCACGTTATGAAGTTTTTCCCAATTTGGCTTACCGCTGAATAAATCTGCGTCCCACCAAGTGGTACCAGCTTCTAATGCTTCTGTCTCTGTTTGAGACATTTCCGGCATGATCTTACGGAAGCCTTTTAAGATAGGCGCTGTTAAATAGCTTTGACGAATACTGGTTATATTTAATGGTATCGCAATTACAGCTGTTATTATCCAGATAGCTAATGGCACATCACCGAAATATGAAACGGCTGCAAGTGCAATAAAAAACGCACCGGTAAAAGCAGCTAATGATGCTCTTTGGTAAGATAATGTACCAAATATTGCCACTAAGGCTAAGAGTGAAATTGTGGTTGCCATGATTTTCTCCTTTCATTAAGCAACTAAATAGCAAAGTCAGAGGTCAGACCAGAAGACTGGTTTGAGTATTAGTTCTAGTTGATAATTATTAAATTAGCAAGTTTTTTACATGCAATTTACATACTATTTATAGAACCTGTAACTAAACGCTTGTTTTTGACCCATTGGGGTTACAAGTGTTCACTGATAGTAGCGTTATTGAATTGATAATTTAATTGCCTATTTGCTTTTATTTTAGGTCAGTTCGGTCAAGAAACTGGACTTAAACTTACTCACAAGTAGGTATTAAGTGGGTGTTAACTAAGCACTTTTCAATGCCTTTTGCTTATTTTTGGTGATGGTTAACCTTTTATTTATGTGGGTGATACAGGTACATTATTTTGTGAAAGAATAGTACTATTATAGAAATATATTTTTGGTATAGAGGCGATATTAAATGACAAATTATCAAGGCTTAATTCAGCAAGAATTAGTCGAAGCAGCAAAAGTTTTAAATGATTTTTTAGCCGACCCGAAACAGGGTGAAAATATCGAAGCCGCAGCGGCATTATTAGCGGATTCATTTAAAGCCGGTGGTAAAGTATTATCTTGTGGTAATGGCGGTTCACATTGTGATGCGATGCATTTTGCTGAAGAGTTATCAGGCCGTTATCGTGAAAATCGTCCAGCAATGCCAGGTATTGCCATTTCTGATGTGAGCCATATGTCTTGTGTTAGCAACGATTTTGGTTATGAATATGTATTTTCACGCTATGTTGAAGGCATTGGCCAGAAAGGTGATGTGCTATTAGGTATAAGTACCAGTGGTAACTCACAAAATGTATTAAATGCATTTGCGGCAGCGAAAGCAAAAGGCATGAAAACGATTGCCTTAACAGGTAAAGATGGCGGCAAAATGGCGGGTATCGCTGATATCGAAATTCGTGTGCCACACTTTGGTTATGCTGACCGTATTCAAGAGATCCACATTAAAGTGATCCACTTATTAATCCAGTTAGTTGAAAAAATGATGGGTTATGCTGATTAAGCCAACGTATTTCGTTATATGACAGTACCCAATAATACGGTTTATTGTGGTATTTTCCATAGACAGCGGCTTGGCATTAAGTAGAATGAAAGAGTGTGAAATTAATTTAACCCTGAGTGGTTAATGTTGTCAGCCATAAAAGTGAAGTTATCAGTATATGTGTGAATTATTAGGTATGAGCGCAAATGTACCTACCGACATTTGTTTTAGTTTTTCTGGGCTGATGCAGCGTGGTGGTAAGACTGGACCGCATTCTGATGGTTGGGGAATTACTTTTTATGAAGGCAAAGGTTGCCGTACTTTTCGTGATCCAAAGCCAAGCTGCGAATCAAAAGTCGCGCAATTAGTCAAAAATTACCCGATTAAAAGCCAAGCGGTTATTTCACATATTCGCCAAGCTAATCGTGGTGGTGTTGCATTAGAGAATACCCATCCTTTTACCCGTGAGTTTTGGGGTAAAAATTGGACCTATGCGCATAATGGTCAACTAACCGATTATCAAGGTTTAGCGACGGGTTTTTATACGCCAATTGGTGAGACTGACAGTGAGCTCGCATTCTGTTGGATCTTACAAGAAGTAAGTAAACAGTTTCCAGTTAAGCCAGATGATATGAAACCTGTGTTTCGTTTTATTGCTAGCTTATGTGATCAGTTGCGGGCATTAGGTGTATTTAATTTGTTATTAACAGATGGCGACTTTGTATTTGCCTACTGTACTAATAATTTACATCATATTATACGCGAAGCACCGTTTGGTCATGCCCAGTTAATTGATGAAAATATTGAAATTAATTTTGCGAATGAAACGTCAGACTCTGACGTTGTCGCTATAATCGCGACACAACCGCTGACGGATAATGAAGTGTGGCACAAAATGCAGCCGGGTGAGTATTGTGTGTTCTGTCGCGGCACGATCATGCTAACGAATAAGTAGCGCTTAATTTTATTACCGCTATAAAAATTACAATCACAAAAAAGCCTTTATGCAGCAATGCGATAAAGGCTTTTTATTATCTAGGTTCAATGAATTAGCTTAGTCAGCAGCATAACCGCTTTGTGCTAATTCTTTACCATCAAGTACGGCTTTACCGTCGATCATTGCTAAACGTTCAGCGCAGAACCACTGCACAACCATAGGGTAGATCATATGTTCTTGAGTTTGCACCCGTGAACTTAAATCATCGACGCTATCGTCAGCAAATACAGGTACTTTTGCTTGCAAGATAACAGGACCGGAATCTAATTCTTGCGTTACAAAGTGCACAGAAGCACCGTGTTCTTCATCGCAATTATCAATTGCACGTTGATGTGTATCTAAACCTGGATATTTAGGTAATAGAGAAGGATGTATATTAAGCATCTTGCCAGCATAATGCTGTACAAAGTTATCACTCAGAATACGCATATAGCCTGCTAACACAATTAGATCGGGTTGATACTGATCTATTTGTGTCATTAACGCTGCATCAAATGCAGCACGGTCAGCAAAATCACCTTGAGCCAGTGATATTGCGTCCACACCTGCTTGTTGTGCGCGCTCTAAGCCATATGCAGTACTTTTGTTACTAAAAACGGCAGTTACTTTACCGTTAATAGAACCTTGTTCGCACTGGTCTAGAATGGTTTGTAAATTACTGCCATGACCAGACACTAATACTACGATAGATGCTTGTTTAGACATTATTTTATCTCTACTTGTTCTTCATTTTCTGCAGCGTCTGCAATTTCACCGATTAGCCACGCATTTTCGCCGTGTGCAGTGAAGATTTCCAGTGCTTTTTCAACTTGTGATTCAGGTAGCGCAATAACCATACCTACACCACAGTTAAACGTACGATACATTTCTGTACGTTCAACGTTACCTTTTTCTTGTAACCAGTTGAAAATTTCAGGCCACTGCCAGCTATTTTCATCAATGACCGCTTTTGTTAGTGCTGGTAGTACACGTGGGATATTTTCCCAGAAGCCACCACCAGTAATGTGTGATAAAGCGTGAACTTCACACTCTTTCAGCACAGCTAGCACAGACTTAACATAGATGTTAGTTGGCGTTAGCAGCGTATCACCTAGCGTTGAATCACCAAATGCTTGACTTGGATCTGCTTTTGAAACTTCAAGGATCTTACGCACTAAAGAATAGCCGTTTGAGTGAGGGCCACTCGATCCTAAAGCGATAAGTTTATCACCCGCAGCAACTTTAGTGCCGTCAATGATATTTGCTTTCTCAACAATACCAACACAGAAGCCAGCAATGTCAAAATCTTTATCGTGGTACATACCAGGCATTTCAGCTGTTTCACCACCTGTTAATGCACAGCCAGATAATAAACAACCTTCGCCGATACCGGTAACAACAGCTGTCGCTACATCTACATCTAGCTTGCCTGTTGCATAGTAATCTAAGAAGAAGAGTGGTTCAGCACCTTGTACAATAAGGTCGTTCACACACATAGCAACTAAATCAATACCAACCGTATCATATTTAGCTAAATCGATAGCGAGGCGTAGTTTCGTTCCTACACCGTCTGTTCCTGCGACCAACACTGGTTCTTTATAACCAGTAGGTATTTGGCAAAGAGCGCCGAAGCCACCTAGACCACCCATAACTTCTGGGCGTTTAGTTTTTTTCGCTACACCTTTAATGCGTTCTACTAATGCATTACCTGCGTCGATATCAACGCCTGCATCTTTATAACTTAGAGAAGTATTTTGGTTGCTCACTGGATCCCTCACAAACTAATCGTATCAATTGGATTAAAAAATCGCCGCCATGTTAACAATTTTAATCACAGAATAGAAACAATATTATGCCTTGTTTGACCTGCTAATAGATTTTATTCTTAACTCTGGCTTTTCCTTGGAATAAGCTATCATTATATGGGCGTTATTGGTAATATTACGCGTTTTTATATTGCACTTACTTTGATTTTATTAGGAGTTTCCATGAAAGTTGTTGAGGTTAAACACCCGTTAGTACGTCATAAATTGGGTTTAATGCGCGCGGCTGATATCAGCACTAAACGTTTTCGTGAATTAGCAACAGAAGTGGGCAGCCTACTTACTTATGAAGCAACGGCTGATTTAGAGCTAGAGCAGAAGACAATTGAAGGTTGGAATGGTGATGTTACCGTTGATCAAATCAAAGGCAAAAAAGTAACTGTTGTGCCAATCCTACGTGCTGGTTTAGGCATGATGGATGGTGTGTTAGAACATATGCCAAGTGCACGAGTAAGCGTTGTTGGTATCTACCGTGATGAAGAAACATTAGAAGCAATACCTTACTTTGAAAAAATCGTTCACAGTATAGACCAGCGTTTAGCGATTGTAATTGACCCGATGTTAGCAACGGGTGGTTCTATGATCTCAACATTAGACCTGCTAAAAGCAAAAGGTTGTAAGCGCATTAAAGTACTTGTACTTGTTGCGGCACCAGAAGGTCTAAAAGCGTTAGAAGAAGCACACCCAGATATCGAGCTTTACACTGCATCTATTGATGAGCGTTTAGACGAAAAAGGTTATATCGTTCCTGGTCTTGGTGACGCAGGCGATAAGATCTTTGGTACTAAATAGTATCCAGATTCAATCTTAATTGAATTCGACAGACATCAACTGCTACTATTGATGTCTGTTTCTTTGTTCTTTCTTTTACTCAACTTGATTTCCGACCAAATATCCGCCCCACAGCAATAACATATTTAATATATATATATCTTCAATATCGATATCAAAATATCGGTCATTTTCAGTTTGTTTATTATCCATCGCTATTATTCCTTCATTTTAATCTAACTCCTTGATACTTTAGTATGGTCACTCTTTCTCTATCTCGCTAATTAGTTAATGCGATGGAATATGTTTGGACATAGCGAATGGTTTGGTTATTATTATCCCATCATCAATTTGAGTCATCACGTTACTCTTAAAAGGATCGTATGAAGCGTTTATTTCCTATTTTATTATCATTGTTATCTCTTCTCCCTCTCACCACGCGTGCGGTTGAGGTTGAGCAGTTGTATTCTGCATCTGTTATGGCGGAGAATAATCAGTCTAACCGCACTTTACAAAAAGTCGCCTTTGCTGAAGTGCTGGTTAAAGTTTCTGGCAATGCCACAATAACTGCGGATCCGGTAATCAAAAAAGCGTTAATCAATGCACGTCAATATTTAGTGAAACAAGCTGAAGAACATGTTGATGGCGAACGTTATTTACAAACAAGTTTTAATGATCAAAAAATAAACCGCTTATTACGCAGCAGCAAATTTGGTGTGTGGAGCTCGAATCGTCCACAGTTAATTGTGTGGTTAGTCGTTGATGAAGATTTTAGCCGCAGTGTCAGAGGCGAAAGTGACAGTGACTATGCAGAGTTCATTGATGCGATTAAAGCGCAAGCAAATAAACGTGCGATCCCGGTATTATTTCCAGTCATGGATCTCGATGATCAATTGCAAGTAAGTAGTCGCGATTTATGGGGTAAATTTACCGATCCGGTAGAACTTGCTTCAACCCGTTATGCCGCCGACAATTATATTATTGCTAAGATAATTAAACAGAATGATGATTATAAACTAGATTGGAGTATGTACGGTCGCAGCAATAGCAAGCAAGCGTATGAGGTTTGGTTGAATGGCCAAGGTCAAGGTGCGCTTACTGTAATCGGTACTGAGCTAACAGATAATCTCGCTAACCATCTTGCTGAACGTTATAGCGTAAAAGCATCCGGAAACAATGAAGTGGTGTTTTTAAATGTTGATGCAGTATCTGGCATTACTGATTATGCCAAGTTAATTGAGATGTTTTCTGAGTTATCAGCCGTTGCTCAAGCTGATCTTGAAGCCGTGTCAGGATCAAGTATTCAATTAAAATTGGTGTTACTGGGTACCCAGCAAGATCTATTAATGGAACTGTCGTTAGATCAACGGATCAAAAGTAGTGAAAATGCCTTTGGTGACATGAATTTCCAGTGGAACTCGATAAATTAAGCACATTTTATAATGTGTTTTTTTACTAGTCGTTTTCTATCGGCCATTGAGATGCTACAATGGCCACACTAATCTTATGATTGTATGAAAGGGTGATATTGAACACTCCAGCACAACTTTCTTTACCAGTACAATTACCCGACGGTGAAACTTTCGCGAGTTTTTACCCCGGTGCTAATGTCCAGCTACTGACAGCGCTAAAAAATGCCGCTGTAGGCGACGGTGATCCATTTATTTATCTATTTGGTAACCGGAGTTCCGGCACCTCTCATTTACTTCATGCTACGTGTACTGAATGTTCCGATGCTGATCGCTCAGCGGCTTATTTACCGATGGAAATGTCTTCTATGATGATTCCATCCGTACTTGATGGTATGGAACATCTTGATCTTGTATGTATCGATAATATTGAATTGATCGCGGGGAACCGTGAGTGGGAAGTGGCCTTATTCAACTTTTATAACCGTTGGCTCGATAGCCATGATAAAAATACCCCAGGTTCATTGATCGTCACCGGTAATAGCGCGGCGCGACATTTAGGTATTCAGTTACCAGATCTGTTATCGCGATTAGATTGGGGTGTGAGTTACCAATTGCAGTTATTGGATGATGATGGCAAGTTAGCTGCACTGCAACTACGTGCTGAGTTTAGAGGATTGAAGCTGCCAATGGATGTAGCTCGCTTTCTGTTAAACCGCTCATCACGTGATATGAAAACGCTTATTGCCACATTAGATCGATTAGACCAAGCGTCAATTAGTGCGCAACGTCGATTGACTATCCCCTTTGTAAAAGAAACCCTTTCTTTATAATTAACAAAGCCAAAACGACTTACAACATATTGAAAAAGTAAAAAGTAAAAAGGAAATAGGGTCGATGACACTATTTCCTTTTTGTTATTTCAGTGTGACTGTTAGCACGAGCCTACACAAGGTTAATCTTTGCTTTGCGTTTTGTATGCTTCTTCGCGTTCTTTTTCTGCAGCCATCACTACTTTTAGCTTATCAAAACCTAGCCCTAACTCTTTGCCCTGCATCCGGGCATAAAGGCCATTACCAAACAACATACAGTTGGCTAAGGCAAACTCTAGGATCGCAAGATAACGTTCATCTGGATCTGTATACATGATGGTTAATGAATGCATGTAATAGATCATCACCACAAAGTTACTCCAAGCGGCCGTGTAAGGTTTGCCTTTGACTAATCCGTAGAAGGGGAATAATAATGGCAAGATCCAAATAAAGGCTTTGGCTAATGGATTTGACTCGTGTGATGCTTGGCGCTCTAACCATTTCTGTTTTTCAGCTTCAACCTGCGGTAATAATTCTGGATTTGCTTCTGCCATTGCTGTTAATTCAGCTAATGCTTGTGATTGGGTATGGTCTTGTAGTTTTTCTGGCGTTAGCCATAACTGCCATACGAACATGAGTATGATCAGGCCAAAGAAGCCAAACAGTCCCAGAAATCGGTACTGCGTAATACGTTTTTGTCTTTCTTGTGTTGTTTGCATTATTTGCTCGTTGTTAGAGAATGGCTAAAACATTTTCAGGTGGACGGCCAATCGTAGCTTTACCGTTTGCTAGCACAATTGGACGTTCGATTAATTTCGGTGTTGCGATCATTGCGGCAATGAGTTCGTCATTAGACAAGCTTTCATCATCTAAACCAAGTGCTTTATATTCAGCTTCTTTAATACGCATTAATTGACGAGGAGTTAATGCGAGTAAGGTTAGGATTTCTTGCAGTTGTGCTGCTGATGGTGGCGTTTCGAGGTATTTCACGATGCTAGGCTGCACGCCTTGTTCTTCTAATAATGCAAGAGTTTGGCGGCTTTTAGAGCAACGCGGATTGTGATAAATAGTGACATTAGTCATGGCTTGGTTTATTCCTTAAAACAATCTTAAAATAAATTGGGATCCTTAAAGTCCCCATTTTGCCTTGTTTCCTGTCCCTTGGCTAGTTTTGCAATGCTTGCATTTCTTGCTTTTCTAACTCAATTTGCTCCATATGCGCATCAATGCGTGCTATATCAGCCGAGCTTGTCGCGAGTGTGCGGGCAGATTGCAGCTCGTTTAGGGCTTTTGGATAGTTAGCACTGAGTTGCGCCATATTGGCACGTTGCATATACATAATTACTTTATCATCGGTTTGATTAAGTAAATCAATATAAATACTCAACGCAATCATATCGGTTTCATTACTGCGTAAATAATCTCGAATGAGTTTTTTCGCTTGATTATATTTTTTTGCTTGCTGTAGCGCCACGGCTAAATTGATGGTGGTAACTGGGTTATTGGTATATCTGTTATTGGCTTTCTGTAATCGTGCGATGGCTTCGTCATTGTGTTTGAGGGCTAAATCGATATCGGTAAGGGTATCAAGATAAAATAGGTTGTTTGGCTGCGTTTTCGCCAATTCGACCACAATCTTCTTCGCTTGGTTATTTTTGTCTAATTGCAGTAACGCCAACGCTTGACCGTAGAGTGCCGCATCTTTTAGCTTGAACGTTCTGGTTTTAAGCTGATGCTGAAAAAATTGCAGTGCTTCTTCTGGTTTTAATACGCCATAACGGACTTGAATACGGGCTTTGGCTAATTGATAGTCGAGGCTTGGCGGGTAGTATTTATTTGGGTACAGCGCGGCCCTGTCACGTGCTTCGGTGATCCGGGTGGTTGGTAATGGGTGAGTGATCAACATTTGTGGTGGTGTTGAACTAAAACGATATTGCTCGGATAACTTACCAAAGAATGTCGACATTGCAGTCGGATCGTAACCCGCATTCACCATAACCTGAATACCAATACGGTCGGCTTCAAATTCATTGGCGCGGGTATAGTTAATCGCAGACTGAGCATTAATGGCGACAGTGGTTTGTAACATGGCAATACCAGCTACTGGATTAGCAATACCTAATAATACCGCACCGACTAAACCAGCTACTGTAAGTTGGCTATTGCCTGCTTGTGCTTCTAAGCTACGGGCAAGGTGGCGTTGGGTAATGTGTGAGATCTCATGGGCAATAACTGATGCAAATTCAGCTTCGCTTTCGGCATATAAGAATAAGCCAGTGTGCACTTTTACATAACCACCAAGAAAAGCCGCGGCATTGATTTCATCATTTTTGATCAGGAAAAAATTAAACGGGAAGCGTACTGAATCGGCTTGGCTAATGAGTTTAGCGCCCAATTCAGCAATGTATTCTTGTAACACCGGATCGCTGACCATAGGGAAAGAGCCTCGCGCCACTTTAATAAAAGCCGCGCCGTATTGGCGTTCTTGGTCGATCGATAAGGCGGTAATACCTGCGGTACCGATTTCGGGCAGTTTATTGCTAGCCTGTACTGAGCTAACGAGACCTAACGCGCCGACAAATAATGCTGTACTGGTCAAACGTAATATTTTTTTGAGATACATTTTTTTTAAATACAAGTGGCGACCTATGCGATGAAAACTAAGTAAATACTAGTTAACATAGTAGAACATATTATTAACTGATAACAATGACAAATAGTCAGATAGCCTATATTGGTTATAGTTCCGTGGGATGTTTAGTCAATTTTTGTTGGAGAAAGATAAGATATTTACGCTTTTGTGGAAAAAATGCTGTTAATCCTGCTAAAATCGGTAAGTATTTATTTCAAATTTAAAATGAGAGTGAATTAAGATGGGCAGAGCGTTCCAAAACCGTAAATTATCGATGGCTAAAACAGCTGGCATGAAAACTAAGATCTACTCTAAATATGGTAAAGAGATCTATGTCTGTGCAAAAACTGGTGGTGGCGACCCTGACCACAACTTAAGTCTTCGCCGCATCATTGAAAAAGCGAAAAAAGATCAAGTTCCTAGTCACGTTATTGAGCGTGCAATTGAAAAAGCATCAGGCGCTGGTGGTGAAGATTATGAACGCGCAAGTTATGAAGGTTTTGGTCCTGGTAACTGTATGGTTATTGTTGAATGTCTAACGGACAACGGTAAACGTACTTTCACTGAAGTTCGTCAAGCATTCGTTAAGAATGGCGCGAAATTGGGTGCTCAAGGTTCAGTATCACACATGTTCGATCATCAAGCGGTATTCGAATTCAAATTTGATGACGAAGATGCGGTATTAGAAACATTGATGGAAGCGGAAATTGATGTTGCTGATGTTGAGAACGAAGACGGTACGATTACTGTTTATGTTCCACACACTGAATTCTACAAAACGAAAGTAGCATTATCAGACGCATTTGCAGGTATTGAATTTGATGCAGAAGACATTACATTCTTACCACAAGTAGAAATTGAAGTTGTTGGTGACGATGCTGAAATGTTCGAACGTTTCCTTGCAGCACTAAACGACAGTGATGATGTACAAGACGTATATCACAATGCAATCATTGACTAATTAGTCAATGATAAGCGGTTATTAACACCGCGCATAAAAAAGGCCGATTACCGTTTCTTTATCAGAATGAGTAATCGGCCTTTTTTGATCTGGTTAACAGTCACGTTCAATAACGAAACAAGCTAAGCAAATTACATTTTTTTGCAGTATGCAGAAATAATCACCATTGCAGTACCGTTGGCGCGGCCTTGAATGTGTAATGGGTTATCGGTTAAACCGATATTACGCACTGCGGTGCCACGTTTAATCACTAAACTTGAACCTTTAACTGGTAAGTCTTTGATGATATTTACGTTGTCGCCAGCTTTTAAGATTGTGCCGTTAACATCACGCGCAGGCGTGTCAGTCATCGCCGCAATTAATACGCCTTTTTCAGCCCATGCTTTAACATCTTCTTCTAGATACATCATATCAAGTAGGTCACGTGACCAGTCTGCATCTAGGCGGCTTAACATGCGGTATGCAAGTACTTGTACTGCTGGTACCTGGCTCCACATGCTGTCGTTTAGGCAACGCCAGTGATTTTCATCAAGAGTATCTGAGTTGTTGATTTGCTCAAGGCAAGTACCACAAAGCATTACTGCACAGTCAGAGCTTTTTTCTGGTGATTCAGGTAGCTCATAAGCGGTTAAGTTAGATTCTGCTGTGCACATTTCACATTTAGAACCACTGCGTTGTAATAGCGTTGTTTCGATAGTCATTGATTAATCCTCTAAATTTTGTGGGGCTATTATGCCACAGCGGAAGTATTTTGGGTATCTCACAATAGCTTCTAACGGTTGATGTCGCTACACTGGTTTTTTATCAGTCGGAGTTCACATGGAAGCAAGCGTATTATTTGATGAGTTAGCCACGGATGATGGTCATGCCATTGGTATTATTACCCTTAATAAAGCACGACAGTTGCATGCTCTGAGCGCCGATATGTTCCCTTTGTTACATCGGCAGTTACTGGCTTGGCAGGATGATAAACGTATTGTCAGTGTATTGTTGACCAGCACTGGCGAGAAAGCCTTTTGTGCCGGTGGCGATGTTAAATCATTACAACAAGTGTTAGTGGCCACTAAGGGTCATGAGGCTAAGCAGCAGGTCGTGAGTGAATATTTTATTGCTGAGTATCAAGTTGACTATCTACTGCACAACTTTGGTAAACCACTGATTGTTTGGGGTGATGGCATTATCATGGGTGGCGGGTTAGGGCTGTTCATGGGGGCAAGTCATCGCGTTGTTACTGAAACCGCTAGAATAGCGATGCCGGAGATCACCATAGGTTTATTCCCTGACGTTGGTGCCACATGGTTTTTAAATCGTTTACCACAGCCGGGTGTTGGACTGTTTCTGGGTCTCACTGGAGCAAGTATTAATGCCAACGATGCTAAATACCTTGGTTTAAGCGAGTATTTAATTCCCGCAGTTCAGCAAGAGCGAGTACTTACTGATTTACGTGAACTTAATTGGCATTCAGACTCTGCGGAGCATTCGGCTCAAGTCGATTCGGTGCTAAATGCGCTTTATGATGACAGTCTGTTTTTAGCGGATAATCTCTCTAGCCACCAAAATTTATTTACCGAGTTAAGTTTAAAAACCAGCTTAACGGATGTGATCAGTTGTATAGAAACGCATGACTGTGATGATACTTGGCTACAGAAAAGTATTAATAAGTTACTGCTAGGCAGTCCGATATCTGCGCATATCTTATACCGACAGATAAACCAATATACTGAATTGTCATTAGCAGCCTGTTTCCAGTTGGAATTAGACTTAGCCGTTAATGTTTGTTTAAACGCGGATCTGGTTGAAGGTGTAAGAGCTTTACTGGTCGATAAAGACAATCAGCCGAATTGGTTATATAAACAAATCGCAGATGTGCCTGTTGATTTTGTAGATGGTTTATTTGTATCGCCTTGGGAAATTGAGTCTCACCCGCTGCGTACGCTGTAATTGACATCTAGATTACCTAATTATGTGACATCTATATCAAAGTGAGTAGATAAGTCGTTTTGATTTTATAAACCCCTTTATTTTGTAAGGCTTAAAGTTATAATTACCTCAAAGTGGTTAGTGTGATGCAGTTGCATTACAACTAGCTCTGTTGAGATAATTATTACCTACAGTGAATTTAAAAAGTGTACTGCGGCAATAATTATTTATTATTTTGGAGATATATTATGAGCACTGCATTCTTTATTCCTGCATACAATCTAATGGGCGCTGGCTGTTTAATTCAAGCGGCTGACGCGATCAAATCTCATGGTTTCAAAAAAGCATTAATCGTTACCGATAAAGTGATTAAGAGCATAGGTATGGTCAAGCAAGTTCAAGACCTATTAAATGCGCGTGATGTTGCATCTACAGTATTTGATGGCACCCAGCCAAATCCGACAACGGCGAATGTAGTCGCTGGTCTGGCATTATTAAATTCAGAAGATTGTGATTTTGTGATTTCATTAGGCGGTGGTTCACCACACGATTGCGCTAAAGGTATTGCACTTGTGGCTACCAATGGAGGTCATATCGCGGATTATGAAGGCCTAGATCAATCAGAAAAAGCCCAGCTTCCGCTTGTTGCAATTAATACCACGGCAGGTACAGCGTCAGAAATGACCCGTTTCTGTATCATTACTAATGAAACAACGCACATTAAAATGGCGATTGTTGATAAAAATACCACCCCGTTAATGTCAGTTAATGATCCGGAATTAATGTTAGCGAAACCTGCGTCTTTAACCGCTGCAACCGGTATGGATGCATTGACTCATGCGGTCGAGGCTTATGTATCAACAGCAGCAACACCGATTACCGATGCCGTTGCCATTAAAGCGATGGAATTAATCCAAGCACATTTACGCACAGCCGTTGCACATGGTGAAGATATCGAAGCTCGTGAACAAATGGCCTATGCACAGTTCATGGCGGGTATGGCATTTAATAATGCATCACTAGGTTATGTACACGCAATGGCGCATCAGTTAGGTGGTTTCTATGACTTGCCACATGGCGTATGTAATGCGGTATTACTGCCATTTGTGCAAACTTATAACGCCCAAGTTTGTCCAGCACGTTTACGCGATGTTGCCAAAGCAATGGGTGTTGATGTGACGGAGATGACGCCAGAGCAAGGTGCTGAAGCTGCGATTGCGGCAATCAAAGGATTAGCGCTAGCGGTAGGTATTCCAACGGGACTAACAAGCTTAAATGTGAAAGTTGAAGATATCCCTGAATTGGCTAAAAATGCCTTAAATGATGCGTGTGGTTTTACCAATCCAAAACAAGCGACACACGAAGAGATCTGCGCGATTTTTAATGCGGCGATGTAAGATATTGATTAATTAAAGAATAAAAGAACTCCAGTAAGGTAATGTAATTAAGCCCAGATATCCGTGTCGATATCTGGGCTTTTTTACGTTTACTGAAATTCAGATCAGCTCAACATAGTTCGAAATTAAAGAAATATGCTTTACTTCTAAATTGTAAAAACTTAAACACCTTGATGTTACCGATTATGCTAAATTCAATCTCATCATAAATAGATCATCATACTATCTGGTTTAAATAGACACTAACTGCGCTGTCCTGTTGTTTAAGAACAGTTGCACTTAGAATAACTTCTTAATAATTAATGCTTGGAGATATATCCTCTCGATGACAAAAAGTATCAAAGTCAGGCAAATTGAAGCTTTTAAATATTTTATGATCACAGGCTCAGTAACGAGTGCTGCAGAGCTCCTTCATGTTACCCAACCCGCTGCCAGTCGTTTACTGCATGATTTAGAATCTCGATTAGATTTCCGTTTATTTAATCGAACCCGTAATAAAATGATACCAACGCCTGAAGCGCATATTTTTTACCGAGAAGTTCAAAATCTATTTATCGGTTTAGATGCTTTAATGAAAGTTGCGGACTCTATTTCTCGAAATAACACGGGGCGACTTAGAATTGGCTTTCTACATGTAATGGAACATTTTATTACAGACCTTGTGATTGAATTTTTAGCTCTGCATCCTAAGGTTAATATCGAATTAGAGCCGGGGGGGCGAACGTCCTTAGAAGATATGGTTAAGTCGAACAAGCTGGATATGGCGATTATTGCCGATCCAATGTTGGATGATCCTGCACTATCAATCGAAACGATTGGGACGCATGCTGCTAAAGTGGTTATGCATGTTGATAATCCGCTTGCAAATAACAGTATTCTTACTGCTCAAGATCTCGCGAATGAACGTTTTGTGGTACTGGGTTTTGGTAGCCCATTTCGAAGAAAAATAGAATTGGCTTTTGATAAAGCTCAGATCAAGCGAAATATTATTCTTGAAGCAAGAACTCAGCATCATATCTATAACTTAGTTAGCAGAGGGCTGGGTACCGCGATCCTAGATGAGTTTGTGCATGTTGATAGTGAAAATATAGTACTGATCCCATTTGAGCCTAAAGTTACTTGGGAGTATGCGATTATTACCCTTAAGGCCAAGCAGAATTCAAGGTTAATCAATGCATTTAATGAATTAGCCTTAAATAAATTTTAATATTTTCAAATGATTATTCTCTAATAAACCTATCTATCTCAACCCGCTTACTGCGTGATAATTCACAGCGGTTACCCTGCTGAGGGAATCGTTGATTACTGGGCTATCAACTAAGTGACTGACTGCTGCTATAATGTGACAGCCATCACTATTCGACACAGAGTCGTCAATTTATCTCCTGAATTTATTCACCCGCAATATAAATCACAGTGTGATTGCGATCTCGATTCTAAGAATAACTGCCAGCTTACTCGCGTTAATCCATGCATCGATAACATAAAAAATAGTGTGTTCAGCATCTCCATTATTGAGGTTAATGGTGAATATAAATGCTGTGCAGTTAAGGGGGGGATTGTCAGTGTTGGCACTATCAAAGTGTTGTTATGAACATACTTTTTACGGATGATTTTCCTGTGTTACAAACTTATAAGCTCATGATATTTAGTTTGATTTACTACTCCAGTGCCGCATTCTTAACTGCATACCTAAATAACTACACACTTCAATAAACACGGATATGAGACACGTTACTACTAAGTATTCTAATGAGCGTTTCGAGAACATCTCGAGATTTTTGGATAATTACTCAGTATTACATTTTGTTATACCCAAGCTTAAAAATGTCATTTGTTATTAAAGTTACCGTTATCAATAATTGAGTTAATTATTTACAACGGTGCTTTTTACTATGACTTTGGTTTTATTTTTTATTACGTTCTGTGCTGCGACGCTTCAAGCCGCGACAGGCTTCGGCTTCGGTATTATTGCCGTCACTGCTTTTTTGATTATTTTGAAATCAACTTCAGCAGTGCAAATTGTGATAATCATTACTTTAGCAATGTCTGTAGTGCATTGGTTTAAAATAAGATCAATTGTCCCTGTGGATTTGGTCAAGAAGTTAATACTCGGCTGCCTCATTGGTTACCCAATTGGGGTTGTACTATTTAATATGGCGGATATCGAGACACTGAAAATTGCCGTTGCCATATTAATTCTTCTAATGAGTGCTCAAAACGGGCTTGAACGCTATCGTTCACGAAATGTTTCCACGCCACGTTACTTACCTACCAACAAAAAATACTGTGCGGGTGTCGGTACCCTTTCTGGCGCGATGGCGAGTGCTTTAGCTATGCCTGGTCCTGCGGTTATTGGTTATTTGACACAATGCGACCTTGATAAAAACACCATCAGAGCAGCCGTCATTACCACATCTACAGTTTCTTATGCCGTTGCTCTTATATTGCAAATGTCAGTTTTTGGTGTCGCAGCTGAAACCTGGGAATCTTCACTCATGCTGCTACCAGCAACGTTTGCAGGGCTGTTCTTCGGTGAATACATTTCGAAATTTATTAACCCTGATTTATTCAAAAACATTACCTTATTTGTGCTACTCGCCAGTGGCTTAAATATATTGATTACACTATAAATCAACAGTTTAAAAATAAAACAACACAACTATACCTACTCTACAATAGGATCTTAAAATATGTTAACAGCAAAATTTACCAAAGCAAAACTTGCGCACCTTCCGACACCCCTTGAGCTGATGCCAAATATGACCAAAAAATTCAAAGGTCCGAATTTGTATATCAAGCGTGATGACGCCACTGGTTTAGCGTTTGGTGGTAATAAAGTGCGCCAACTTGAATATTATGTTGGTCGAGCTATGGACTTAAATGCTGATGCACTATTAACAACTGGTGCAGTGCAGTCAAACCATGTACGCCAAACCGTCGCTGCAGCGCGTAAAATGGGCTGGCATGTTGAGGTGCAACTTGAGCACCGTGTTAATACTCACGCAAAAGAATATCAAGAGAGTGGTAACCCTTACCTAAACAGATTGATGGGGGCAAAAATTCATACCTATGATGTGGGTGAGGATGAGTCGGGTGCTGATAACGCCATGTATGAGCGCGCGGAAGAATTGAAAGCCGAAGGTTACAATCCTTTTGTTATACCGCTAGGGGCTACTGATAAAACACCTTGGGGCTCTTTAGGTTATGTTGAATGTGTTGAAGAAATGTACCTCCAATCTAAAGCAACAGATACCCCTATTGACGCAATTATTCTAGGCTCTGGTTCTGCCAATACTCATGCGGGTGTAATGGCAGGTTTGATTGCTTTAGATCTTGATATCCCAGTGTATGGTTTCTGTGTACGTCGTGATCAAGAAGCTCAAACTGAACGAGTCGAAGTAAAGACCCGTAAAGTACTAAAAATGCTTGATATTGATGAGAATAAACTTAAACCCGGCATGGTGAAGTGCTCTGACTGGGTATTGGCGCCTGGTTACGGTATTCCAAGTCCGAAAGTTGCTGAAGCTATTTATACCACGGCATTTGAAGAAGGTATTTTATTAGATCCTACGTACACGGGTAAAGCAATGTGCGGTCTTATCGGCATGCTTGAAAGTGGTCATTTTAAAGATACGGATAACGTTGTCTTCATTCATACCGGTGGCGCTCCTTCATTATTTGGTTATCCAGAGTTAGTCGAAGGTAAGTAATTATACCTTCAGCTTATGAGGGGAGTATTTATTACCTCCCTTTATTAAAGGATTAAAATTAAAGGATTAAAATATGTCTGAACATATACAACAACCAAAACTTGAGTTTTATGTCGGTAAAATAGGGGGCATAATACCTCTATTATTAATGATTAGCTTGATGCTACTACTGACAGCCTATGGCATGGGTGGACCTAAAGGCGCTTGGGCTCCTGGATTTTTAGCCATTCTTGTTGGTCTGATATTAGTAAAAAATAAAGGCGAATATTGTAAATCTATTCTTGATGGTATTGCTAACAAAACAGGTGTTGTGGTTATTACAGCTTGGATGTTTGCTGCCGTACTCGGTGCGTTAATGAAGGCTGGTGGCTTAGTTGATGGCATCTTGTGGCTTGGCTTATCAACAGGTATTCAAGGCAGCGCGTTTTTAGTCGTGGTATTTTTCTCTACTGCGATTTTTGCTTCAGGTACCGGCTCTTCAAATGGTGCTAACTTAGCACTTGCACCTATCCTGTTTCCTGCCGCCGTTATGTTAGGTGCAGATCCGGTATGGGTAGCCTTGGCGTTACTGTCTGGTGCTGTATTAGGTGATAATGTTGCGCCAATTTCAGACGTAACAATTGTAGGTTGTGCCACTCAAGGCGCTGATTTAGGTCAAACGGTTAAACAGCGTGCGCCAATCGCGATACTGGCAGGTGCAATTACACTGGCAGTATTAATCATATTTGGTGGTGGGGCTGAAGTCGCTCAAACTGCAAACACAATTAATCTTGACGATTTAGAACCAACCAACCTATTCATGTTGCTTTCCATCGCAGCGGTAGTCGGTACTGCATTGGCTGGTCGTCATTTAATCGAAGCATTAAGTTACGGTATTATTACGGCGATGATTGTAGGTCTGGTTTTAGGTCGTTTTGCAATATCAGATCTTTTCAGCATTCCAGCTGTCCGTGGTGAATCTAGCGGTATCTTTGAATCCGCTATCGGTGGTGTAACCGGTGCTGTTATGTTTGTACTGTTACTATTAGGTATCATCAGGATCTTCATGGACTCAGGTTTAATGGACTCTATCCTTAGATTCATTATGAAAAACCTTGGCGAAAGCAAGATCAAGAGTGAATTAATTATCTTCTTCGCTACTGCAGCCTCTTCACTATTAGTCAGTGCTAACGCGCCATCTCAGTTACTTGTTGGACCGACTATCGTTCGCCCTATCGGTGAAAAACAAGGTATTTCAGCTGAGCGTCGCAGTAATCTGATGTCGGCAGCAGTATGTTCTATCTTCTACATGATGCCTTGGTGTCTTGCGGTTATGGTTTGGTATTCAGCGATTGAAACTGCAGCGATCAATTCAAATATCGCGGTACCCTCTGCGGCCATCAGCTTTATGGCACCATACCCTTGGGCTTTATTCTTAGTGACTATGTTCTCTATTGTTACCGGTTGGAAACGTAACCCTAAATCGAGTAGCAGCAACGAAGAAACGCCGCAGCCAGCAATTTAATTCATATTATTATAAATAACATATTAAGGTAAAAAAACATGACAACAGCTATTAGTACTCCCCTTGCACCTGCTGCAATTGGCCCTTATGTTCAGGGTATCAACACCGGTTCATTTATCATGACTTCTGGACAATTACCTATTGACCCAGAGACTGGAAATATGTCAGAAGACGTGATGTTACAAGCACGTCAGTCTTTAGAAAATGTGAAAGCAGTTGTTGAAGCGGCAGGCCTGAAAGTCGCTAATATTTGCAAGACGACCGTTTTTGTTAAAGATCTTAATGATTTCGTGTTAGTTAACGAAGTATATCAAGACTTCTTTAATAAAAATGATGCACCTTACCCAGCGCGCTCTTGTGTTGAAGTTGCCCGTTTACCTAAAGATGCTTTAATTGAGATTGAAGCAATCGCTATCGCGTAATGTGAGTATTAAGCCCAGCTATCAGTATTGATGTCTGGGCTTTTTTACATTCGGTTACTTTTTATTTAATTCTAACGCTAACTAGCACTCCACACTTGCTGACCGGTACGGCTAAAGTTATAACCACCCAGCTGATCACCTTTGGCTTGGATCTGCATATCAGATAGTGACTGTAGCAATTGTTGCTGCAAGGTGCGGAAGTAGATATTTTTCGGGATCACTAATTCAAAGGCTTCTGTGCTGATCGGTATGAACCCTAAACCAAATTCCCCCGCAGTGCTTTGACTCGCGCAGCCCACATCCGCTTCTCCGCGGGCAATGCAAGACGCTAACTCGCGTTCACTGTGACAGGTTTCCGCCGCGGTAAGCATATCGACCGTATAAGCATGATTATGTAGCCATTCACCTAAGGCGCGCATACTACCAGCGCCTTCTTGACGTAATGCCCAACGCCAACGTGAAGCCAATAACTCTTGTGGATTTAACGAACGTGAATTGACTAAATTGGCCAGTTCTTTACTGACGACTAAGCCTTGCTGACGTTCAAAGGCGTGGATCAGTACCCAGTTTTTATGTCCCGGATATTGCTGTAATAATGCCGGATGCCGTAGACCCGCTTCTTCTGCATGCCCCCAGTGGATCGCACAAATATCAACATGGCCTTTACTGAGCATGGCCAAACCTTGACGAGTACCTGTTGAGGTATAACCAACCAGTGCGGTGCTGCCAAGCTTTTGCGCCATCTTCCCCACGACCAGTTGTAACAGTGGATCATCAGACCCAGCGATGAGTAAGCGGTCATTGAGTACACCGTTATGACACGATTCCAGTAGCCATTTATCCAGCATGGCTTTGGGAAATAACCATTTACCCGTTACTTTCGTTGCAGGTAAATGGCCATTGTTAGCCAGTGTGTAGACCTTCTTTTCATTCAGGTCTAAATACTCAGCGACTTGTTTTACATTCATAAACGCAGGGAAGTGTTCGCTCATGCACTTTTACCGGTGAGTGTTGATGATTGTTCCTGTTCCTGTTCTTGTGCTAGCGCTTCTGCGTCAGGGCCTTTGACATCTAAGATCAAGTTCGCCATACCGTTATATACTTGAAAGCGATTGCCTTTAGCGCGAGCAACCATGGTAATACCCAGTTGCTTCGCTAAGTCGTAACCCATTTGTGTCGCACCCGAGCGAGATAGTAATACCGGAATACCCATTTGCGCTACTTTGATCACCATCTCAGACGTGAGGCGACCCGTGGTATAAAAGATCTTATCTTCACCTGTTTGACCTTTTAACCACATCTCTCCAGCCAAGGTATCAACGGCATTGTGACGACCTACATCTTCGACAAACGATAAAATCGCCGTGTCTTTACACACTGCACAGCCATGTACTGCACCGGCCGCTTTATAAGTTGCGTTGTGGTGAGTTAATGCTTCTAACAAAGCATACAGCTTTGATTGGCGCAGTTTAGGTTGTGGCAGCGTGATACCTTCTAATTTCTTCATCACATTGCCAAACATGGTGCCTTGACCACAGCCTGAGGTAACGGTTTTTTTCGATAACTTATCTGCTAAACCATCGGTACTTTCACGGGTGATCACGGCTGCAGAATTTGTATCCCAATCAATAATCACTGATTCAATTGCGGCAATGTCTTCAATGAAACCTTGGTTTTTTAAATATCCAAGCACGAGGTCGGCAGGGCGGACTCCGAGCGTCATCACGGTGACGATTTCTACCCAGTTTAAATAAATCGTTAACGGATGTTCACAGGCGATCTCTTTGGTCATGGTATCGCCATATTCATCCATGATGTCGACGGTCATGGTGTGCTCAACTGAAGAATTAGTTCTAATTATTTTTGGTAATTGCGGCATCCGAAAGTCCTGCTGGTTTATATATCTATCAAGAGGTAAGCAAAGTTCATTCCAACTTATACCCAAACATCTTGAAGTAACTTGGGTACAACCCTTTTATTTGTCACTTATTTTGGACTTGGTCCAAATTTTGCTGATAAGGGGGAGTTATAGAAGAAATTATACCAATACTAAATAATTATAAAAATAGAATAAAGGAGCATGTGTGCAACAAATTGATGAACATAAGCGCTTAGAAAAAGACGAGTCAAGTTGGCCAATCAGGTTTCGTCTTCGCTCTGAAGAAAAGCAAATTGGACGCTGGACGACTTTGTCTTGGTCTATTGATAATGTCGAATTATATGACCACCACCACCACACGCCAGAAGATGCCAACATCGGCACCTGTTATGAGCGTGTATTAACGTTATACCGCGATGAACGCACAGATTATCGTTTTAATCTCAGCTCACAAGACCCGCATCTGTTTATTGTTTGTGAAGAACATAATGAGCAGTTATCGCCGTTACTTATCACTGTTGCGCAAAGTGTCGCCAGCAGTTACATGGATGGTGACTATCAAGTTTTGCATATTCAACTGCCATTACCGGTACAGGCTTGGATGGAAGCATTCATTGGACGTCATGGCGAACTGATTGAATTTAAAAAGAAACGTTATAAAGATAAAAAAGGACGTTCAAGTGGCAACTAACTTTTTTCAACGTTGGTCGAGTCGCTCTCTGACGGCTAAAGACAAGACAGATGCAACGTTATCGGCAACGAATGCAGCCGTTGCAGCATTACCCGGATCTGAGCAAGTTGTTGAACAAGTTCATGAGGTTAACGCCGAACATAACCAAGTCGTTACGCCGGATGAAGTGACGCATGACGTTGTCGATGATGCGGTAGATAGTGCAGTAGATAGTGTTGTAGATAAGCAGAACGGTATTGCAGATAACAGCAGTGATGAGGTATTAACAATTACTGATGTCGACAGCGTGACATTTGATAGTGGCGTCGCTTCATTTCTAAAGCAGGGGGTTGATAAGTCAGTAAAAAAAGCCGCACTAGCTAAATTGTTTCATTCCGATGAGTTCAACTATATCAGTGATATGGACGATCACACTGAAGACTTTTCTAATATCCCCAAACTCGACGATAGTATCGCCAAGCAGCTACGTGGTTGGGTTAAGACAGTATTAAAAGAGCCTGAGCAAGAAACGGAGTTAGTAGAAGACCCCAACCTTGAACAAATACAAGAAGTAGAAATGTCAGCTGTTGAAGATGAAACTGTTGAAGCCATCACGGAGAATTTCGCATTATCGCTAGGCTGCGATGAACCACATCACAAGACTATTCAGCAAGGTGAGACATAAAGGGATTAATAACCCTTATTTTAATCGGGACAATTTGATACAGGTGTGATTATTTGTAGCGACAAAATGTCTCAGTTGGAAATACCGCAATGGTCCTTATCTGACTTTAGCTCTTTATAGGTCATTTTTTTCCGTTAAAAGTTGGTTCGGTTATTGCTCTATTAGCTACAGCATAAAGTACGGTAAAAATCGTACGGCAGACAGAGCAGCGGGCACTCAACTCGCAGTTTAATCGGCACCTATTTTTGCGGTGACGAGTATACAGGAATAGCAATGTTAAAAAGTATTCTAGAAACATTTACAGATAGCAATGGTCAAGCACGCTTAAGTGCAATCGCTGGTACGGTTGAATTATCGAACTTGATCCCGCCAACGGTTTCTTACGAGAGCCGCGGGAATTTATTGATCATTGGTGCATACGATACGATCACTGCATTAGCGCCGCAATTTGCCACGCTTAACTCGGTGACACTGCTGGCGACATCAGCAGCAGCAGAGACAGTGCCAGCGAGCAAGGATAGCAAGGTATTTTTTAGTCATGACGTCACGATCAAAGGCTACCTTGGCGCGTTCGAAGTGAATTGCCGGGTAGCGGGTAGCTTGCTGAATACCTATACCAATCTCGCGGAAGTCACGATTGGTGGTGACAGCTTTGATTTAGTAGTTGATATGAGCGCCGAGAGTATCGTCAATACCGAGATCCCGGCACCAGGTTATTACCCTGTCGGCAGCGGTAAAGCGGCGATTGCAGATGTGATTGAAACCTTGCCTGAGATGCTTGGTACCTTTGATAAGCCAAAATATTTCCGTTTAAACAATGACATTTGTGCCCATTCATCCCGTGGTGTGAGCGGTTGTACACGTTGTGTTGATGCGTGTCCTGCCGGTGCGTTATCAAGTAATGGTCATGCGATCGAGATAAACCCGTTCTTATGTCAGGGCGTTGGCACATGCGCCACCGCGTGTCCGACAGAAGCAATTACCTACGCATTACCTGAACCCGAGAAAACCCAGAACTTTATCTATCGCTTATTAAACAGTTATCAAATGGCGGGTGGTGTTAAGCCAACGATCTTATTCTTTGGTAATCGAGATGAAGAGACTGTCGCAGCGAAATTACCGTCATTACCATCGAATGTGATCCCGATTGCATTGGAAGAGTTAGCGACTATAGGTGTAGATACCTGGTTTAGTGCGCTGGTTTATGGTGCACATCAAGTACTGCTCGCAACGAATATAGCCTATATGCCAGTGACGATTGACCGGGTATTAAATGATGAATTAATCATCGCGCAAAACTTTTTAACTGAACTGGGTTTTGCACCAAGTCGTATTTGCTTGTTCGATCTGGATGCTGATTTTGTGGGCTTCCCTGAGTCTTTATTGGCTGTGGCAGATAACAAGATCGCCGTGATGGAGAGCGGTGTATTGGCCGAGCAATTATCAGGGACTAAGCGTGAAAAACTGTTTAGTGCATTAGATAGATTGCATGCACAAAGCACAGTTAAACCGACACAGTCTGACGTACCTGAAAATGCACCTTACGGTAGTGTTGAATGTAAAACAGATGATTGCACACTATGTATGGGTTGTGTGGCGGTATGCCCAACCCGCGCATTACATGCAGTGGGCGGTCGTCCAGGTTTGCAGTTTAAAGAGCAAGATTGCGTGCAATGTGGTTTATGTGAAAAAGCTTGCCCAGAGCAAGTGCTCACGCTTAAACCGGGTGTTAACTGGGATACTGAAAGCCGCCAAACTGCGGTGATGATCCATGAAGAAGAGCCTGCTTGCTGTTTAAGTTGCGGTAAAGCATTTGCGCCAGCGTCGATGATTAAAATGTTGACCGAAAAATTACAAGGACATTCCCAATTTCAGGGGGATGCTATTCGCCGTTTATCTATGTGTGAAGACTGTCGTGTACGCGATATTTTTTCTGACATGGCAGATGATCCAACCAGTCAGTTGCGAGTGTAAAACGAAATGATGGAAACACAATACATGTCACAGCCAGTTGCTGAAGAAACAAAATTACGTATCGATATCTATAGTTTACTTGCTCATCTATTACGTAAGGCACCCGAGGCTGACGTGATTGATTGGTTAGCTAATTTAGATGTGGATGCCCCGAACGAGCTCATTCAAACCACGGGTATGTCAGCGGCTTGGCCGTTATTAAAACTCGCGTCTCAAAAGACCTTATTAACCGCGGTGGAAGATGAATATCAAGATCTGTTTATTGGTATTGGCCATGGTGAGATCGTACCGTTTGCTTCTTGGTTCCTCACCGGTTCATTAATGGAAATGCCATTAGCGCATTTACGCCATGATTTGAAAAAGCTGGGCTTTCAACGCGATGAAGACGTGAAAGAACCAGAAGATCATATTGCGGCATTGCTCGAAGTGATGACGATGCTCGTCGCAGAAAGTGATCACAAGGTACAAGCCGAATTTTTTAATCGCCATATCGATACTTGGTTTGAGCGTTTTTGTCAGGATTTAAAGGTAGCGAAAAACGCAGTGTTTTATAGCGCCGTCGCCGAGCTCGCTTGGCAATTTTTAAGCATTGAAAAAATACGTTTTATCGACGTAAAAAAATAATAACGATAGAGGATCAAACTGGATGAGTAAACAAAATAAGCTGGATGAAAACCGCCGCCAATTGTTAAAGAATATTGGTTTAGGTGTCACCGTAGGTGTGATTGCAACAGGAGTCTCTACCTCTGCGATTGCATCTGTCGACACGCAAGATACGAACGCTAAGCAAGAAAAGACAACAGGTTACCATGAAACCCAACACATTCGTGATTACTACGATTCTCTATAAACGGAGCTTTAAATGAAATTAACTAAACGTTCCGATACGGTCAACAAGGACGAAAAACAACTGGGTATTTCGCGCCGTGCGTTTATACGTAACTCTTCAATTGCTGCCGCTGGTGGTGCTGTCGGTGTAGGCATGTTCGCACCGGGCATGATGAAAAAAGCACAAGCGAAATCTGTCGATCTAGAATCACCGGTTGAAATTAAACGGACGATTTGTTCTCACTGCTCAGTGGGCTGCGGCATTTATGCCGAAGTACAAGAAGGTGTATGGACAGGTCAAGAACCGGCATTCGATCACCCGTTTAATGCGGGGGGACACTGTGCTAAAGGGGCTGCACTACGTGAACACGGACATGGTGCTAAACGTCTTAAATATCCAATGAAACTGGTTAACGGTAAATGGATAAAAATGAGCTGGGAAACGGCGCTTGAAGAAGTCAGCCAGCAAGTACTTAAGATCCGTGAAGAATCGGGTCCTGATTCTGTTTACTGGTTAGGCTCGGCAAAACATAACAATGAACAAGCGTATTTGTTCCGTAAAATGGTATCGATGTGGGGCACCAATAATGTCGATCACCAAGCTCGTATTTGTCACTCTACTACAGTAGCAGGTGTCGCCAATACCTGGGGTTATGGCGCGATGACCAATTCGCTAAATGATATGCAGAATTGTAAATCAATCTTGTTTATCGGCTCAAACCCTGCGGAAGCGCATCCCGTTGCGATGCAGCATATCCTTATCGCCAAAGAAAAAAACAACTGTAAAATTATTGTTGCTGATCCACGTCGTACCCGTACTGCGGCAAAAGCCGATCACTATGTGTCTTTACGTCCGGGGTCTGACGTTGCGTTTGTTTGGGGAGTGTTATACCACGTATTTAAAAACGGTTGGGAAGATAAAGAGTTTATTCGCCAACGAGTTTACGGCATGGAAGACGTGCGTGCTGAAGTCGCTAAATGGACACCTGCAGAAGTAGAACGCGTATCTGGCGTATCTGAAGCAGATGTTTATGAAACAGCGAAACTGCTTTCTGAACACCGTCCAGGTTGTGTTGTTTGGTGCATGGGTGGTACCCAGCATACTACAGGTAATAACAATACCCGTGCTTATTGTATTCTGGAACTGGCATTAGGCAACATCGGCAAGTCGGGTGGTGGTGCCAATATTTTCCGTGGTCACGATAACGTACAGGGTGCGACTGACTTTGGTGTATTAGCAGATAACTTACCGGGTTATTACGGTCTTTCTGAAGGCGCATGGAAACATTGGGCTGGCGTTTGGGATGTGGATTATGAATGGTTGAAAAACCGTTTTGATCAAAATGCTTACCGCGGTAAAAAACCAATGAACCACGCGGGCATTCCGGTATCCCGTTGGATTGATGGGGTATTAGAAAATAAAGACAACATCGAGCAGAACGATAATATCCGCGCCATGTTCTATTGGGGTCATGCGGTTAACTCTCAAACCCGTGGCCCAGAAATGCGCACGGCGATGGGTAAACTGGACATGATGGTGATTGTTGACCCGTATCCAGGTGTCGCAGCGGTCATGAACGGTCGTACTGACAATGTTTATTTACTACCAGCGACAACACAATTTGAAACCACAGGTTCAGTCACCGCGACCAACCGTTCAATTCAATGGCGTGATAAGGTAATTGAACCGCTGTTTGAGTCTAAACCTGATCACGAGATCATGTATTTACTCGCTAAGAAGCTTGGTTTAGCGGAGCAATTGTTCAAGCATATTGAGGTGAAGAACAACCAACCGGTGATTGAAGACATTACCCGTGAATTCAACAAAGGTATGTGGACCATTGGCTACACAGGTCAAAGTCCTGAACGTCTAAAAGCCCATCAGAAAAATTGGCATACATTCCACAAAACCACCCTCGAAGCTGAAGGTGGTGTTGCTCATGGTGAGACTTACGGTCTACCTTGGCCATGTTGGGGCACGCCAGAAATGAAACATCCGGGTACCCATATTCTTTATGATACATCGAAGCCTGTTGCATTAGGTGGCGGTAACTTCCGTGCCCGCTTTGGTGTTGAACGTAATGGTGAAAGCTTATTAGCGGTCGACAGTTATTCAAAAGATTGTGAGCTAGAAGGTGGCTTCCCTGAGTTCAGTGACAAACTACTTAAGCAACTTGGCTGGTGGGATGAACTGACGGCTGACGAGAAAGTGAAAGCAGCAGGTAAAAACTGGAAAACTGACGTCTCGGGCGGTATTCAACGTGTGGCAATCAAACACGGTTGTATCCCTTACGGTAATGCGAAAGCGCGTGCTGTGGTCTGGACCTTCCCAGATGCTGTGCCGCTTCATCGTGAACCGCTTTATACACCACGCCGTGATCTGGTGGCTGATTACCCTACCTGGAATGACAGTGAAGCGATGTTCCGTCTGCCAACATTATACAAATCAATCCAAGACAAAGACGTATCAGGTGAATACCCGATCGTGCTTACGTCTGGGCGTTTGGTTGAGTATGAAGGTGGTGGTGATGAAACCCGTTCAAACCCATGGTTAGCTGAATTACAACAAGAAATGTTTGTTGAAGTTAACCCGAAAGATGCCAACGATTTAGGTTTCAGAGATGGTGAAATGGTGTGGGTTGAAGGTGCTGAAAAAGGCCGTATCCACGTTAAAGCTATGGTTACCCGCCGCGTTAAACCGGGACTGGCATTTCTCCCGTTCCACTTTGGTGGTTATTTCCAAGGTGAAGATTTACGTGGTAACTACCCAGCAGGTTCAACCCCGTATGTATCGGGCGAATCGGCAAACATTGCCACAACCTATGGTTATGATCCGGTAACACAAATGCAGGAAACTAAAGTAACCCTCTGTAAAATTACCAAAGCGTAAGGAGTCATTCAAATGGCGAGTATGAAATTTCTGTGTGACTCGAAACGTTGTATTGAATGCAATGGTTGTGTCACCGCATGTAAGAATGAAAATGATGATGCACTACAATGGGGTATCCAACGCCGCCGCGTAGTTACCTTAAACGACGGTGAGCCGGGTGAAAGCTCAATCTCTGTTGCCTGTATGCATTGTACTGATGCACCGTGTATGGCGGTCTGTCCTGCAGATTGTTTTGAACGCACCGAAGATGGCATTGTGCTGCACGACAAAGACCTGTGTATCGGTTGTGGTTATTGTTTGTTTGCCTGCCCATTTGGCGCGCCACAATTTCCAAAACAAGATGCCTTTGCTGAACGTGGCAAGATGGACAAATGTACTTTCTGTGCTGGTGGACCGAATGTAGAAAATGGTTCT
The DNA here is from genome assembly GCF_000170855.1 of Moritella sp. PE36. GTDB lineage: Bacteria > Pseudomonadota > Gammaproteobacteria > Enterobacterales > Moritellaceae > Moritella. The sequence continues at coordinate 40,596 of NZ_ABCQ01000007.1, read as the reverse complement.
GAAGAAGAGAAGAAAAAATACGGCTCGAATCGTATCGCTGAAGGTAAATTACCTATGTGTGCATCGCTTTGTTCGACTAAAGCCTTGCTTGCTGGTGATGCTGCAAAAATCTCTGATATTTATGCGGAACGTGTTGTTGCACGCGGTGCGAAAAATGCGGGCTGGGCAAGCACTGACGACCTTGCTTATGACGCGAGTAAACCCCAAAGCAGTTAATTTTTATGCATGGCTAAGTGATTAGCCATGTATAAAGTCTGTGTTCCCTCATCGTTAATGGGCACAGAATTAACGGATAATTGTAATAACTAACATAAACATGGGTGAGCGACTTTGGCGATAAAGCTGCTCCCTATTAGCGCTGTTGTTTAGATACAGTGAGGAGATTTAATGACTAAGCGAATTCAACGTTGGTTCACTCTGTTAGTGAGTGTATTAATGCTGAGCTTTACCTTGTCAGCATTTGCGAATGAAACAGCAGATAACAAGACTCGCAGTGACCGTTTAGGCGAGTCATCGGTAAAAGGTGAACTGGCTGGCTTTGCTGGTGCTGATTATTGGCGTGCAGTACGAGATGGTCAAGAGGGCTATACCACATCAAAATCACCAGAACACGGTGTGTTGATCAGTGTGCCGGGGCAAGCTTGGTTTATTCTGAAAGAGAAGTGGATGTCGCCATTAGGGGCACTCGCTATTTTTGGCAGCATTGGTTTAGTGGTATTAGCGTACTTTACGATTGGCCCGCTAAGATTAAGTAAAGCCAAAACCGGCCGTAAGATTAAACGCTGGAGTTTGGTCGATCGTACTTTGCATTGGAGCATGGCGTTTACGTTTTTAAGCTTGGCGTTTACCGGCTTAATGTTGGTTTATGGTAAGCACTTCCTGAAACCAGTGATCTCCCGTGATATTTGGGCGATGATTATTTATGGCGTGAAACAGTTCCATAACTATGTGGGTCCCTTATTTGCTATCTTACTGTTTACGGTGATGATCAAATGGTGGCGTAAGAGTCTGTTCACCAAAGTCGATATTAACTGGTTCATGAAAATGGGCGGTATGGTTGGTAAACACAAAGGCACACACCCATCCGCTGATTTCTCGAATGGTGGTGAAAAAGCACTGTTTTGGTTACTGATATTTTGTGGTGTGTTCATTATCTTTAGTGGCTTTATTCTCGATTTCCCTCTCTTCGGACAAACCCGCCGTGATATGGAGTTATCGAACTTAGTGCATATGCTGGCATCGTTAGTATTGATCTGTGGTTTTGTGTTCCATATTTATGTGGGTCTAGTGGGTATCGAAGCGTCGCTAGAAGGTATGGTGACAGGCGAAGTAGATGAAACATGGGCGAAAGAGCACCATGATATTTGGTATGAAAAAGTAAAAGGCTTACCAGAGAATCAATCGAGAACTGCAGTAGTCACGGACCCAGAATACAAAAAGAACACCAAAACTGAGCATTAGGACTCTCGCTTAATGAGGTATTCTCCTTCTAAACCAGCCTGCTGATTTAGAAGGAGAACTATTAAGCGGTTCTTAGTTCAGATCACATATTTATTTCTGGTTTTAGAACTGAGTTTAATAAGGTTTTTGTGTATGGATGAGTTGGATTGGCAAATACTGACTTGGTTTCACCGACTTCACAAATTCGACCGTTGTTCAGTATGGCAATTTGATCTGCAATCGACTCGACAATCGCTAAATCATGCGCGATAAAAATATAACTGGTATTGAATTTTAGTTGCAGCTCTTTGAGTAATGTCAATACGGTAGCTTGCACGGTTACATCTAACGCTGAGGTTATCTCATCACAAAGCAATAACTCGGGCTCGGATGCAAAGGCTCTTGCTATTGCCACACGTTGTTTTTCACCACCAGACAGCATGGTTGGGTTGCGATACAGATAGTCTGGATTGAGGTGTACTTGTATCAATAATTCTTTTGCTCTTTCATGGCATTGAGCGCTATTCATATTAAAATAGAGTTGTAATGGTTTAGATAAAATCTGCAAAATCGTTTGCTTGGGGTTTAACGAAGCATCCGGGTTTTGAAATATCATTTGGATCTGTTTTTTCTGTTTTTTGCTGCGTTTTTCCAGGATCTCTAATGGTTTGCCATTAAAGATTATTTCACCACCGTTGGCTTTGTTTAATCCTGCAATGGTTTTAAGAATGGTCGATTTACCACTACCAGACTCACCAATCAAGGCCAGTGTTTCACCTTTCTTTAACGTTAAATTGATATTGTCGACGGTGGCTTCAGGCTCTAGTTGTCGGGTTATTGATTGCCATAACGTGTTACGGTGATAGGATATTTTCAGATCCGTTAACGAGATGCTGGTTTCTTTTTCCACCTCATCTTGCGGCGTTACTGGCTGGGTGTTTTTTTGATTTTTACCAATAACCGGCACTGCTTTTAGCAACGCTTGGGTGTAGCTATGTTCAGGCTCTAATAATACTTTTTTGATGTCACCGTGTTCTACTATCTCGCCTTTATACATCACACATACTTTATTGCACAGTCGAGACACCGCACCAAAATCATGGCTTACAAAAACCATCGCCACGTTATGTTTATGGATCAATGCTTTTAATAAATCCAGAATATGGACCTGAGTGGTCGCATCAAGGCCTGTTGTTGGCTCATCTAAAATGAGTAGCTCAGGTTTGACCGCTAACGCCATCGCAATTGCTACACGTTGTTGTTGACCGCCTGAAAGTTGGTGTGGATAACGTGAAAATATTTGTTCTGGATCCGGTAATTTAACATCGTTTAATAGCTCAATGACTCTAGATTTATAATTTTCTTTGTCAATATCACTATGAAATTGTAATACTTCTTGTATTTGCGGACCCACTTTCATGGTTGGCGTTAATGCTTGTCCTGCATTTTGAGGTATTAATGCGATCTGGCTACCTCGGATTGCGGATAACGCTTCGATGGGTAGCTGTACGATGTCTTTATTATCAAAATGGATAGCGCCAGATTTAATAAAACAACCGTCGTTGGTGTATCCCATTAAAGCCAGGGCTAAGGTGCTTTTTCCTGAGCCAGATTCACCCACCAGACCGATAATATCTTTGGGCTTAACTTGGAGATTGACATCTTTGAGAATATGACAAAAATCACCTGATTTGTTGTTGAATCCCAAATTTAGATTTGAAACTTCGATTATATGATTCATCTTTTTCTCCTTATACTGGCGAGCTGTTATCACGATTTAGACCAACCACTTTTGATAAGGCGTCTGAAATAATATTGATTGAAAATATAAGTGAGCTTAAAGCGATTAACGGTGCAAGGGTAGCCCAAGGTGCGACAGACATGAATCCTCGCGTATCTGCGATCATCAAGCCCCAATCTGGCGTCGGCGGGTTAACGCCAAAGCCTAAGAAAGATAAAGAACTGAAAATAAGTAACATCCATGACCAACGCATCGCGCCATCCACTAAGATAACATTCATGATATTAGGCAAAATTTCATAGCGAATGATAGAACTGGTGCGTTCTCCGCGTAAGCGTGCGGCTAAAATATAGTCATGAGTAATAACGTCAAGGGTGGCACCCCTAACAACTCTTATCACTGCAATACCGTAGAAAAAGCCTAAGGTTAAAATTAATGTCGCATCGCTCTGTCCAATCACACTGATGATCAGCAGCAAAAATAGGATCCAGGGAATTGATAATAACGCATCGATGAAACGCATGACGACTTCATCAAAACGTCCGCCTACAAAACCGGTAATAATGCCTAAGCAGCTGCCCCATAGTATGGCGATGAAACTCCCCGCAAAGGTAATCATTAGCGCTGCTCTGCCACCCATAATGGTACGGCTTAAGATATCTCGGCCTAATTGGTCGGTGCCGAACCAGTGTTCCAGGCTTGGACCCTTAAGAATATTAAAGCTGTCGGTTTGTCCATAATCATAGGGAATGATATAGGTAGCAAAACAAGCTAATATAATATGGGAAATGAATAAGATTAAACCAACTTTAGCGGATGGTGTTGCGCTAAGTTGTTTAAAAAAGTCCATAAACAATTTAATCTGACTCATTTTAATATCCTTGCAGTGTGCGAAGTTTGGGATTAAGAACACCGGTTAGCAGATCTGCACAAAGGTTAACCAAAATATAAATAACCGCTAAAGCGATGGCAATACCTTGAACGACCGGGAGGTCTCTATCGTAAATAGCTGCAATCATCAGACTGCCAATACCAGGGTAGTTGAATACTTGTTCGATGATAACAACACCACCAAGTAGCCAGGCAATAGTAAGCGCGATAATGTTAATAGCCGGAAGCAGGGCATTAGGCAGTGCATGATAAAAAACGATATGCCAATAAGGCATGCCTTTTAAGTGACACATTTTAATATAATCTGAATTCATCACGGTGATCATACATGCGCGCACCATACGTAATATATGGGCAATCATGACCATCGACAGGGTAATGGCTGGTAGTACTAAGTTTGGCAGTAATTCAGAAAACGAAGCACTGTCTCCGATTAACGTCACGGCTGGAAACCAGGGTAGCCAGATACTAAATACCAGCGTTAATAGGGTGGCGGTTACAAATTCAGGCACAGTCATGGTGAAAAGGGAAGCCATTGAGATAATGTGGTCTGATTTTCTATTGACTCGAAGGCCGGCGATACAGCCAAGCAGAATGGCGATTGGTATCCCTATCGAGGCTGCGATGCCACCAAGAATCAAGGTGTTTTCTAATCGAGGAATAAGTATGTCACTAACGGGCTTTTGACGTTTTAACGATGTGCCCAAATTGCCATTAACAATATTTTCGGACCAAAGCGCAAAACGTTCAATTAAAGGGGCATTTAAATTATTGTCGATGCGACATTGTTCTAATCGAGTGCCGCTGGCATTTTGTCCTAGATAACTAGTACAAAAGTCACCGGGTAATGATTCAGTAACAAAAAAAACCAAAACACCCACAATCATAAGCGAAAACATTGCGGTGAAAAGGCGTTTATAAATCATGGTAAACATGAAAGTCCTCATTATATTAAAGGTATATACCCAAGCTACTTCATTATCCCGAAGATGCCTTATTTCTGCTTGCCCTACGGGAGGTTAGTTGATATTGCATATTGAAGTAGTTGGGGTATAAATACAGATATACGTAAGTTAAAATTTATAACGAATAAAAGCATAAAAATAGAATTTTAACTCTACTTTTATGCCGTTAAAATCTAACTGTATTGTTATAAATTAATCTTTAGTGACAAGGTCCCATCGAATTGAAAAATCGTCCACAGCAGGGATCGTTACATTTTTCATTGTTACTCGATGATTGCGCAAGTGGAATGGAATTAAGCTACCACCCTCTTCCCATAGCATTTTTTGAGCATCGATATACAGCTTCTTACGAGAATTAAAGTCTAACGTTAGACGCGCTGTATCTAATAATTGATCAAACTCGGTGTTATTCCAAACCGATTCATTCCATGACGCGCCGCCACGATAGGCTTCATTAAGTATTTGATCGGTTGGTCGCTGTCCCCACACTGTAGTAAATGCAGATTTTTTCATCCAGACGTCATTCCAATAACTGTCAGACGGGGTCATTTTTATATGCACACGAATGTTGGCTTTGGCGGCTTGACGTTGGTAGATTTCAACTAAAGGTCGGAAGTAGGTATCGGTGTTACTAGTATAAAGATCGATATCGATACCATCAGGAAAACCTGCTTCGGCTAATAATTTTTTAGCGCCTTCGATATCTTGGTTACACTCTATTTCCATTCGATATTGATCGCCTTTCCATACTGGTGTGTCGCAGCTAGTTGCTCCGCCATCGCCACCTAGTATAAGTCTGGCCATTTCTTCGCGGTCAGCAACCATGCGCATTGCTTTACGTACTTTTGGATCGGTAAATGGCGCTACGTCATTTTTAAATATAATGCCACGCCATTCGCCGGTCGCAATAGAATCGACCTTAAACATGCTGTTATATTGAAATAAAGGCAGTTGTTGCGATGTTACACCAGACCAACCAATCCAGTCGATTTGTCGCGCAAGCAGGGCTTGTACTCTCGCTGAATCATCAGCAATTGCGATTAAATCAATACCGTCAAGTTTCGGCTTGCCTTCCCAGTATTCATTATAGGCAATAAGGTTGGTTGTGCCTTCAATATTAAGATTCTCAAGTTTAAATGGTCCCGTTCCGATACCGACGAGAGATTTATCTTGATCAACCTTTGCTGGTAATATTTTTACGCGATAATCCATTAATAAAATTGGGAAGTCAGAATGCGCTTTATTCAGCGTAAACAGAACTTTATAATCATTTATGGCTTTTGCTTCTTGGATTATTGACAGTACTGAGCGGACAGGTGCATCGCGTTTAACATCAAGAATTCGGTCTATTGTCGCTACAACATCGGCAGACGTGAGTACTTGACCATTATGAAATTTTACATTTTCGCGTAAATCAAACGTCCATTCAGTGGCTGTTTCATTCGCAGTCCATTTGGTTGCTAGTTCTGGAGATGGTGCGCCTGTTTCATCTTGTCTTACTAGGCGGCTATATAACATTTGGGTAGGGTAATAAAAGCGTGTTGATGAAATTGGATCAAGTGATTCCTGTCCTCGCCATTCTAATTGATGTGGCGTTTTCAGTGTTTCTGCATAGGCTGCTGAGGAGAGCATACATGTGACGAATAAACTTCCATACACTAATTTTTTCAAAAGCATTTAATTATTGTCCTTTTTATAATTTTAAATTAAATAATTTTCCATTTACTATCTTGAGCATAAAACTCAGAATTTAATTATCTCTTTTCATCCGTTGAGTTATGAAACCTATCGCCGCTATACGATGAGCAGTATTTTTATCTGCGATCTCTTCATCGTCATATTCGTATGCTTATTTGTGTCCTTTGATTGCAGGTTTTTAAAAGCGACGACAAAAATTACTCATGCGTCTATACGGATCAGGGAGTTCATCACGTTATATCATTCAATGTACTGCAAGCGTGATGGATTGCTGTTCGGGCCATTGTTGTAATGACGCGTAAAGTCTGCCGGCTTCATCCATGAGGAATCGGGTAAGATTATGTGCTGTGGGGATTAATGTGTTCGTTTAGTGAATGATACCTAAATCTTGCGACGACAGTACCATTTTTTGAACTGTATCACAAACGGGGTATTTGCCGTATCTTGGGTTATGCTGTTATTGGCGTTGGGGAATGAAAGTGACTTATGCTGTTCAGCATAGCGTAACATGATGAAAGTAAAAGGGCTGCGTGAATTAATTAGGCTACCCTTGGCGTTATTAGTTAGCCGTTTCAGGCGACAACTAATTGATTAAATACGTCCTTGTAGGGGAATAATGTGAACTAGATCGCCAATTTCTGCATTAGCCTGTTCAGGTAATACTTCAACTAAACAATTTGCTTCACTCATCGAGCGCAAGATACCTGAGCCTTGTTGCCCGGTACTTTTCACGATTAAACGACCGTTAGCATCAAAACTAAAAATACCACGGGTATACTCAGTACGATGAGGACGAGAGCGGAAACGTTCTGTGGCAATGGCATTGAATACTTGTGGCTGCCAATCTGTGATGCCTTGCAGTTTGCGGATCGCAGGTTCAACAAATTGTAAAAACACCACCATTACCGCAACGGGATTACCCGGTAAACCAAAAAATGGCGTATCGTTAATTTGGCCAAATGCTAACGGACGACCCGGACGCATGTTGATGCGCCAGAAGTTGATTTGTCCCAGTTTGTCCAACACGGTTTTGATGTAATCGGCATCACCAACCGAAACACCGCCGGATGACAAGATCAAATCCGCTTGGTCACTGCCTTGCTGTAATGTCGCTGCTAATGCGGCTTCGCTGTCTTCGATAATGCCTAAATCAATCACTTCACAGCCCGCTTGCGTTAGCATCGCATGTAAGGTGTAACGGTTAGAATCGTAAATGCAGTTATTCTGTTGTACTTCACCGGGATGCTGTACTTCATCACCAGTTGAAAAGATAGCAACACGTACTGGCTTTTTAACGGTCACTTGGTTAATGCCGAGAGAGGCTATCATGCCTAATTCTGGTGCCGTGATCTTGCTACCTGCGGCTACGGCTGTTTGGCCTAATGCTAAATCTTCACCCGCTTGACGGACATTCTGACCAGGGTGGATAGCTGCCATGCTCAGATCAAAACGAACGGTGTTGTCGACTTGTTCAGCTTGCTCGCGCATGACCACTGTATCGGCACATTCAGGAACCGCTGCACCAGTCATGATCCGTACTGCTTGGCCTTTTTCAAGTGGCAAGTTATAACTGTGTCCTGCCATCACATGGGCGACAACCTCATAGCTGTCACACGCTAAATCATCACCACGGATCGCATAACCATCCATTGCTGAATTAGTATGTTGTGGCACATTTACTGGCGAAAGTACGTCATGTGCGACAATTTGACCCAAAGCTGTTTTTAAATCAACAGTCTGTGATTGTGTAAGTGGTACAATATGACCAAGAATACGCTCCCGTCCTTCTGCGACAGATAACATACCTTGTGGTGTTAAGTCGCCACATTGTAATCCTTGTGGCTGTTCAGGTTTGGTCGCATTGACTTCACCTTGAATAAAACTCACAACAAAATCAGTGATCTGCTCAAGGTTGTTAATATCGAGCAGTGGTAATGACTGTTGTGCTGACTCTGATGCGGGAACTGACACATTGGCTGCAACGGCAATAATATTATTGTCTGTTGGGTGTAACCAAGGTTTGCCCACTTCTGCACGGTGTAATTCAATTTTCGGGAAACTGAGTTTCTTAAAACCTTCAACCAGGATCAGGTCGAGTTGAGTTTGATCTAACTGGGCGATCAAGTGCGGCAGTGTCGCTTCTTCATCAGGTGTTTCCGTGACTAAGGCGCGGCGACAACGGGATGAAATTAACATCTGGCTAGCACCCGCTTTACGCAGGCGGTAGCTGTCTTTGCCCGGTTGGTCGATATCAAAATCATGATGCGCATGTTTGATCACGGCAACACGGAGACCACGCGTCACTAACTTGGGTAGTATGGCTTCAAGCAGGGTGGTTTTGCCGGTACCACTGAATGCAGCAAAGCCAAGTAAAGGGAGTGACGCGTAGATTTTACTCATTTTGTTTGTCCAAATTGTTGCAGTTCTGCGGGGGTATTTAAGTTTACAAATGCGTTCGGCTGGTCGCTAAAATCTACCGTGAGCATGTTGCATTGACGGTATAACAGAATGATCTTGCGGTCACCGTTGTCCAAAAATGCTTCGAGTTTCGGTAAAATACGACGATGTAATAGCGTGACTACTGGCTGAATATGTTCGCCATCATGGGCCACCACAATATCGGTATCGGCTGCACAAGCTGCCGCCATTCGGGTGACTAAATCGCTGGGTAATTGTGGACAATCACAGGGTACAAAGCCAATCCACTCAGCATCGTTTAAATGTAATATTGCAGCATGCATACCGCCGAGAGGCCCTTGATAACCCTGTAATTGATCGCCGAATACATCGCCGTATTGGCTATAGGTATCTTGATTTCGATTGGCGTTAATAGCGATCTTGTTGGTTTGTGGCGACAGGGTATCGATGACATGCTCAATCATGGCTTTGCCGGCTAATGTGACTAAGCCCTTGTCATCTCCGCCCATGCGGCTGGCTTGTCCGCCTGCTAAAATTACCCAACTTGTTTGTTCAGCCGAAGGCATAATTGTCCTTATCTTTGTTAATGAGCTGTAGATCTGCTCGTTCGATTAATTTGCTATTGCTAATACACCACTGACGGCGACAAAGTGCGGTAAGTGCATTTTGCTGGTGGCTGGTGATCACCAAGGTTGATCCACGTTCGAGCAAATCTTTAGCGAGTATCACCTGGCGTTCGATGGATTCTGTATCCATGCTGGCACTCGATTCGTCCATTAATAGCACGCTTGGTTTCAGTACCCATGCTCTTGCCATTGCCACGCGTTGGCGCTCACCACCTGATAATACCGAAATATGTTCATTAGCGAGAGTTTCTAACCCTACCATACGTAGGGCTGTTATCGCTTCACTTCGTTGTGCTTGGCGACCTCTAATGGCGAATTTTAAACCATAACTGACATTATCCAGTACGCTAGCATCAAACATGTAAGGTGTTTGATGCATATAGATAACGCCATTTTTAGCATTACTTTTAAATAAGCGGGCAAACCAGTTGTTACACTGCAGGTTAACTTTACCTGTGGTTGGGCGTTGTAAACCGGATAATATTTTTAATAATGTGGTCTTACCTACGCCATTGGCACCGGTGAGGTAAATCGCTTCTTGTGGGCCGAATTTAAGGTGAGGTATGTGAAAAAGCAGCCGATCTTTAAAGCGGATCGAGATATCTTCTGCTTGAATTGTAATTTGCGACATGCTCTATACCTCAGCCTAGTTGGTACGCAAGTGGGCTTTACCACGGGCGAACGATAATAAAAAATTAAGTCCTAGTGCCAAGATCAATAAGACCATACCTAGGGCAACACCTTGTGCAAACGCGCCTTTTGAGCTTTCTAAGGCGATTGCGGTCGGAATATTACGGGTTGCATTTAAAATATTACCACCGACCATCATTGAACAACCAACTTCGGTAATAATACGGCTAAATGCCGCGATAATGGCAGCAAGTAGCGGGAATCGACATTCCCACATTAAGCTTAACAAGGCACGAGGTAGACTTGCGCCTAATGTCAGCGCCGTTTCCCAAGCGCGGCGATCACTGTGTTGAAACGCGGCGTGCATCATTGACACTAAAATCGGAAAACAAACTATCATTTGTCCTAAGATCATGGCCTTTTGGGTAAATAGCATCTGCCAGTCACCGAGTGGACCGGCTCGAGACAGCATCATGTAAAGTAATAAGCCAATCACCACCGTTGGAATGGACTGACAGGTATTAAATAATGACAGTAACAGCCAACGCCCAGGAAATTTGCTGTAGGCGAGGGCAAAGGCGATCAATAATGCTGGTATTAATACCAGCGTTATTGCCAGCAAAGACACAGAAAATGATACCCCGACGATCCCCCACAGTGCCATATCGCCACTGAAGAGAAGTTGTACTGCGTCTTGGGTCGTTTGCCAAATATCCATAAGGTATCTAAGTTGCTAAAGGATTAATTACGATTTTGCATTGGCAACAAATAGCTGCTCGCCGTTACGCTTATAACTGTTGATCATGGTTTGTGCTTTGGGATTGACTAACCAGTCACTGAAGATCTTAGCACCTTGGTAGTTGATACCCGGGTAACGGCTTGGGTTAACTAAGATCACTTGGTATGGGTTAAATAAACGCTTATCACCTTGCACAACAATTTTAAGGTCTAGTTTATTTTGGTAAGCAAGCCAAGTACCACGATCAGTTAAGGTGTACGCTTGCAGTTCCGATGCCATGTTCAGCGTTGGTCCCATGCCTTGGCCTACGGCTTTGTAGCCAGCAAAATTTGGATCCATTTTAGTTTGTGCCCATAAGCCAAGTTCTTTTTTGTTGGTGCCGGAATCATCACCACGGGAAATGAAGGTAGCGTTGTAAGTAGCGATGCCAGCGAATGCTTTCACAATATCTTTATCGGCATTGATTTTTGCGGGATCGGCTTTGGGACCAACAAGGACAAAATCGTTATACATGAGTTGACGTGGCAGGACACCGTAACCGGCCTCAACAAATTTCGCTTCTGATTTTGGTGCGTGAGTCATCACCAAATCAACATCACCATTTTGACCCATGCGGAGTGATTTACCCGTTCCAGCTGCAAGTACGTCAACCGTATAACCTGTGTCTTTTTTGAATTCAGGTAACAAGAAATCAAGCAGTCCTGAATGATAAGTACTGGTGGTGGTGGCCAAACGGATCTTCATGTCGTCAGCTGCATTTACCCCTGCGGTTGTTGCAAGTGCGATTAAGGCAAGTAATGTTTGGATACATGTCATCGGTTTTATAGTCATAAGTCTTCCTGACGTGAAGTGATGTAAAGAGTCACTTAGTGTCAAAGCAAATAAGGTGCCAACTCATCTACCGTGTTAAAACCCCTGTTGTTTTTATGTAGTAACTTGATTTAAATCAATAAAACATTATGTAATTTAACTGGGTTCCGGAAAGCCAGTAAATCATTTTGACTTTAATCGCCGAGCTGGGACAAAATGTCGCAACGTTTAAATTATGGTTGTGAGTTATATTTATGTCTGAATTTTCTTCACCTCATTCTTGGGCTGCGGTATCGGTACTGGTTGTTGATGATGAACCGGGTATGCGTGCCATTTTAAAAAAAGCCTTAAGTAAGAAATTTGCCCAAGTCGATACCGCGGGCAGTATCGAAGAAGCAGAGGAACTCCGGAAACGTTGTCACTTTGATTTATTAATCGTCGATATTAATTTACCAGGACGTTCAGGAATTGAGTGGCATGAGGCTTTGGATCCGGCAACGCGTCGCAGTGATGTGATCTTTATGACTGGCTATGCGGACTTAGATACCGCGATCAAAGCCTTGCGCGCTGGCGCATCAGACTTTATTTTAAAACCGTTCAACCTCGAACAAATGATGCAATCGGTGAGTCGTTGTATTGAACGGCGCTTAGTTGAACGCCAAAACTTTGCCCTGCAGCGTGATATCGAACGCACCTTTCCTATCGACATTATTGGCGATGCCGATAAAACGTTACAAATGAAAAAGCTAATCACCCAGATTGCCCCATCAATGGCCGCGGTATTAATTGAAGGTGAATCGGGGACAGGTAAAGAATTAGTGGCGCGCGCATTACACCAACTGAGTCAGCGTAATGGACCTTTCGTGCCGTTAAACTGTGGTTCGATTGCACCGGATCTATTAGAAAGTGAATTGTTTGGTCATATGCAGGGGGCGTTTACCGGGGCTAAAAAAAGTCGCGAAGGGTTATTTCGCGTTGCCAACGGGGGTACTTTATTCCTTGATGAAATTGGTGAGATGCCACTTGCCATGCAATCGTCGTTATTACGGGTATTAGAGCAAAAAGCGATTAGACCGGTTGGTGGTGAACGTGAGATCCCGGTCGATGTGCGTATTGTCGCCGCCACCAATCGTAATTTAAAATTGGATGTGGAAGATGGCCGTTTTCGTCAAGATTTGTATTATCGCTTAAATGTATTAACGGTCGATGTACCGCCATTACGGGATCGGATTGAAGATATTCCGACATTAGCCCATCATTTTACCCAAAAGTTAGCCAAAGACTTAGGCATGAAAGGGGTGAGCTGGACCCATGAAGATATTCAAGCGATGCAAGTATATGATTGGCCAGGTAATATTCGTGAGTTACGCAATATGATGGAGCGTTGTATTTTGCTCGGTAAACCACCCGCGGAGTATTGGCGAGAGCTGCAAGGTGATGCGGCGCCGTTGCCAAGAGCGGCTATTAGCGCATTTGACCAGATACGTATGGATGAAGCGAATTTAGAGAGCCCTTGTCGTTGTTCATCTGAGATTAACGGTGACGAAGAGCAATATTGTTATCCAACGGCATGGACATTAAAGCAAGTCGAAAAAGCCCATATCATGCAGGTAGTTGATTCTCATGAAGGGAATAAATCAGCGGCTGCGCGTAAGCTTGGCGTAGCCCGTAAAACGCTAGAGCGTAAATATAAAGAATGGATTGACGAAGCGGCCTTATGAACATGAAGCAATATGTACTGTTATGGATTAAACGTTTTAGAACCATGGTGCGTTACCGTTTGTTAGTGCTTACATCGGTACCCATAGTGATCACGCTGTTTGCTTTATTTGCGCTGGCGATGTACTGGACGGTGACGTATACATGGCAAAACGCATTAACGAACGTAAAATCAGATCTGACTGTGGCGCATAACAGCATTGAGTTATTACAAAAAGAACAGCGGATGCAATTAACGTCGTTGTCATCCTCGTATGAGTTTCAGCGCTTGTTACGTACCGATGAAGCGAAATTGCCAGAATGGGTTAAACGCCAAGCTGAAAACTATGCATTGGATTTTGTGGTATTACATCCTGCGTCAGACTTCGATGACTTCCCACTGATCAATCAGCAGTTATTATTAACGGCAAAACCACAGACATTTTTCCAAGTACTGAATAATCAGGAATTACAGAGGTTAAATAGCAGCCTGCCTATCGCGGCTCAGATGCCCTTGTTAGGTGAAAACAAATTTGAATCGAGAGGACTGGTTAGTCGTAATTTACTGCCAATTTTTAACCGTGAGAATAAGCTAGAATGGATCATGGATGGCGGTATATTACTCAATAATAGTACCCAGGTTGTTGATCGGATCCGTGATCTTGTTTACAGCGCTGGCACATTGCCAGCGGATAGCATCGGTACGGTAACACTGTTTATGGACGATATTCGGGTCAGTACCAATGTTCCGCTTGATAGTGAACAGCTGAATGGTCGTGCAATTGGTACCCGTGTTTCTCAAGAGGTTAATCAGCAAGTACTGATTGCGGGTGAAAACTGGATCGGTCGTGCTTTTGTATATGACGATTGGTACATCTCGGCGTATGAGCCGTTACGTAATTATAACGGTAATGTCATTGGCATGCTGTATACCGGTTATTTAGAATGGCCGTTAATAGCAACTTTTTTAACCAATATTGTTGAGTTCAGTATCGGGATTATTGCGGTATTACTGCTGTCGGGCGGTCTGGTATACCGTGGTGCTCGAGACTTATTTAGACCGATAGAAAAGATCCATGATGTGGTGAGAGTTGTGCCGTTAGGGTTAAATCGTCGTATTGGTGATCTGGGGTTATGTAAGGATCATGAATTAGCGATTTTTGGTCAGCAATTTGATTCCATGTTAGATCAATTGCAACAGCGTAATGATTTAATTAAACAGGCTTCGCTGGAACTTGAAGATAAGGTACATAGTCGCACGCAGAGCTTGCATGATAAAACCCAAGAGTTAGAACAGTATATTAAGTTGCTAAATCAAACACGCAGTAAGCTGGTGATGAGTGAAAAGTTGGCTGCCCTTGGAGAGTTAACCGCGGGTATTGCCCATGAAATTAATAATCCAACAGCCGTTATTTTAGGTAATGTTGAATTGTTACAACTCGAACTCGGAGATGACAGTCAACGAGTCTCTGAAGAGCTAGAAGCGATACACGAACAGATAGATCGGATCCGAAATATTACTCGAAGTTTACTGCAGTATAGCCGCCAAGGAGGGGTACAAGACGAGATCACTTGGCAGCACTTAAATTTGATTGTAAAAGAGAGTTTAACTTTAGTTAGTTCAGGCACTAAATCTGCCAATGTGCAAATAAAATCGCAATTAGATGCAAAATGTTGTGTTGAAGTGAACCGTCATCAATTGTTGCAAGTCTTGGTTAATTTGCAGATGAATGGTGTCCATGCCATGGACGACAAAGGTCTGCTGAAGATTAAAACTGAAGATTGGCGTAATGATGACGATAATGTTATCGGTGCAGTGGTACATATTAGTGATCACGGCTGTGGTATCAGTGAAGATAATTTAGCCCGTATTTTTGACCCGTTTTTCACTACTCGTCGTAGTGGTACCGGGTTAGGTTTATCGGTTAGCCAAAGTATTATTAGCGAAGTGGGCGGTAAGATCACGGTGCAGTCTGAGCTTGGTATCGGCTCGACATTCTCTATTTATTTACACGAAAAAGCCGTCGTAGATAATGATTTATTACTGGCTGTTGAGGTGTATTAGCAAATCTGGTTTTAGTTGCCATTGAATTAAAAGTGTAATAGTTTTAGCCGTTTATGTGGTTAATTATAAAAACTGTCATATTACTGAAATAGAAAATACATAATTGCTTGTTAGTTTATATCGGTCTTAAATTATAACCTGAGTAGATAAAGTATGAGCAAAGATACATTTGACCCCACTAAATATAATCACAGTAATAACGAACCATTTGCAGCGGTAATGGAAAGGGAGTTATCTCGCCGTAGTATATTAAGAGCGGGCATGGGGATGGCTGCTGTTGGTATGTTAACGAGTGTTGGTTTAGCTGGTTGCTCTAGTACTGCGACGAATCCAAATGTGGCAACGGGCGCTAAAATCGAATTAGGTTTTGATTCTATTGCTGGCGCCAAGCTAGATGCTGTAGTGGTGCCTAAAGGTTATAGCGCACAAGTATTAGCGCCTTGGGGCACGCCGCTTAATGATTTTGCTCAAGAGTGGCAAGCTGACGGTTCTAATACCGCGTTAGATCAAGCCAATTCACTGGGAATGCATCACGATGGTATGCATTATTTCCCACTACATGGTAGCTCTACCGATGGTCTATTATGTATTAATCACGAATACATAGATCAACAGGCATTACATCCAATTGGCCCAACCAAAGATAGCAATAGCTTACGTACAATCATCGATGAGGTGCGCAAAGAAATTAATGCCCATGGTGTAACGGTTGTCCGTATTAAGCAAACTAATGGTATTTGGAGTCTAGTTAAAAATGATAGTCATAATCGCCGCTTTACTGGTGCTACTACTATGGATATTAGCGGTCCGGTGGCTGATAAAACGTTACTTGAAACGCCTTTCTCTCCAGCTGGCGATAAAGTCAGAGGCACATTAAATAACTGTGGTAATGGTTATACGCCATGGGGTACTTACCTGACTTGTGAAGAAAACTGGCCGGGTTATTTTGTGAATACCGGCACACAGACCGCTGATCAGATACGCATCGGTATTGATGCTAACAACACGCGTTATGGCTGGGATGATTTAGCCGGTGATCGTGATGAAGTAAACGATGAGTTTAAGCGTTTTGATATTACCGCGACCGGAAAAAATGCCACTGAAGATTACCGTAATGAAGCTAATGGCCATGGTTATATCGTCGAAATAGACCCTTATAATAATCAGTCTAGCGCGGTTAAGCGTACTGCGCTGGGTCGTTTCCGTCACGAAGGCTGTGTATTTGGTCAAGTTGTCGAAGGTAAACCGATTGTATTCTATTCAGGCCATGACTCGCGCTTTGAATACATCTATAAATTTGTGTCTGATGTGAATTGGTATGCCGCAGATGCAGAGCGTGATGATCGCTTAGCGGTCGGCGCGAAATATATGGATAAAGGTACGTTATACGTCGCCCGTTTTGATGATAATGGTGCGGGTCATTGGTTACCTTTAACGTTAGCGAGCAAGACCACGAATGGTGGCACACTGGCCGATACATTCACCGATCTTGCTGGGCTTATCCTTAATACTGCTGGCGCGGCGGATTTAGTGGGTGCTACACCGATGGATCGTCCTGAGTGGGCGGCGGTTGATCCGGTGAATGGCGCGGTATACATGACCTTAACCAACAATACTAAACGTAAAGATAGCACTAACGCTGCTAATCCAAGATTAAATAACAGTACCGGCCATATTATTCGTTGGCAAGAAAGTGATAGCGCTGAGCTATTTAGCTGGGATATTTTTGTGTTTGGTGCGGCTGAGGATGGAACCGCAGAGGTTAACCGTTCTGGCTTGGCAGAATTAAATCAGTTTGCCAGCCCGGATGGTCTTGCCTTTGATGCTCGCGGTATCATGTGGATCCAAACTGATAATGGCGCATCAGAATTAACGGAATATACCAATGATCAGATGCTGGCGGTGGTGCCCAGTCAATTAACGACTGATAGTGGTGATCTAGAGACCATTAACAGTGACAATCAAACTGAGCTGAGACGTTTCTTTGTCGGCCCGAATGGCGCGGAAGTCACAGGCTTAGCGTTTAGTCCTACGCAAACGGATCTGTTTTTGAATATCCAGCACCCTAAAAACTGGCCATACAGTAATGATGCAGCGATGGAAACACCGAGTAACCAAAGTGTTCGACCACGGGCTGCGACGGTTATTATTCGTAAACATGACGGTGGCGAGATCGGGGTTTAGTTAACCCCGATGACTTTGTTAGCGATTAATGGCTAATTACATCTTGTTTCGTATTGCCAGCCGTAGGGTTGGCTTTATTGTTTATCGGCGATGATTTACGGTAGGATAGCGTTATAAACAATAACAAGATAACAGCTGGCAGAACATGACCAAAACAGAAAAGAAGATTGATAATAATTTATGCAAAGTGCTTACCGTGGTTTGCGAAGAAGCAAAAGACGAAATTCAGGGCTTTCAATGGTTAACACATACCGTTAATTACGCTAATTTGCCCACCTCTTTAAAAATAACCTGTGTGTTCGATAGTAATGCTGACATCGCCAAGTTGACGGCATCGAAGCAAGACCAGCGTTTACAGGGGTTAGTGACTCAAGCACTTAACGCCGTGGATGTGAAACTAAAAAATATCAGCAAACAAGTGCAGTTCGATAGTGAAGAAAATTGCACGCGAGATAATGCCGGTAATTGGGCGAAGCGTTTAGGTTAGGGTTGTTATTGTTAACCAAGCAGGAAATGAAATAACTGCTGCTTGGTTTTGTCTAAGCGTTAGTTTTAGTTAATTGATAAGTACAGCATAAAATAATCGCAGCTGCGAACATCAGCACCAAACCCAAATTGTTCAAGACCCCCGTGACGGCCAGTGCTGCGCCTAATAGTAAGTAATACAACAAGCCAAATACCGCCCCTGCTGATCCCGCCACGTCTTTATACTGCGTTAACGCGTGTGCCAGAATATTGGGGATGGCAATGCCGTAGCTCATCACGACAATCAGCATAGGGACTAATAACCAAATGCTGTCTTGCGTTATATAAACCCCTGTACTGCCGATCAAGACTAAACCGCATGCTAACCGCAGTAACGATTGCGATGTGTATTTGGCCTGTAACAAGCGCTTGTTGAGTAAACTACCAAGCAAGCTGCCACACGCTAATGCAATGCCAGTGTAGCCAAATTCAATCGCGCTAAAACCGAGTTTATTGAAAATAAACGGCGCGAGTGAGTAATAGCTAAATAATACTAAATTAAACAATGCGACTAAGACCGCGTTGTATCGGATGTCACTATCTTTAAGCATGCGTATAAGTAACGTCCGCAGGTTAACCTTCGCGATGTTGTCTGGGCGGGTTTCGGGTAATGCTTGTAATGTCACTAAGAACAATAACACCGCCAGTATCAGCAATACTGAAAACACCCCTAAATGACCGGCGTAGTCAGCGATAAAGCCCCCAGATATTAAACCAATGACGGGACTTAATGAAATCCCCATTCCCATCAGCGTAAACACTTTAATCAGATCATGACCGTCATAGCTGTCACGTAGCATGGTTTGAGTGACGACCGAGCCCACTGCAGCGCCAAATGCGGAAATAAAACGCGCAGCCATGATCATGTCAAAGTCAGTCGCGAGCAGTGCCAGTGTTGAACCGAGTCCGTAAGTGCATAAGCCAATTAGCATGGTTGGTCGACGGCCAATCAGATCGGCAATTCGTCCCCAACAGATAACGCCAAACGCAAATGCACTAAAGTAAATTGATAAGGTTTGCGTAGCCGTATGGATACTGATTTCAAAACTGTTAGCGAGGTTTGGTAATACTGGACTGTAGATGGTTTCGACAATTTGCGGAAACATCATTAATGCTAATATCAGTCCTATATGTGGTTTTTTATTCATGTCATTTGCTCTAAATAATATTAATAGGGCGGTATTATAGTTATGATGAATTTTCGTATTACAAACATTAGAACAATAAATATCAAAAAGAGGACAGATGGCGGTTATTGTAGAGGGGCAGCAATTTGATGCGGATACTTTATTTAATCAAGTGATTGGTATCGCGACTGATATCGGCCAGCATGACTCGGGTATGCATCAACACAGTAAGGGGCAGCTTTTGTATGCGCCAATCGGTTGTATGAGCATTACGTTAGCCGGTATGCAATCGGTATTACCGCCGACACGTGCCGCGTGGATCCCAGCAGGCGTTATGCACTGTGCTCGCATGCGAAATGTGGTGTCGTATCGTTCTTTATACTTTAGCCAAGATCTGGCCGCGTTATTACCAAAAACCATGTGCATCGTCGAGGTCAACGCGTTATTACAAGCGTTAATTGAACGTATGGCGTTTTGGGATTGGGATAAACCAACGCACGAGCAAACCCATACTCTGGCGTTATTCTGCGAAGAGCTGGCGCTCGCCCCACTTCAGCAATTGCACCTATCACTACCACAAGACTTACGCTTACAAAAATGGTTAACTACACTTACGACAGGTCATCTGCCACCACAAAAACTTAATCAGCTACAAACTGAAATTGGCGCGAGTGGGAAAACCATTAGCCGCATATTCTCTCGCGAAACGGGGATGCCTTATCAAGCGTGGCGACAGCAATGGCGGTTGTTAAATGCCATTGAACGCTTGGCTGAAGGACTGAGTATTTCTACTGTCGCATTTGATCTAGACTTTGCCAGTGACAGTGCATTTATTAGTTTTTTTCGTCAACACACAGGCTCGACACCAGCCAAATACTTTACCGATCAAAGTTAGAACTTGTTTCTGGGTAACATGGAGATATAAATTATGATGAAGTGCGAGCAATATGACTATATTGAAATAGTGTGTATGCATCAATATCCGATTAAGTTAATGTTAAAATCAGGTGTTGAGATTGTAGGAAAAGGACTAGATACAAAACGTAATGATAATCGCGATGAGTGTATTCAGATGATGGTTGATGGTGTAACTAGTTTAGTTGTACTGGATACGATATTAACGCTTGAGGTAACCGTTGATAATCCACATTTTAAATTGGTTACTTTTGATTAGGGTTACGATTAAAGACAAACCAGCCTCGTTTGCGATAAACAAACAAGGCTGATATTAATGTGAGTGATTGCTGTGGTTATAAATTAAACTTATTTACCACCTCTTTTAATTCCGTATTCATAGTACTGAGTTCTTGAGTTGTCGTTGTGGTATGTTCGGCATTATTTGATAGTTCGTTGACGATAAGTTGTATTTCACTCATGTTTCGCGTTACTTCGGCGCTGACCGTACTCTGTTCTTCTGCAGCAGATGCTATTTGAATGGTTAGTTCACTAATGGTGGCAATCGCTACTTCCATGCTGTCTAGATCTTGGTTTACTTCTTGGGTATCCGTTGCCGTGGTAATACAGCGTTCTTTGGTTTTATCCATCGCACTGACTACCGCATTTACCCCGGAATTAAGTTTCGTCAACATGGCATTAATTTCAGAGGTACTGTTTTGTGTACGTGCCGCTAATGCTCTGACTTCATCGGCGACCACGGCAAAACCACGACCTTGTTCACCCGCTCGGGCTGCTTCAATTGCTGCATTAAGTGCGAGTAAGTTAGTTTGTTCAGCAATCTCGCCAATTACGGTTAACACGGCACTGATTTGCTGAGTATGTTGCGCCATACTTTCAATATTAACCACGGTATCTTCAACATCATCGAGTAATGTTTGTACATTATTCGACGCGCGAACCACGGTTAATTTAGATTGCGAAACGGAGTCATGTACTTGCTGTGTTGCCGCCGCCGCTTCTGCCGCGTTCGTTGCCACAATATTCGCCGTGGTACTCATTTCTTCCATCGCAGTCACGGCTTGCTCTGTTTCTTTGGCATGACCGAGAATAATGCAGTGTGTGAGCTTTGTTTGTTCTTCGACCTGTATTAACGAGTCCGAAATTTTGACTGATGAATTATTCACTGACAGCATTAACGTGTGTAAGTAGTTGATGAAATTATTTACGGAGTGACCAATATCACCCACTTCATCATTTGCCTTGATCTCTACACGGGTTGTTAGATCTGCATTACCTTGTGAAAGTAGGTCGATGTTTTCACGTAATATAATAAGACGCTGTGAAAGACGCTGAAAGGTAATGTAACAAAAACAAATAATGGCGAGCATTAACGGTAATTGGATTGCCGCAATAAGCGATAAAATAACCGACTCATTTTCATGTAAAGAGGCAACGGGAACTGCGAGTGCAATTGACCAGGGTGTACCCGTTAATGGCTGGAAGTATAATGCGTATTCTTCGCCATTTTCAGCGGTATAACTGATGTAATGACTGTTGTTTTGATTGTTTAAATTACCGTTGACAGCTTTAATAAATGCAGAACGTGAGGCCAGTGATGAGGTGGTTTTTAATAATAGCTCACCTGACGTTGCCGCCGTGTTATTCAGGATCTTACCGTCTTGCTCGACCACCAAAATATAACCACCAAATTCTTGTTCTAAGTCTTTAGCAAGTTCATTGAAGAAACCGAGTGTTACGTCAATCGTTGCTGCACCATATAGACGTCCGTCTTTATAAATGCCCATGCTACAGTTAGTACGCGCTTCGGTGCTGGCTGAATCTTTGTATGCTGGCGCCCAAGCACAGGTGCCTTTGGGGGCATTTTGTCCGGCTCGGTGCCAAGACTGTTCAAAATAATTTGGCGCTGCAGCGGTATTCCAATAATCATTGCTGATCAGTTGATTGTTATTATCACGATGGACAAAAGAACTGAATTTACGTATGCCTGCTTCGCGCTGATCTGGTAGTGGCCAGATACCACCACCAAACACGTTACTGTCGCCATACTGATCGACCAAGGCTGGTAACAAGGCATCAATCTGTTCACTCGAGAGTTCAGGAATAACTTGGGTAATGTTTTTCTGTTGGGCCTCTACTTTATTAAGCTTTGAGAATACGTTTTCAGCGACTTTTTGTAATGATTTATGGATGATATTTTCTGAAGATTCAAGTAATTGTGGTGAGACAAAGGTTTTAATTCCAACGGTTGTTAACACCATGATTGCGAGCATAAACGCAATGAAGTAGGAAGAGTAAGTATTTTTAATCGATTTCATGTAGAGACTGCCTTGTGATTACCATGATTATAAGCTAATCAGGTTATCGACCAAATCATGGATAACACAAGGGATTTATTCATTATTCTACCACTTTATATATATGACTCACTGTCATTATATGGTTGATTATTTGGTATTAATCAATCGTCGACTGTATTTCACCATCGGTAAAGCGGGTGATCAGCTTGTCGCCTGATTTTAGTTTGGCTACCGAGGTGATGACTTGTTGTTTGTCATTCTGGGTAATGGAATAACCGCGGGTTAATGTGGCTAACGGGCTGACCGTTTGTAATTGCTGAGCCAGATTTTGCAAGTGGTTTTGTTCTTGTTGTAAACGGCGTTGCATGGCACTGTGTAAACGCGTTTGAAAATTGGCTTGTTGTTGCTGCATCGCGGTAAATTTATGCACTGGTGAGCGCGACTGTAATCGGCCTGTTAGCTGGGTTAAGTGTAATTTCTGTTTGCTGATATGGCGATTAACTGCTTGATTTAAACGTAGGCTGAGTTCATCGAGTTTTTGATTTTGTTGCTGCAGTTTATGCTGCGGATGCTGGCTCATCAAGGATTGTTGTAAGTAACGCTGCTGATGTTGTTTTTTCGCTAACTGTGTTTGTATGGCTTTGTTTAAACGCTGGCTTAGGTTGGTTACCTGTTGTTGCAGGTGTGCTTGATCTTGACTGACTAATTCAGCCGCCGCAGAAGGGGTCGGGGCGCGCATATCGGCGACGAAATCGGCGATCGTGACGTCGATCTCGTGGCCAACGGCGCTGATAATCGGTAATTGACTGTTAAAAATAGCCTCGGCGACGCTCGCTTCATTAAAACACCAGAGATCTTCTAACGAACCGCCACCACGACCAACAATTAACAGGTCCACTTCGTTACGCTGATTGGCAATATTAATGGCATTCACAATCGCTGATGCTGCTTGTGCGCCTTGTACCAGTGTTGGGTAGATAATTACCGGTAAGTTGGGACTACGACGTTCAAGTACGGTCAGAATATCATGTACCGCAGCACCGGTTGCCGACGTGACAATACCAATGCGTTTAGGATGTAAGGGCAGGGCTTTTTTATGCGCTTGAGCAAAATAACCTTGTGCGTCTAACGATGCTTTTAACTGTTCATATTGCTGTTGTAATAAGCCATCGCCCGCTGGACTTAATGATTCAATGACTAACTGATATTCACCACGCGGCTCATACATAGTCACGCGTACTTTGGCTAATACTTGCTGGCCGTTGGCTGGGCGGAATGTCACCCGACGGTTATTGCCTTTAAACATGGCACAGCGCACTTGTGAGCGACTATCTTTGAGGGATAAATACCAATGTCCCGATGCCGGTGCAACAAAGTTAGAGATCTCACCGGTTAACCATAGGGTACCCATCTCTGATTCGAGCAATTGCCTAACGCTGGCATTTAAGTGAGTCACTGTATAAATATTGGCATTGTTCAAAATAAGGCTCTCTAAGCGTTAAGCAGTTAAAATTAGGTGTAATTGCGTCGACATATTGTAGCAGCTTTGCTTTTTAATGGGCATTAAGATCAATCACAACTAAAAAAAGTTGAAATATAATTTGCTTTTAACCTAAACCATCCATATACTTCGTCCGCAATATTTGTACCAAATATGTCGTCCATTTTATACCTTTACAAGGTGAGATATTGCCCATGCTAAGAATTGCCAAAGAAGCCCTTACCTTTGATGACGTACTACTTGTACCTGCTCATTCAACTATTTTACCGAACGATGCTGACCTAAAAACTCAACTAACGAAGAATATCACGTTAAACATACCTATGCTTGCTGCTGCGATGGACACAGTAACTGAAGGCCGTTTAGCGATCGCGTTAGCTGAAGAAGGTGGTATTGGTTTCGTTCACAAAAATATGTCTATTGAACGCCAAGCAGCGGAAGTACGTTTAGTTAAAAAATATGTAAGTGGTATTGTTGCTGAGCCCGTTACTGTAAAACCTGATATGACTATTGCTGCGGTTGCTGAACTCGCTAAGCAATACGGTTTTGCTGGCTTTCCTGTAGTAACCGAAGCCAATGACCTAGTGGGAATCATTACTGGTCGTGATGTACGTTTTGTTGATGATTCAACTGCCCTAGTTGAATCTGTGATGACACCGAAAGATCGTTTAGTGACAGTAGGACGAGATGCTCCTCGTGAAGAAGTACTTGGTCTTATGCACAAACACCGTATTGAAAAAGTACTTGCAGTAAATGAAGACTTTAAACTAACGGGTATGATCACAGTTAAAGATTTTAAACAAGCTGAGAAAAAACCAAATGCATGTAAAGACGAATTAGGTCGTTTACGTGTAGGTGCTGCTGTTGGTGCTGGTGGTTCTACTGCCGAACGTATCGACGCATTAGTAGAAGCCGGTGTGGATGTATTATTAATTGATTCATCTCACGGTCACTCTCAAGGTGTTTTAAACCGCATTAAAGAAACACGCGCTGCATACCCTGATTTAGAAATCATCGGTGGTAACGTTGCTACTGGCTCTGGTGCGTTAGCATTGGTAGACGCCGGCGTTAGCTGTGTGAAAGTTGGTATCGGCCCTGGTTCAATCTGTACTACTCGTATCGTTACAGGTGTTGGTGTGCCACAAATTACAGCAATCAACGACGCTGTAACTGCATTAGAAGGTACTGGTATTCCAGTTATCGCTGATGGTGGTATCCGTTTCTCTGGTGATATCGCCAAAGCGCTTGCTGCTGGTGCATCATGTGTGATGGTTGGTTCTATGTTCGCTGGTACTGAAGAAGCACCAGGTGAAGTTGAACTTTACCAAGGTCGTGCATACAAATCTTACCGTGGTATGGGTTCTTTAGGCGCTATGTCTAAGGGTTCATCTGACCGTTACTTCCAATCAGAAAACGCTGCTGACAAATTAGTACCAGAAGGTATTGAAGGTCGCGTTCCTTATAAAGGCAAATTGAAAGAAATCATCCATCAACAAATGGGTGGTATTCGTTCTTCAATGGGTCTAACAGGTTGTGCAACTATCCATGAGATGAACACCAAAGCTGAATTTGTTCGTATTACAGGTTCTGGTATCACAGAAAGCCATGTTCATGATGTTATCATGACTAAAGAAGCGCCAAACTACCGTTCAAACTAAGTTAGTTTTAGCAAAATAGATAGTTCGAAACTGATAATTCAAGAGGAGACAAATGTCTCCTCTTACTATTATTATAAACATAACAACTAAATATATTTACAGGAATATCTTTAATGACCACAAATATTCATGAGCAAAAAATCCTAATCTTGGACTTTGGTTCTCAATATACGCAGTTAATCGCTCGTCGTATCCGTGAAATCGGTGTTTACTGTGAATTATGGACATGGGATGTAGATGAAGCGGCAATCCGTGAATTCAATCCAAACGGTATTATCCTTGCTGGTGGCCCAGAAAGCGTAACAGAAGCCGGTTCACCTCGTGCACCTGACTATGTATTCAACGCAGGCGTACCTGTATTGGGTATCTGCTACGGTATGCAAACAATGTCTGAGCAACTTGGTGGCAAAGTCATCAAAGGTACTGGCGAAGGCGAATTTGGTTATGCACAAATTGAAATGCAAGCACCTTCTGCGCTATTCAACTCTATCGAAGATGCGGTATCTGAATCAGGTAAAGCACTATTAGACGTATGGATGAGCCACGGTGATAAAGTGTCTGCCATTCCTGAAGGTTTTGTAACCGTTGCTAATACCGCGACTTGTGAGTTTGCTGCGATGGCAAACGAAGAGAAGCGTTTTTACGGTGTGCAGTTCCACCCAGAAGTAACACATACTCGTCAAGGTGAGCGTATGCTTGCTCACTTTGCTAAAGATATCTGTGGCTGTGATGGACTTTGGACTTCAAGCTCAATCATCGATGATGCAATTGCACGTATGAAAGCGCAAATTGGTGATGATGAAGTTATCTTAGGTTTATCTGGTGGTGTTGATTCATCTGTTGTTGCGATGTTATTACAACGTGCAATCGGCGATAAGCTGACTTGTGTATTTGTTGATAATGGTTTACTTCGTTTAAACGAAGGCCAGCAAGTAATGGATATGTTTGGTGATCGTTTTGGTCTGAAAATTGTTCATGTTAAAGCTGAAGATCGTTTCCTAGACCAAATGGCTGGCGAAAGTGATCCTGAAGCTAAACGTAAAATTATCGGCCGAGTATTTGTTGAAATTTTTGATGAAGAATCGAAGAAATTAACCAATGCTAAATGGTTAGCGCAAGGTACTATCTACCCTGATGTTATCGAATCTGCAGCGACCAAAAATGGTAAAGCACACGTGATTAAATCACACCATAACGTAGGTGGTTTACCTGACGATATGGAAATGGGTCTTATTGAACCATTACGTGAATTATTTAAAGATGAAGTGCGTAAGATTGGTCTTGAATTAGGTCTTCCATACGACATGCTTTACCGTCACCCATTTCCTGGGCCTGGTCTAGGTGTACGTGTACTTGGTGAAGTGAAGAAAGAATATTGCGACCTATTACGTCGTGCTGATGCTATCTTCATTGAAGAGTTACACAAAGCGGAACTTTACCATAAAGTAAGCCAAGCATTTGTTGTATTCTTACCAGTACGCTCTGTTGGTGTCATGGGTGATTGCCGTAAATATGATTGGGTTGTATCACTACGTTGTGTTGAAACAATCGACTTTATGACAGCGCGTTGGTCACATCTTCCGTATGATTTAATCGGTCATGTTTCAAACCGTATTATCAACGAAATTGATGGTATTTCTCGTGTAGTTTACGATGTATCTGGTAAGCCACCTGCAACAATTGAGTGGGAATAATCGCTAATTAAGCGAGAATTTAACGCCAGTTAAGCAATAGATAAATACTGAAAAATCAGTGCTTGCTGTTAATGCCGTTCACTTAAGGTGAGCGGCTTTTTTATTTCTAGCGTGGAATTAATTCCTGTATCAATATGCGCTAAGGTTTGCGAGATCACATATCTTGTATTTTCTATTCATTTGATTTTTAAGCTTGTTTCCTAAATCTAATCTAGACACTCTCTCTGAGTGTGATACTTGTCATCTAAAGCTGTTCATCCACGCTTACCAATAGTGATTCTTATCAACAAAACAACCACCTTCCTTTTTTCTAATCCATTGCTCTACGCCCTTAATTTCCTTATGCAAGGATGAGTGATCCATACTGATTTTTTTTTAATCTATTTATAGTTAAACATCCATAACCAATATTGGCTAACTATGTTCTTGATTGTTATAAAGTAGGTAGCGATCTGAATTGGCTGTGGTCCTCCCTACATTAACTATTATTTATAATAAATGGATGTAACAATGACT
Source organism: Moritella sp. PE36 (assembly GCF_000170855.1). GTDB lineage: Bacteria > Pseudomonadota > Gammaproteobacteria > Enterobacterales > Moritellaceae > Moritella. The sequence goes on along the minus strand of NZ_ABCQ01000007.1, from coordinate 12,455 downwards.
AATATTAATAACCGATTCAAATGCTCTTATTTAACAAAGTCGATTATTGCGATAATGGCTTCTTCTTTACTATTTGGTTGTAATTCATCTTCGGATGACAACGACACTCCCCCCGTTCAAGGCACCAACTACAAAGTATACTTTAAGTCCCTGACTGATCATTATGCCAATGCCAGTTTATACGTATGGAATGATGGTACTTGTGGAGCCTATACCGGCATTAATCCTGACGCAGGAGACTGGAATAAAGGGCTTAAACCGGATGGTAAAGATCCTGAATTTGGTATTTATTGGTCATTAGATGCGGATCAAAAAGAAGCATCGCAGTGTGTTAATTTTATTCCTCGGATAGGGGATGATAATAGTAAACCTTTAGGTGATTTTAACCCCAAGCTACAGCTAACCCAAACCAATAACGAAAACGAGGTCTTTACTCAAGAGGGGATTGGTGCTGTTTATCCTGAACTGATTCCGAGTGATGATGTGCCTGCAAATTATGCGCGGGTATACATGAACACGCTTGATGGCGACAGTAATGATTTTAGACTGCATGTGTGGAATGAAGGAGAGTGCAGCAACTTAGACGGTAATGACTCCGCTTGGCCTGGCATTGAATCTACGGGGCTCAGCGATACGTATGGCGTTTATTGGGATATCCCTGTTAACGGTACAGATAACTGCCTTAACATCATTCCAAATACCAAGAGTAATGGAGACTTTCAAAGTGCTAATCTCAAATTCGAGTTTGATAGCACTACGGCGGTGGGTAATATCGGCTTTATTTTTAAAGGCACTGATAAAATCTATTATGATGCGCTAGCGAATAAACCGGCCAATATTATTGAGTTGTCAGGCGCAAGTGCTATTTTTGCTAGTGATAACGTACTGCTAATCAACAGCAAAGAAGCAACCAAGGTTGAGTTATACTTTGCTAAAAATGCCGGTATGACGTTTGATAGTGAGACGAAAAAAATCATTGCTGCAGATGACGTGATTAGCAGTGAAACAAAAAGTGGGTCGGAAGAGTGGAAAGGTTCGGAAAATAAACCGCATCTTGCACAAGATTTCATTGCCTTTGAACTCGATTTTTCAACCGCGAGTATTACGTTAAAAGAAGCGCTGAAGGGGCAGCTCATTTTGGTCGCATCAGATGCGTCTGGGGTGATTAAAGTAACCGAGGTTCAGACCGCCAGTGCGTTAGATTCACTCTATGCTGCTAATGCAATCACTCAAAAATTTGGTGCGATACTTAATTCCAATGGCTCTACGACCTTCCGTTTATGGGCGCCGACATCGCAATCGGTCGCCTTAATTCCCTATGATAGCAATAAGGACGCTGGCACAAAGATCCCGATGATCTTTGATCAAAGCACGGGTAGCTGGGTAGCTGAAAACACCATATTAAAACACGGTGATTTTTATAAATATGAAGTGACGGTTTATCATCCCGCGACAGACAAAATAGAGACTTATCAAGTCACAGACCCTTACTCATTAAGCCTTTCAACTAACTCTGAGTTAAGTCAAGTTGTTGATTTAAAAGATGCCGCCGTCACGCCTGCAGGTTGGGATGAGCTAAAAGCACCACATGCTCAAAATAATCCAGCTGAATTTGTTTTATATGAAGCACACATTCGTGATTTCTCAGCATTAGATCAATCGATGCCAGTAAGCAGTAGAGGTAAATATTCAGCCTTTAGCCAAAGTGATTCTGCCCCGGTGAAACACCTAAAATCATTAGCTGATTCGGGTGTTTCACATCTGCATTTATTGCCTACATTTGATATAGCCACCATCAATGAAGACACCACACAAGTGGCGAATATTGATGAATCATTCTCTAAATTATGTAATTTAAAACCAGAGATAAAAAATGATGCTGACTTTGCGAGCTTTTGCGATAGTAGTGACTCTATTTCCTCTGTGTTTGATGAGATATTAAAAAATGATTCACCGAGCAATGCTGTTGTGCAAAGCTTGAATGCTTATGTGCGAGATGTTGATGGTTTTAATTGGGGTTACGATCCATTCCACTACACCGTGCCTGAAGGTTCTTACTCAAGTAATCCAGATGGTATGACGCGAATTAAAGAGTTCCGTGACATGGTTATGGCGATTAAAAATGATATCGGTATGAATGTGGTTATGGACATTGTGTATAACCACACCAATGAATCCGGAGTGAGCAGTAAATCTGTATTAGACCGAATTGTGCCTTGGTACTATCAACGTTTAAATGAAATTTCAGGTAATGTAGAAAACTCAACATGTTGTTCAAACACAGCTCCTGAAAATGCGATGATGGGCAAATTGATCTCAGACTCGCTTGTTGTTTGGGCTGACGATTATAAGATTGATGCGTTCCGTTGGGATTTAATGGGACACCATCCTAAAGCACAGATCTTAGATGCACTTGCCGCAGTCAAAGCTGTTGACTCAGAGACTTACTTTTATGGTGAAGGGTGGAACTTTGGTGAAGTAGGGAATAACCGTCAATTTACTCAAGCAACGCAAGCGAATATGTATGGTACTGGGGTTGGTACATTCTCTGATCGCCTACGTGACGCTGTACGTGGTGGTGGTCCATTTGATTCCAAAATGGGATTACGAGAAGGCCAAGGTCTTGGTAACGGTGCGTTTGTATTACCCAATGAGCAAAATAAAGTCACCAAAGAAACAGCATTACATTTAGCCGATTTAACACGTTTAGGTATGGCTGGTAACTTAGCTGATTACGTATTTGTAGACAGCAAAGGTGACACCATTGAAGGCTCTAAGTTAGATTATAATGGTCAAGGTGCGGGTTATGCGAAAGATGCGTGGGAAGTTCAAAATTACGTATCAAAACACGATAATCAAACATTATGGGATAATAACCAATATAAAATTGGTTATTCGGTAATAGCCGAAACGCGCGTTCGTATGCAAGCTGTATCATTGGCTACTGCGATGTTAGGTCAAGGTGTGCCTTTCATCCATATGGGTAGTGAATTACTACGCTCGAAATCAATGCAGCGTGATTCTTATGACTCAGGGGACTTGTATAACCGTGTGGACTTTACTGGTCAAGGTAATAACTGGAATGTCGGTTTACCGCGTAAAGACAAAGATGGAGATAACTGGGAAGTCATTCAAGGTGTGATTGATAATTCAGCTGTAAATGCAATGCCTACGCCTGAAAATATCAAAAACATGAAGTCATTTTATGAAGAATTTGCTTTATTACGTGCTTCTTCAGGCTTACTGACACTCGGGGTTGGTGCTGAGATTAATCAACGCGTACAATTTCATAATACAGGTAGTTCACAAACTGTGGGTGTGATTGTCATGAGTATTGATAATAGTGGCGATAACTACAGCGCCAATATCGATAAGGATCGTGATGGTTTAGTGGTTGTGATTAACGCAACTCCCACTCCAATCGAAGAATTTCAAAGTTTTGATGCTGCAGGTTATCGCTTACATTCGATTCAAACGACAAAAGGCAATCAATCTATTGCACAGCATGGTGTTGATGTATCAAGTATAACGAATAATAGAATTAATACCCCAGCATGGTCTGTGGCCGTATTTGAAAAAATACATGAATAAGTAAAAAGGCAGTGCGTTTGATTGTCGATTAGGCGCACTATCAATTTTATAAAATTGATTTTAGATTTAAAGACTTCATTTTATGGCTTTACCCTAGAATACATTTAACCGCAGTATGAACGTGTGGTTAATCATCTGCGGCTTATTTTATTATTAGGATTATCTACCGTGGTAAGGGGAGTATTTCTTACCTCGCTGGTTTTATATTACGGGGTATTTTGCTATAACAAGGATTGATATGGATACCTATTTACAAATTATTAGCTCATAACAATGGATGTTAAAGCGTATGATATTATTTACTCCCTTTCTTTGTGCAATGTTAAAACGTGCAAAAGTACTCACTACCACTGTAACGCTGTTATTACTTACTGCTTGTAGTAGCACCGATGTTCGACTCAACTTATCTGCTTCAGCAGACCTTAATTCAAATAATCATAATGAAGCATTACCTGTCATTGTACGGGTCTACCAGCTAGCAGATGTGAAAACCTTCCGTAATGCCAGCTTTGACCAATTGTGGAAAGCTGACGAGTTGATATTAGGCTCTGATCTTGTTGATAAGACAGAGCTTACGGTAAAACCAAATGCTAAATTAGATTATGAATTTGTGCAGGCCGATGGTGCCAATTATATTGCTTTGTTTGCCATGTTTAGAAATGTTGAGGCAAGCAACTGGCGCTGGTTGCACAAGTTAAATAGTGGCGCACTGTCTTTCGATACTGAATTTGATATCCAACTGTTGAATAATAAAATTTATTATTTGGATAACTAATAGCGCAGTTTAGTTATCCGAATAACGCGACATTAATTATCCCAAGGTTCCCACGACATCAACCTGAATATGTTCAGGTATTTCATTGTAAGATAAAACAGATAATCCTTTAGCAAACGATCGTGCATAACGTGCAAGTAATGGACGGAGTTGCGGTGTCACTAATAGGGTTGCGGGATGACCATTTTGTTGTAATTGTTCTTTTACTGTCGGCATTTTCTGTTGTAATTGACTTAATAAACTTGGATCTATTGGGAAGCTATCTATTGCGGTTTTAGCTTCTTGCTGAGATTGGTTTAATGCTGTAAGCAGCGTTTGTTCTAATTCATCAGCAAGGGTAAAGGTATTAAGTTTGGTTCTATCGCCAATAGCGAGTGTGATCAGACTACGTTTTAAGGTGCAACGAATATCAGAACTTAATAAAATAGGGTCTTTGGTAGTTTCAGCTGAATCAATAATAGTGGTCGCAATATTCGTAATATCAACTAATGGCACTTGCTCTCGGAGTAACTGGCGGAAAACTTTAAGTTGATCATTATTTGTTAGTGCTTTCTCCAAATTATCGCTGAGCTTTGGCGATAAACTTTTGAGTCTTTCCATTAGAGCTTCATTTTCATTATAACCAAATATCTCAGCCAAGTTGTCACGAATTATTTTACTAACGTGTGTGGCAATGACCGTTGGACAATCAACCACAGAATAACCGAGATTGAGCGCTTTTGATTTCATGTTTGGAGAGATCCAAACTGCTTCCATGTTGTAAGCTGGATCACGTGTTATTTCACCGTCTAAGGTACCAAATATTTCACCTGATTTTATCGCAAGTAACTGGTCATGTTTAACAGAAGCTTCCGCGACTTTGGCTCCATTGAGTTTAATGCGATATTCACTCGGTTTTAATCTTAGGTTATCTTTTATACGCACTTCTGGTATTAAGAAACCCATTTTTTCAGAGTTGGTTTTCCGAATACCTCGAATACGATCTAGTAATTCACCATCTTGTTCTTTATCGACCAATGAAACGAGCTGATAGCCAAGTTCAATAGACAAGCAATCGATAATCGGTAAGTCACTCCATTTCAGCGGTTCATCTTTTTTTGTTAATGACTCAACTATTTTTTCTGCTTGCTGAATTGGCGCATGATCTGTTAAGTGGTCTTTTTGTTTCCAACCCACGAGAGCAAGTACAGCAGCGAAGACTAAGAATACAAATGTTGGCATACCCGGAACGAGACCAAGTATTAGCATGACGATTGCTGAGGTATAAATGACACTTGGGTTAGCTAAAAGTTGGCGGCCAATTTGGCCCGATAGCTCACCATCATCATTATTAACACGCGTCACGATAATAGCTGCGGCTGTTGCTAATAATAGTGACGGGATTTGTGCAACTAATCCATCACCAATAGTGAGCAATGCAAAACGTTGAAAAGCATCTGTAACACTTAAATCATTTTGGAATACACCAATGGCCAAACCACCGAGCAGGTTAATGAAAAGGATCATCATACCCGCAATTGCATCACCTTTTACAAATTTACTGGCACCGTCCATCGAACCATAAAAATCAGCTTCATGAGAAACATCGGCACGACGGACTTTCGCTTGCTCTTGATCGATAATGCCGGCATTGAGATCTGCATCGATAGCCATCTGTTTACCAGGTAGCGCATCAAGTGTAAAACGAGCTGACACTTCTGCAATGCGCTCTCCACCTTTAGTGATAACAACGAAATTGATGATCATTAAGATAATAAAGACCACCATACCAACAACGTAATTACCGCCGATAACAACTTCACCAAACGCTTGGATTACTTTACCCACAGCATCGCCACCCTCATGGCCGTGTAGTAATACCATTCGGGTTGACGCGACGTTAAGCGTTAATCGTAATAATGTTGCAAGTAATAACACGGTAGGAAAGACAGAAAAATCCAGTGGCCGTTTTGCTGATACCGCGACTAAGAGTACAAGTATTGAGAGTACAATGTTGAAGGTAAATAAGCTGTCGAGTATCCATGGTGGCAATGGCAGCATCACCATTGCTAGGACTGCGAGTAAGAATATCGGTACACTTACTTTAATGTTTTTTATGGTGTTCCAGTTCACGAATAACCTCTTTAATTAACGTTTTAACGTTGCTGGTATTTCAAAGTTGGGTAATGTATTTGGCTGTTTTCCACGCCCTTTTCGGTATGCACTCAGTTGCATGATATGCGTTAGAATGTACGCGACAGCGGTATATAATTGCGCGGGTATTTCTTGGTCAACTTGTGTTGAGTGATAAATAGCACGCGTTAATTCAGGTGCTTCAATTATGTCTAAATCATGACTTTCGGCAATTTTTTTGATCCGGAGGGCCATGGTGTCAACACCTTTAGCCACAATAAATGGTGCTTGACTACGCGCAGCGTCGTATTTAACTGCAACTGCATAGTGAGTTGGATTCACAATGACAAAGTCTGCTGTCGGGACGGCTGAATCAATTCTTTTTTGGCTCATTTGGCGTTGAATTTGCTTGATTTTTTGTTTTATTTCGGGGCTTCCCTCTGCACCTTTATGTTCATCTTTTATTTCTTGTTTACTCATCTTCAGCTTTTTATTCATCGACCATTTTTGGTAAGGTAAGTCGATTGCAGCGACGATTAATAAAGCCGCACCCATAAAAGAGAGGGTGATCGACATGATATACATGGCATTGTTAAGGACGTTCAAGAGAGGCATTTGCGCCATTGCAGCCAATTCATGCCAATGTAAACTGAGCACTTTATACAAGGTGAAACTAATAAGCGAAATTTTTAATATGGACTTGATAAGTTCAATGATGGTGTCTTTAGATACCATGCGTTTCAGCCCTGAAATAGGGTTCATTTTACTTATTTTTGGCTGAATGTTTTTTAATACAAAGATCAATCCACCCGGCATTATACCGAGCAAAAATGTGGTTAAGTTTAATACCAAAATAAACGGAATTAATACTTTGAGCATGTTGATTATGGCTTCGCCCAACATAACTACCATATATTGAGGGTCGCGAGTGACCTCTCGGGTAAGCTGCATCTGAATAGTAAATAATTCACTAAAAAACGCACTGAAAGAGGGGGCGAACCAAGTCAAACTAGAGCCACTTATTAAGATTAAACCCGCAGTAGCAAGCTCTTTTGAACGTGCTATCTGACCTTCTTTTTTCGCATCATCACGTTTTTTCTGGGTGGGTTCTTCGGTTTTTTCTTGCGTTGAACTGTCAGACATTTAATCCCCCAGAAATGAATCGCATTTGTTCGAGAATAAATACGGTAAAATCAAAGAAACGGTTGGGAATGACACGAAATACCAGGCCTAAACAGATGATGCCCAACAACATGCCCATCGGGAAACCCAATGAATAAACGTTTAAAGACGGTGCACTTCGGTTCATGACACCGAAGGTGATATTAACTAACAGCATGGCGACAATAGCAGGCATGGCTAACATTAGTGCGGCCATAAACATCCAACTGACAAGTTTTAAAATTATATCAATATTTAATAAATAAATAGAAGAGCCGATTGGCCAAGTCACAAAGCTTTCAACTAGAATATCTAAGACAATTAAATGGCCATTGAAACTCAAAAATAACAGCGTAGCAAAAATAGTCAGTAAATGAGAGTTAACGTGAGAACTACCACCACTGCTTGGATCATTCATTACGGCCATCGATAAGCCCATTTGCATTGAAAGTATTTCACCAATCAATTTCATCATTGTAAACAGCATCGTTAAGCTGAGACCAAAAAACAGTCCAAACAAGATCTGTTCTAAAGCTAAAATTATACTACCTAAAGAAAAAGGATTGATGTTGTCAACGACGGGTACCACTGGAGATATTAAAATAGCTAAAGTTAAAGCAAACAAAATACGCACACTAGGTGTAATGCGGGTATCACCAAATATAGGTAATAGCCATAATGCTGAAATAATGCGAAAGAACGGCCACCATATTTTACCAATAATGAGCATTAATTCGATGCTAGAAAAGTTAAGCATAGCTAACCGATTAACCCTGGAATATTTAAAAACATATAATCAAAAAGCGCTTTAACTTGCGCTAACAGCCAATGACCTGCAAATGTAACCATTAATAAAGTGACGATTAATTTTGGCAAAAAGCTTAACGTTTGCTCTTGAATTTGTGTTGCGGCTTGAAAAACACTGACAATTAAGCCGACAACTAATCCTGGGATCACTAATACAGACACCATGGCAATAATAGTGTTAACAGCTAAGCCCATCAACGATACGACCTGTTCAGGAGTCATCACTAGCCTCCAAAGCTGGCGGTTAATGTACCGACCGTCATGGCCCAACCATCAACCAAAACAAATATCATAAGTTTGAAAGGTAAAGAAATAATAAGTGGCGATAGCATCATCATTCCCATCGCCATTAGCACACTTGCGACGACAAGATCGATGACTAGAAATGGAAGAAACAGCATGAATCCGATCTGGAATGCCGTTTTTAATTCGCTGAGGACAAAGGCAGGCATTAAGACAACAAAGGGTATATCATCAACCGAGGTTACTGGGGGTTCATTACCAATTTTCAACATCTGTTCAAGGTCGGTTTCGCGAGTTTGCTTAAGCATAAAGGTGCGCAAAGGGATCTCGGCTTTACCTAAAGCCTCAATAAGCGTCATGCTTCCGCTATCGTAAGGTAAGAAAGCATCCTCGTGTATCTGAGTCCAGACGGGTCTCATGATCAGTATTGTTAGGGTTAGCGCAATACCAACGAGTACTCGATTGGGTGGGCTTTGTTGTAAACCAATAGCTTGTCGTAATATTGCAAGCACAACCACAATGCGGGTGAAGCTTGTCAGCATCAATAACATAGCGGGTAATAAACTCAATGCTGTCATCAGTAATAACAGTTGTAGTTTTATACTGTATTCTTGAGGTTGCCCGCCATTATTGACAGAAAACAAGGCTAAATCAGCATGCGCTGGTGCCGCAAGACTGATAAATGCTAAGAATACGGCTAAGTAGATACTGAACTTTTTCATGCTTTTAATCCACTCACAACATCATCTACAACATCAATTAACTTAACGCCGTACTTACCATTGACAACAACCACTTCGGCGGTGGCTAACAGTTGACCGTTAACTTTCAGATCAAGAGGCTCATCGGCGAGCTTATCTAATTCTATAACAGCACCGCTGCTTAGCATCATTAAGTCACCAATGACAAGCTTGGTGCTGGCCACTTCGAGCGTTACATCAATGGGGATATTATGAAAAAAGCTAAGATCTTTCTTTAGTGGCTTATTTTCTGCCGTCATAAGCGAACTATCATCTTGTAAGATATCGTCCAGACTATCGATACTATCCAAATCTAGGTTGATATCTTCTACATTAAAATTACTCATTATTTAGCTCTCCAAAATTAATCGTTTGTATCGGTTACTTGCATTACTAATCGTCCAGATTGAACGACTACTCGGCCATGCGCTATAACATGATTACCAGTGCAGGCACTGACAATTTCGGGTAAGTCCATCATAATGAAATCACCTGATTTTAGCTGTGTGAGTTGTACTAGATTCAGCTGAGTCTTCGCAAGAATAACGTTGATATTAGTTGGTATATTCGTTGCGGCGTTAGCCAGTTTTGCTGCTAACAATTCATAATCAGGCTTCGTACGGTTACTTGATAGTGTTTGGTTAATAAATTCTTTTGGGTACCAAATTCTCCAACTGGAAAGATACTCTTTTATCGTACAATCAATGGTTGATGAAATAAATTCATCGCCTATAGTTGGTTGATTAGTATGGCTTATAGTCCATTCGTGATGATGGCTCAGCTGATTATCTAATGCGTCCAGCTGGATTGTTAAAATGCGCTTAAGTAGTCGATACTCAGAATCACTCGGTTGCGCTAAGTTATCTTTGTTGCTCGGTTTAGTTGCCCCAAGAAAGATTTCTGTCAGGGTATATAGCATCGCATTATTGATCGATAATAATACTTTCAGACCCACGTTATTTTGGGCTTGAAGCCAAATTATATTGGTACCTAAATCGACAGGGTTAACCCTCTCATGAGTGAATTTTTGTAGCGTTATTCTGTATTCATATTCATTAAATAATTGAGATAGACGACGCTCAATTTCCCGATGAGCCAAGGAAAGATCTGAATTAATGACTTCAAGGCAATCAGTCCACTGACGACGTTCACCGAGTAAATCGTATTTTTCAATCCCAGCTGATTCGGCAGAGAGTATAATTTTAGAACTGGATTTTGTAACTTTGGGACTAACCGCTGTAGGTTTTACAACCAACATAGTAAATTCTCCAATGGATAATGCCATAAGATTTAAGATGATATTTGATGACACCTGTTGATCATGTTAATCAACCGGAAAGTCAGGTTCGACATACGTATAAAATAAGTATTTCACGCGTATTTGGGGGGGGGAGTCATTAAATGCTAATTAATTTAACGGGCTATAGCAAATTAAATATCGATATTATTCTAATATAATGCCATTGGTATTACTTTATGGGTGTACATATTGTGCTTTGGTTAATAATTGAACCGATAGCTTATGCTGTTTGTTCATTTTCATTTATCGAAAATCAATTTGTAATCATAAGCATACATAAATAGACGTAAATATACATAAATATACATAAATATACATAAATATACATAAATATGTATATTTGGAATTGATTTATGGTTTGCGATGTTGTTAAATGCGCCGTTGTAAAAAGGCAAACAAATCGTGAGGTTTGGACGCAAAGTTACCAGTCTGTATTTTATTACAGATAGTGGAACCGCCAAAAAGGTAAATGATTTAATATTTTTTGAAAATATTAGTTCCGGGGGGAAGGTCTATCTTTTTTCTGCTAAAAACCTCATCTGTTGCTTTTTTCTGAACGTTATAGGCTAGTCAATAGGGTGTTACTTAAACGTCGCTACTGAGCTACTTATCATTATCATCATCAATGTATTCGTATTCGTATTCGTATTCGTTTTGGTTGATTTTGTACTGTAAACGATTTAAGGAGGAATCATGTCTCTAAAGGTTTTACTACCTGCTTTCGGCAGCTTGTTTTTTTGTTCAATATTGAATGCACAACCTTTTATTTCTGAGCTAGACCAGGTGCAATGGCAATTGAGCTCAAGTTCGTTTGAGTGCAAAATGACAACAAATGTTGAAACATTAGGGACTGTTAGTATTGTTAAGAAAGCGGGCTATCCTGAATTTATCGACGTCACATCCACAATTTATACACAAAAAATTAAGCGTTATAGGCTTGGTAGTTCAAAGGCTCCTTGGGGAGTTGAAATACTGCCTGACGCTCGTTGGCTAGGGCCTGCCTTGCCGCTTGAAAATGAAATTTCAGTCGGTGTTGCGAGTTTTACTCGACAACTGCAGCAGGGGGATTGGGGACATATAGCCTTGACCTATGTTGACAGCGACGACATACATGCAGTACTACCCTCCGTAAATCTAGGTGACGTATTTGATGGTTACTATCAATGTCTCCGCGATATATCTCCTTTTTCATATGAGCAAGTAAGAGACCGGAATTTATATTATTCAGGTGGCTCGTATTTATTGAATACCCAACAAAAACAAGAAATGGCAGCGATCGTTAAATACATATCTCTTGATGGTTTAGTGACGAAAGTACTCATTGATGGGCATTCGAATAGTATTGGCAATACAGTGAATAATTTATTGTTATCACAACAACGTGCTGATGATGTTTATATGTATCTGATGGAGGCTGGTATCTCTACAAAACTAATGGAAGTGCGCTCTCACGGCGATCGTTACCCATTAAAATCAGATCGGACAGCATCTGGTCGTGAAAAAAATAGACGCGTGAATTTACGTATTATTCGTCGGCTGGGTAAATAATATGTCGGCTAATCATGAGCAAGATAATATATTATTGATCCTCGAATCTCCTTCAGTAACGAGACTGGATAGGAAAGAGTTAGAGCAACAAGGCTATGTCGTACATCGTTGCCTGAATGCTGACGACGCTTTGTTAAATGCCTCGACGTTATCACCAGCCGTTGTTCTCGTCGATGCC
>NZ_ABCQ01000008.1 GCF_000170855.1 Moritella sp. PE36 | reverse complement strand
ATATCTCTATTATAGCGTCACGTTAAAGGCTTGACCGACGGGTTGTTAATTCTCTAAACCCGCCGTTAAATCTAAGCCCATTACTTTTAGTAATTCAGGCGTTTATCTGGTTTGGTGTTTTAAAAGCACAACAGTGAACGTCTTTTTGGAGATATGATTCATGAGTAATTTAAAAGCCGCAGCCTTGAAAGCACTTAGCCTAATTGACCTAACTACACTGAATGATAACGATACAGACCAGATTGTGATCGCATTGTGCCACGATGCTAAAACAACCGTTGGTAATACGGCTGCAATCTGTATTTACCCACGATTTATTCCTATTGCTAAGAAGACATTAAGAGAGCAGGGCACACCGGAAATCAAAATCGCGACAGTAACAAACTTCCCACACGGTAATAGTGACATTGATATTGCTGTCGCTGAAACAAAAGCAGCCGTTGCTTATGGCGCTGACGAGGTGGATGTTGTTTTCCCTTACCGTACGCTTATTGCTGGTGATGAACAGTTGGGTTTTGAACTGGTTAAACAGTGTAAGGAAGCCTGCGGTCAGACATTACTTAAAGTGATTATCGAGACTGGCGAATTAAAAGAAACGCATTTAATTAAACGTGCTAGCGAGATCTGCATCGAAGCAGGCGCTGATTTCATCAAGACGTCGACAGGTAAAGTACTGGTTAATGCGACCCCTGAAGCGGCTGAAATAATGCTTAAAGTAATAAGAGATATGGGTGTTTCTCAGCGTGTAGGTTTCAAACCTGCGGGCGGCGTGCGTAGTGCTGAAGATGCTAAATTATACTTGGATATGGCTGCAGAAATTTTAGGTGAAGAGTGGATTGATGCCGATCATTACCGTTTTGGCGCTTCAAGTCTGTTAACCAGCTTACTGAATACTTTAGACGTGAGCGAAAAGGTTGCAGATCCAACTGTATACTAATTGTTATTAGCGCTGTTTTAAGATAGCGCATGTTATCTGATTTTTTTCTGGCAATAAATAACTCGCTAGCTTTTTACTAGCGAGTTTACTTTACGTCTCTATGGCACAACAAACTATTTTATGGCACACCAACCCCTTTTGATGCCACCCAAACGCGGTACCATTGCTCTGTATTCATCTGCAGCGCTAATGCACCGACCATTTCTGTCACACGCTCTATTTTTCCTGAGCCGATAAGGGCAACAGGGTTTGATGGGTGTTTTAATACCCAGGCAAAAATTACCTGCTCGATTGAATTTGCCCCTAACTCTTGTACAAGATCAATTAAGGTCTCACGTAAACGTTTGGCTTGATCGGTTTGTTCGTTGAAGATATTACCTCCCGCTAAACATGACCATGCCATAGGACGAACACGATATTGCTGTAGTTGGTCACAGACACCATTTTCGAGCACATCAAAGTGCATTGGGTTAATTTCAATTTGATTGGTCACTAAGGGCTGGTCTAAACGAGATTGTAATAGATCGAACTGTGAAGCCGTGAAATTTGATACACCAAAGTGTTTTACTTTACCGCTTTGTTTTAAGTGCGTAAAAGCGTCGGTTACTTGATCTGCATCCATCAGGAAATCGGGACGATGTACTAATAACGTATCTAGCTGCTCCACACCTAAACGGCGCAATGAATTATCTGTTGATTCCAAAATGGCTTGTTTACTGCTGTCATAGTGAGAAACGCGTTTTTCTCCCGCACCAGTCGCAATCCCGTTAATGCCAAATTTAGAGACTATTTCAATGTTATCACGCATTACAGGATCGAGTTTTAGTGCTTCGCCAAATAACGTTTCACAATGACCACCACCGTAAATCGCAGCATGATCAACGGTCGTTATACCCATTTCAACATGTGCTTTAAGAAAAGATAAACGCGCCTGAGCATTCATCTCCCAAGCTTCTAAACGCCAGTAACCTTGAATTAATTTGGAAAATTTAGGCCCTTGTGGAGCCATTAATACTTTTTCAACATTATTCATCACAAACTCCAATTAGATATGTGTAGGGTTTGATTCTAGCAGCAATCGTCATAATGAATTAAGCGCACAAAAATGAAATCATTGTTAGTTATATAGAACAGTACACGTCTATATTTTGTTATAACATAGAGTATTGAGTGGTAACGTCTCTTATCTTGGGTGTGAATAATGCAGCAGCATAAAAAAATTGAATGTTTAATGTTATTTGTTGAGATTGCTCAGCAACTGAGTTTTACTAAAGCAGCACAAAATTTATCGATATCGAAAGGGTATTTATCTGATCAGATAAGAAAACTCGAGGCAGAGTTCAAATGTCCGTTATTGGTACGAACCACCCGTAGTGTGCGTTTGACGCCTGAAGGAGAAAAAATATTAGAACAGGGTAAGAAAATCAAAGCGACGATGTTGGATTTGGATCGCAATGTTCATCAGGAGCATAATGCCATATCTGGTTCGTTAAGGATCACCGCCCCTATTCTGTTTACAGAGCGATTTCTACTCGATATTTGTCATGATTTTAAGCTTATCTATCCGGACATTCATTTTATTATCGACTCGAGTTATACCAATTACGATTTAAATCAGGATGACTTTGATTTAGCCTTTCGTGCCACGCTACAGCCTCCGCAAAATATGGTGGCAAAAGAGCTATTTTCCTATCAACATTGTTTATGTGCTTCACCTGAATATTTAGCTGAATACGGCACCCCACAAAACATTAATGATCTCTCCTCACATCATTGCCTATCGGCAGTAGAGACACAGATTTGGCCGTTAAAATCAGCAGATGCGATAATAAAAGGTTGGCTGACGATTAATGATCATCACTTATTGAAGCTGCAGGCATTGGCTGGCAGAGGAATAATTCGAGTGGCTAATTATTATGTGGATAGAGAGTTAAAAGAAGGACGTTTGCAGAAGGTATTAGAAAATGAATATATTCCTGGCCTGAGTATTTATCTACTGCATCCACAGCTGATTTATCCATCTGCAAAATTAAAGGCTTTTATTGCATTTGTTCAGGAAAGGCTGGCAAGCCAATAAGCATTAATGTCCATAAATGCGCCTTAATTGTTTCCTAAATAACGTTATTAATCAAAAAGTACAACGGCGTATTTTGACTTATGTCTAAGTTCAATCACAATTTGTCATAAATAGTCTTACCTCTCTTTCCATTAAATAAAAAATTTAATAAAATCAGTTGTATAACATCTTTTTTCATTTTGTTAGTTACGATTGACTAGGGTTAACAGACTTGGGGAATCGAAAGGTCCTGCTATACAAACGTTAGCCAAACCATCAACAAAGGAGTGGTCGATGTTCAAACTAAATAGCAGAAACAAATCACTTGTTTTCTACACTCTCGCGTTTTGTTTATTATTGGTCACTATAAGTAGTTGCAGTAAAGACACTCATGAACATGCTGACTTAGTTACTGGCGAACAGTTATTCAACTACCACTGCGCTGGTTGTCATAAAAATACTGGAAAAGGCAAATTTCTTAAAGGCATTCCGGCCAACAGAAATACTGTTTTATCTTCGCAACAAATCATACATAAAATTAATGCAAATGATGGCGAAAAAGTAAAAATGCCTTCTTTTCCAAAAATGAGTCAAGCTGAAGCCGTTGCAATAGTGTCTTATCTAAAACAAATGTAATCACAGTTATGGTAAACACCTATCTCAGCGATTTTTGATTACTCCTCAACATGTCCCATCCAATCTCTCTAGTTCCATGAAAGTACTGACATTTGTGATCAATGTCACATATAACAATGCGTTGGACGATTAACTGGTATTTTTACGAGTTACCGCGTATTGGGTTAATCGATATAGTGATTGCAAGTAAGCAAGGCAGTACACGTGCTATAGCTGAGGGTGTCAATGACGCTTATGGATAGCGACGGCGTAAAAAACTTGTTTTTAATCTAGAGTTTAAAAAGTTATTTAATTATCGACTAAACTAAATTTGGAATTGTTCATGACAAAAATAAATAAAGCACTATCTCTCACATTAGCAGCAGTTGTATCTATGCCTACTCTTGCAGAGAACATCAATACCGACGACTTTTCTTTTGGTGGACGTATTGAAGCTAGGGGCGTTCTTGCAGATAGCGATTTTTCAGATGCATCTCGTGTTCGTTTAAATGGTCAAGGTAAGCACGAAATTAATGATGATATCACTGCGATTGGTAAATTCGAATATGAATTAACACAACAGGACGATAGCGCTGCTACGACAAACCAAACTAAGACGCGTTATTTATACGTTGGTGTTGAGACGGCTTACGGTACTGTGACATACGGTACACAAGATAATGCTGTTACATACCTGACAGATTTTACCGATATGGCTGAATATTTCAGTGGTTATACCAACGAAGAAATCACAGCGAGCGGTGACAGAGCAGAAGATACGATCCTTTATAGTGTGACTAAAGGTGATTTAACATTCAACGCATCAGCTAACCTCAAAGAGACGGAGAATGGCGGCGGTTTGATGGTTGCTTATAAATTACTTCCAAGTGTTGAAGTAAGTGCTGGTTATGCGACAACAGAAGCGGCTGAGAATGAGTCAGACTCATCAGATGTATACATGATTGGTGCGCGTTATACTAACGGTGGTGTTTTAGTTTCAGGCTTAGTACAAAAAGGTACTTTAGCTGATTCTGACTTCGAAGCCGTTGATGCATTCGCATCTTATGGATTTGGTGAAAATACAGTAAGTGTTTCATATAACTACTTAAGTGCTGATGATCAAAGCGCTAACGATGTTAACTTCGTTGCATTTGAATATGGTCGTTATATTGGTGACGTAGCAGCATACGCTGGTTATAAAGTGGCACTTAACGATGATACTTCAGCTGGTCATGGTAATAATGGCAATGCAGATGAATTTATCATCGGCGCTCGTTACTCTTTCTAATCCTGGCTAATTAATGCCGAGGTTCATTGAGATTGCCATTCCTACAGAGTGGCGCGTAACTAAAGTTTAGTACACTGCTTCTGTCGGTTTCTTAGTCTTGACCGTAGAAGAAAAAGAATACATCCTTTATGTAAAATCCCGCTTATTTGCAGTAAGCGGGATTTTTTTGATCTTCAGATAAACGGCTGACAGGCAGAACAAGATTGGGGCAGTGCAGAGATCGAATTTGCATTGCAATCAGGGACTATATAGCCACATCAATCATACCTTCAGTATACCGTCCTGATGTTTGACTCGCATATTAGCGCTAAAAAATTGAACGTTGTCACGGCCACAATCTTTCGCTCGATAGAGGGCGAGATCGGCATATTTCAGCAACAATTTCGGCTCGATGGTATGTGACGGCGCGATACTTACCCCAATACTGCAGGTGATTTTAAAGCTGTATTTATCAATGTTGATACTGCGACGAAGTGATTGCAGCATCTTTTGAGCGACCGGTTTTATGTCTTCTGGGTGAGAAACATCCTGTAGTAAAATAGTGAATTCGTCACCACCAGGACGAGAAACCGTGTCTTCCGAGCGCACACAATCAGTGAGCCTAAGAGCAACCTCTTTTAATAGCTCGTCACCGACATCATGCCCGTAGGTATCATTGATTAGTTTAAAGTAATCCAGGTCAAGCATGATCACCCCAATACCAGCGTCTTGTTGGCGGTGTAAAATCTCAGTCGATTGATTCAGCCGATCATATAATAACCGTCGGTTAGCTAAGCCTGTCAATGGATCGTAAAGTGCAATTTTTTCAATTTTAATTTGCTGATCTTTTTGTGTTGTGATGTCTTCACTGACACTAATAAAATGGCTTATCTCACCATTATCATCCATGACCGGAGAAATAGACATGAGTGACCAATAATAGGCGCCGTTTTTAGTCCGATTGAACGTTTCACCATGCCAATTGTTACCTGCGAGTATGGTACTCCATAATTCTTGATGACATGCTGGCGGTGTTTCCTTGGTGCTAATAATACTCGGAGTTTGACCTATCGCCTCTGCTTCACTGTATCCAGTCACCTCGCAAAATCTGGGATTAACGTACTCAATAATGCCATTTTTATCTGTGATCATGATGGAACTAGCGCTGTGTTCGACTGCTCTTGAGAGTTTTTGAAGTTGTATTTGAGCCTTTTTATGGGCGGTAATATTAGTAATAAAAGCAAAAAAACCAGTGCCGTCATCCATGGCTGTTACCGTCAAACGTACGTTTAGCGCCTGGCCATCTTTACGATGAATAATCAAATCTTCGCGCCAGTGTAGTTGAATACCGGGCTGGTTCACTGATTGTGTAAAAATATGTTTGAATTCAGGCGCGATATAATAAACTGCAGAATGTGCCTTTAATTCTGCGAGTTCATATCCCGTTAGTTGGCACAACGCATGATTAGCAAAGGTGATATTGAAATTGTTGTCGATGATCAAAAAGCCTTCCGAAGTCGTCTCAATGACGGTTCGAAACTGTTGTTCACTCTTGACTAAGGCTGCCTCGGCTTGGCGCTGATGAGTAATATCATGGACGATAGAATAGAATACAGTGTGATCGTTAGGTTGCAGGGGACCGGAATAAACGCATACATCACGAATTTCACCGCTATTGGTGATGATCCTATAATTTTGTTGGAAGGACTCTGTATTGGTGGTTAAGAGCACATTAATTTCGGCCGTAATACGTTCTCTATCTTCAGGATGGATAATTTCGGTAAACAAGCGTGTTTTCGACAGGAATTCTTCTGCAGTATAGCCAAACCGATGGATATTTTTAGTGACGGAGAGTACCGGCCAATCGGGTTCAAAGCGCCAGGTAAAACATATAGCCGGAGCTTGTACAAATAATCCTTTATCTGATGATCCCATCAGTTAGTTCCTCTTAAAAATAACATCTTTCGTCCATAATTGTGGCCACGATACAACTTGTATCTATGACAGAGTTTAACATTTATAGAACGTACCTAAATTGATTAATGTCAATTGGTTACATTCATATTCCTAAATGTGCACGAAGGAAAAAACACCTGAATCAGTGAAGATGATCAGTGTCTGAAATAGGGCGTAAGCAGGCGTTTACAGACGAAAATAATACTGTGTTTGATATGACACTCTTCTTTTATTCGTGAATATTTATCGATAACTATGCTTTAAACAAAAAACCAACAGCTCTCGCCGTTGGTTTTTTTATTTAAACATTAATCACGCAGGGCTATTTCCCTTACATATCACACTTATATAAATGTACTCATTACCGCGGCAATTAGACCGTAGATAATCATTGGAATAACGGTACGTTTAATGATGTAACCTTCTTTGTTCGAAATACCCAAGATAGTAGATACTGCAATTATGTTGTTAATACAGACCATGTTACCCATAGCGCCACCGACAGATTGCAGTGCCAGGATAGTCGTCTCAGGTAAACCAACAGTCGTTGCGATTGTTTGCTGAATGCCACCAAATGTCAGGTTAGATACTGTCGCCGAGCCTGAGAAGAATGCACCCAGTGCGCCAAGGTAAGCTGAAGCAAACTGCCAGTTAGTGCCCATCAAATCAGAGAACGCCATGCCGATGATTAGAATAGGGGAGTTTTCACCGCCAGCCATCATCAGTTTCACCATGATCAACGCGCCAATCAGGGTAATAAACGGCATCTTGATACGGCTACCGGTTTCAGTGAATACCTGTTTCACCATACTGCCTTTGAGTTTGAATAATGGAATAGAGATCAATACCACTAATAAGAACGGAACCAATGCCGGTACATAAAGCGCCTTGTAGGCCCAAGCGACGTTAGTACCAAGGATATTACTTAACTTGAAGATCAATGCTTGGCTGATACTAAAGTCACCGAGAATGCCCAACGACGCTGACATTGCTTCAGTCGCATCCGTCAGCATCGATTTAATACCCAGCTGTTTAATACGCGTCACAATTAAGATCAGGATAAGCAGTAATGTAGGTGTCATGGCCTTGAAGATCTCGCCACGCGACACATTTGTTTGGGTCGCATTATCATCACGCGTTTCTGCTGTTTTGATCAGGCCGATATTTAACTTAGCCAAACCAATCGAAATAGTCAGACCAATAGCACCACCCACTAATGCCGGGAATTCATAGTTCCATTGTGCGAATAGGAAATAAGGCACAGTACAAGATAAGGTACTTAACAAGATGAAGATGTAGTTACGACGAATGTCAGTCCAAGACGCGACAAAGCGTAAGGCCAATACCGGAATAACAAAGGCTGCAACAAAGTGGATCATCGCTGTTTGTTGACCGATTTCAAGTAATGCAGTATCACTTAAGCCTAGATTTGAGAAGCCAAACCAAGTTGGCGTACCTACTGCACCAAACGATACCGGTACCGAGTTCATCACTAGCGCTAACATCGCTACTTGTAATGGTGGGAAGCCCAAACCTACTAAGATAGGCGCTGCAATTGCGGCTGGGGTACCAAAGCCTGACGCACCTTCAATCATAAAGGCAAACGCCCAACCAATGATCATTAACTGAGCAACTTTATTACGGCTGATGCCTTCTAACCAGCGACTGATAGTATTCTCAGCACCCGATAGACACATCATGCGGTTCATCAAAATTGCCCCGGCAATAATCGATATTGGGGTAATGGCCGACAAGCTGCCCGCGATTACATTTGCCCAGATCAATGTCAGGTCGGTTTGGAAATAAAAGATTTGCAGTGCTGCCACAAACAACGCCGTTAACGGCAGTGCAATGTACGAGGGTACACCATTCTTTTTGGTCATCATCCATATTAGGAAGATAATTGGCATCATTGCCAAGATTAGGGATGTCATTGCTACCCACTCCATGTGTGCTCAGGCTATACGTCTATCTGGCTTACGCTGATAGTTATGCATGAGTCTATTTATTATATTGTTTAAATGTATTGTTGATAAAGTACAAGTCAGTAAATCCCTGTGCTTTCGTAAATACCCGTATCGTGTGGGGAATGGATTGTAAGAGCTTAAGCCTCAAACTCCACCCCTCTTTTTAGGTATGTAATTAGGACTATGGGTAACAAATGTGACATAAATAACAATGTGTAAAATAACGTAAATCACAAAATAGATTAAAATCAATGACTTATATTTATTGTGATAAATCGTTATAAATGATTGTAGCGGTATTAGAAACAGTGATTGTCATAATGCACGGTAATAAAATGGCGTGTCACTATCGACAAATTAACCGATTGACGCGTTTTGTGTGATGCGGATATTTATTTTGATGAAATAAAACCACGAAAAATAGGGTTTATAGCTTTAAATCCATCATTTCGTCATTTTATTACATGTGAGCATCCTTATTGCCTCTGGCGTGGTCGCCACTCGCTGCTGACTAATTGCACTAAGTTTAAAATGGCTTATTACCGTTAATGTCGAACTTCATTGTTTCCATATCTGATCTAATGATGCCTATCCCAATTCCTCGATTAAAATATAACTGGTTGTTTTAAAATAATTTGTTTGTTTTTACAAAAAGTTAAGATCACAAAAACAGCGCTATTAAGATATTTACTGGCATTAATCACGTTCGTTTTTTGCTGTGCTTGCTTATATCATGCTCCAAAAAATAAGCTCGGTGAGCAAGGTGAGATGATGAAAGTTAATTTTTTTGTAACCTGTCTATGTGATGTCGTTAAATCAAACGTCGCCAAAAAAACAGTGCTATTACTGGAACAGTTAGGCTGCGAAGTGTTATTCCCGAAAGAGCAAGGCTGCTGCGGTCAACCGTCATTGAATAGCGGGTATATCGAATCAAGTAAGCCAGCGATGAAATCATTAATTCGTGCCTTTGAAGGTAACGAGTATCCAATCGTCACGCCGGCGGGTTCATGCGCGGCAGCGGTAAAGAAATACCCTGAGTACTTAGCGGATGAACCGGAATGGGCGACACGAGCACAAGCGGTATCGGATCGTTTATTCGAGTTAACCCAGTTCATCGTCAATGAGCTTAAAGTCGAAAATGTTGGTGCGAAACTAGCAGGTCGGGGTGTTTATCATCCGTCTTGCAGTCTTATCCGTAAATTAGGTGTGCGTGAGGAGCCACTTAAATTACTGGGTAATGTGGAAGGGCTAGAGCTGGTTGCGATTAAAAACCAAGAAACCTGTTGTGGTTTTGGCGGTACATTTTCAATCAAGATGGCAGAGATCTCTGGCGAAATGGTGAAAGAAAAAGCAACCCATATTACTGCCGTAACACCCGATTACTTAATTGGTGCTGACGTGAGCTGTCTGATGAATATCGCCGGGCGTTTATCGCGCGAAGGCAAAACTGTGCAAGTCTTGCATATTGTTGATGTGCTCATGAGCCAAGTAGGAGAATAACATGTCGATGAAAACCAGTGATGTGATCTTTAAACAACGTATTAAAGAACAAATGCAAGACGGCTTCATGCGTAAATCGGTAGCCAATGCCCAAGAGCGTATGCTTACCAACCGTCAATTAGCGGCAGACAAACTAGGTAACTGGGATGAGTGGCGTGAAAACGGCATGGAGATCCGTAACCATGTATTAGACAACCTTGATTACTACTTACATCAGTTAAGTGAAAACGTGCAAAAGACCGGTGGTCATGTATTTTTTGCCGAAACCTCGCAACAAGCCACAGACTACATTGAAAATATCATCAAAGAAAAAAATGCCAAAAAAATCGTTAAATCTAAGTCGATGGTGACAGAAGAGATCGGCTTGAACGCAGTGATCCAACGTAACAACTGCGAAGTGATTGAAACCGATCTGGGTGAGTATATTTTGCAAGTAGATGACTGCGATCCACCGTCACATATTGTGGTGCCTGCGTTACATAAAAACCGCGAACAGATCCGCGGCGTATTTGAAGACAAGATTGGTTATACAGGCAGTTCCGATCCGGAAGAGATGACGCGTTTTGTGCGTGAGCATATTCGGCATGATTTTCTGGAAGCCGATATCGGTATTACCGGTTGTAACTTTGCGGTTGCAGAATCGGGGTCAATCAGCTTAGTGACCAATGAAGGTAATGCACGTCTGGCAACTTCGTTACCGAAAGTGCATATCGCGGTGATGGGTATGGAGCGTATCGTCCCGACCTTTGAAGAACTCGATATCATGGTCAGCTTGTTATGTCGTAGTGCGGTAGGTCTGCCATTAACCGGTTATGTCACCGCTATTACCGGCCCAAGAGAATCGAATGATATGGATGGCGCTGAAGAGTTCCATTTAGTGATCTTAGATAATGGCCGTTCAGACATTTTAGCGTCAGAATTTAAAGATATCTTACGCTGTATTCGTTGCGCGGCGTGTGTGAATACTTGTCCTGCTTATCGCCATATTGGTGGTCAGTCGTACGGTTCTATCTATTCTGGCCCTATCGGTGCGGTGCTGTCACCATTACTGGGTGGGTATGAAGATTTCCAAGATTTACCGTATGCGTGTTCGTTGTGTCAGGCCTGTAATGATGTGTGTCCGGTGAAGATCCCGCTGTCGGATCTGTTATTAAAACACCGTGAAAAAATGGTGGTTCAAAAGATCACGCCATTGGGTGAACGTATGGCTGTATCGGCGTTTAACTATTTAAATGCCAGTCCTAAATTATGGAACATGGGCATGAAGATCGGCGCTAAAGTGGGTGCGAAAGTGATTAAAAATGGCAAGTTACCGATTAATGTAGGTGCGATAGCTGACTGGACAGAAGCCCGCGATCTACCACAACCCGATGGTGAATCATTCCGTAGTTGGTTTGCAAACCGTGATGCCGACACTACTGTTTCTGGTACAGCTGCTGTCACAGGTATAGTTGAAGCTACTGTCACAGGTATGGTTAAAGCAAAAGTTGAAGTGAAAATTGAAGCTAACAAGAGTGAGAAATAATCATGCAAGGTAAGATACATAATCGCGATAGCTTTTTGGGTTCATTGGCTAAAAAACTGGGTCGTGAACTGAATACTGAAGGTGTAGAGCGTCCACCATTACCTCATAATCCACATCATGATGTGATGGCGGATTTTAGTCAGCAGCAACTTGCCGATGTATTTTTAGAATACACTAAAACTAATTTGAACTCGTTAGGTGTTAGCTGTAATAAAGAGGAATTGTGCGAAACCTTAACCAGTATTTGTAATGGTTTTAATGCCGGTAAAATTGTGGTGTCGGGTGATAGCCGTTTAGCTGAATTACAAGTAACTAATAATCTTAAACTGCAATTTGATGATGTTTATACTTGGGATACAGACCAAGCACATGACATTAATATCAAGCAAGCAGAGCAGGCGAAAGTCGGTATTGTGTTTGCCGAACAGGCATTGGCAGAGTCGGGGACGATGGTATTATACAGTGCCTCGACACATGGTCGTTCAGTGAGTTTGTTACCCGAAACATCGGTGTTCTTGATCCCGCAAAGCCAGATTGTGCCACGTATGACCCAAGCCACTAAACGGTTACATGATACAGCCCAAGCGGGTGAGCGTTTACCGTCTTGTGTTAACTTCATTTCTGGTCCAAGTTCGACAGCTGATATTGAGTTGATTAAAGTCATTGGTGTGCATGGTCCTATTCATGCCGCGTATGTCGTGATTGCAGATATGTAGTCTAAGTGAAGTCAACGAGGTTGGATCCGCAGTGAATGGCTTATGAATAGTTCATCACACCTATTCAACCTCGTCTAATTCTACGATTTAAGTGTATAATTACAGATTAGTCACCCCAAAAAAATTAGTTGAGAATTGCATGCCGCAAATTGATGATTTAGTGTTATTTACCCAAGTAATAGAACAAGGTTCGTTTAGCAAAGTGGCCGAGGCGAACAAGGTCACTAAGTCTGTGGTGAGTAAACGTATCAGTCGATTAGAAGAAGACCTTGGCGTACAGCTAATTTTCCGTACCACCCGTAAACTGACCTTAACCGAAGCGGGCGAGATGTTATTTTATCGCGCCAAAGGCATAGCCCAAACCGCTAAAAATGCCTTTGATACCGTGACCAGTTACAGCGAAACCTTAGCGGGACATATTAAGATGTCAGTACCCACTATCTCCGGCGAGTTGTTATTAGCCAGAGCCGTGGCGGAGTTTTGTGAAAAGCATCCCGGACTCACGGTCGATATGTCGATGAACAATGACTTTGTTGATTTAGTCGCAGATGGTTATGACTTGGTGATCCGTACCGGCCATTTAGAAGACTCCAGCCTGATCGCCCGTCATATCTTTAATTCGCGCTGGATGATCTGCGCTAGTCCTGAGTACCTTGCGCAGCAAGGTGAACCGCAATTTCCCGAACAGTTAGCACCATACAATTGCTTAGGTTATACCTGTCAAACCAGTGGTGCTTTCAACTGGTTATTTACCCGTGACGATGCCACGTATAACGTTAAAGTATCGGGTAATTTTAGTTCTAACAATGCCGTTGCACTTAAGCAAGCTGCGTTGGCAGGGAAGGGGTTAGCTTACCTACCAAAATGTTTGGTCTACAACGAACTGGATAATGGCAAGCTGGTGGAAGTCTTGTCACAGCAAACAGCGAAAGTGATTGGTATTTATGCGGTGTATCCGTATACCCGTAAACCGGCGAAAAAAGTGCAGCTGTTAATTGAACACATTCGCAGCTGTTATCTGGACATGAAAGAAAACTTTTAATCGCTTACTACTTTAAATTTTTAGCGCGAACGATTAGCACCTGCTTCGCGCATAGCGGTTGATTTCGCTTGTTAGTTAAAAAGTAGATGAAAATATCGCTAGTTGTATTACAATCCAGTTCCTTTTTTTGTAATGCGAACCCTTCATGATTGATTTAGCTATTCTACCTGTGTATTTAACTGCTGTTGTAGCGTTATTACTGATCCCTGGCCCTGACATGTTATTAATTGCCAGCTCAAGTTTAAGTTATGGCCGCAAGGTAGGGTTCTTTGCTAGTTTAGGTAATGCAACATCAGGTATTATCTTAACGTTATTAGCGGCTATGGGTGTGTCTGCGATGATCGCCATGAGTCCAATGGCACTTAAAGCGTTGCATTTAGTCGGTGGTTTATATTTATTAAAAATGGGTTGGGATTGTTTACGTACCAGCTCAGTCGTGGCGCCTGAAATAGATCAAACCAGCAAAATGGCGCGTTCACTGTATCGTAAAGCAGTATTCAGCAACCTATTAAACCCAAAAGCATTACTGTTCTTTGTGTTGTTCTTACCACAGTTTGTATCATCAAATATCGAGACTTCTTCTGGTGAACAAATGCTGGCGCTAGGCTTACTGCTTAATGTATTAGGTTTAATGTTTAACTTAATGCTAGTGGTGACAGTGGGTACCTTAGGTAAATCATTATTAACCAACGAACGCTTCCACATCTACCAACATAAAATCATGGGTTCGGTATTCGTATTACTCGGCGCTTGGTTGTTATTCTCGCAAGTACCGGCTGCTGTGGCCTAAGAAAAATTAACCTCTATACTTACAAAAATAGATGATGAGAGGGACCTTATCTTCATTTTTATTGTGAGTAATGCCTATGCCCTCCGTTAACATTAATTTTATTGTCATCTCCAGCCTTGCCATTTTTCCGATTAATACCGCGTTTTCAGCCCCCAACCCAAACGCGGGGCTTAACCCTAATCATGCCCGTGTTATACAGCATTGGGATAATTCACGGCGAAATGCGGCGATTCCCAGAGACTTGCTTATCGATCCTCGTGGGCGAGGCTATATGCGAGTTAAACAGGGTGAATTAACGCCTTATGGTCATACCGTTGAGCCATTAGCGGGAAAACCAAAGCGTAATGGGGATAGCACCGCGCCATTGATCTCAGATATGTCACCTAGTGGTGGCGTACTTGATACCACTATTACATTTAATGCGACGGTAACCGATAATGTTGCCGTATCACAGGTTGATTTTTACATCACTGGCCCGACGGCTAACCCGAATAGTTACAGTTTTGCTGCGAGTGCATCCAATGGCGATGTCTGGACAACGACGATCCAAGATTTTACCGATGGTGGATGGTGCTGGTACGTGACAGCGAAAGATACCGCTAAACGTGGTGGTAATAGAAGTACATCTCAAGAAGCATGCTTTGATGTCGATGCTGGTGGTAATGTCATTGAACCGCCTGCAACGGCCGACATAGTTGTGAATGGTAATTGGAGTATCAGTGCGCAAAATATCAGTGCCGATGTGCAATGGGCTGCAGGACGTATCTATTTTGAAATGCCAGCCAACAAACGAAAAAAACAGTGGAACGGTTATGTATGTTCAGGTACGACAGTTAAAGATACCACCACCGGCCGCTCACTTATTTTGACCGCGGCACATTGTGTTTATGACGATGCCAATAAAGCCTTTGCCCGTAATGTGTTGTTTATACCAAATCAAAGTGATTCAGGTACAGGTACTGATACCAACTGCAGTAACGATGTGATTGGTTGTTGGAGTACAGAATTTGGTATTGTCGATAGACGTTGGACACAGACGACGTTCCCTAACAATATCGAGTGGGATCATGCTTATTATGTTGTCAATGATGCTGGGGCGCATAGTGGTGCTAGTGCCAGCTCTGACATTCTAGCGAATGCTGTACCGGCGTTAAGCATTAACTTTGTTGCTGCTCGACATGATGAAGGGGACGGCACCAGTAGTGCGGTTGATCATAGCTATGGCTTAGGTTACTCCTATGTCGATGATCCGCACTTTATGTATTGTGCTGAAGGCATGACAACCGAAGGTGCGGTCAATTGGTGGTTACCAAGTTGTGGTTTATCAGGTGGTGCCTCGGGTGGACCTTGGTTACAAGATAACGGTAACGGTACCTGGGATATCATTTCGGTTAACTCTTGGGGTTATACCACAAGTCCCGGTATGGCAGGACCAAAATTGGATAACGCAGCAGGGGAGTGCTTATACAGCAAAGCGGACTCAGGTGCAGAGCCGAGCTCATTGAGTGATGGTAACGCCGGTATTATTACCGATTGCCCATAATCGGATGAAAGATATTTGCTCTAACAAAGAAGTGATAAAGGATTATTGCTTCTTTGCATATCATAAAATAACCACCTTTTAAAAATAAATTCCAGTTATCCCCATCACTTTTACATCCTTTTAATTTTACCAATCAGACTACGTGATCTTCGTAACTCAAGACACTCTACTCCGTCAGCTTCGGCACTACAATCAAACATTTCTGAGCTACTTGCCAAAGGATAAAATGCTTGCTATCCCCTGATACGGTAATTTAAGGAAACCATATCATCTGGAGTTATTATGTTCTGAAAGACATACTTGTTAAATGGGCTATTGCAACGAAGAAAGTAGAAAGTGAGTTGGGATATAAAGACTTACTTTTTGATTACGTAACTGAAAGAAACCGGTTTGGAGTTACATCGAGTCAGGCCGTTGTATGGATTGAGTAAAATTATAATTATAATTGATGAATGGTTCGGTGCTGAGAACACCGAACCAAAATCAATCAAACACTTCACTACTGCTAATGAAGTGGCAGAAAGATATCAACTAAAATCGTTGATAACAAGCAAATTTTATTAATTAAAATTATTTTTAGATTTTATTTCGTTTAGGGAGTATTTGTTCTAAATGATATATTTCAAACAATTTTCTCAGTTTAGAATGCGCCCATCAATCAAACAACTGAGAAATCAAAAGTGAAAAAATTATTACTAGCTACTATCGTCGCATCTACATTCGCATCAACAGCTGTTATGGCTTCAGAAGAAGGTATTAACCCACCGCCAATGGATACAACGCCTATTGTTGAAGTGCCTGTTGTTGGTGTACCAGTATCTCGCGATGCAATAGAACAACGCATTGTTGAACGTCATTATGACCGTAAATCAGACCGTATTATAAACGGTGGCATGAGTGCAGAAGGTCGTGCTCAACTAGAACAGCTTGCTAATTCTGAAAAAGCACTAAATCGTCGTACAGCTCGTATGGATGCTCGTAATGATTTCGGTATTGCTCCACCAATGGATAGCATCCCAACTCCTCCAAACGATGATAATGGCGAGCTACCACCTATTCACGGTGATCGTGACGATTTAACACCAGAAGCAAAAGAATCAATTATTGCTAACATTAAAGCACGTCAAGATTTCGGTATTACACCACCACCTGCTGATGGCGAATTACCACCAGTAGAAACTCCTGATTTACCAATCGTTGCACCTGCACCGGGCGAAGTTGGTAACGGAATAGTTCGTACTTACGCTGCCGCAGCACAACAGACACAAGAAGAGTTCAACTTTCAAACTCAAGCCGATATTGCTAATCTATATTCAGAAGTTGAACGTCTAGACGAAAAAATGGATTCTGTAATGGCTGGTACTCACGCAATTACAAATGCTCGTCCGTTCCTATCTGGCGCTGGTAAAACTGCTATCGGTGTAGGTACTGGTTTCGCTGGTTCTGCTTCATCTGTTGCAATCGGTGCTGCTCACAGCTTCACTAACAGCCTGTCTATGTCATTAACAGTTAATGCAACTACAGGTTCATACAGTGAAGTTTCTGGTGGCGCAGGCGTTCAATACCAATTCTAATTAGTATTGATTACACTAGTTAAATAATAAAGCACCGAACGTGAATACGTTCGGTGCTTTTTTTATCCGTAAGAATAAAATACTATATATCTGATCGCATTTACTTTAATTTTTCTGGTGGTTTTCCATTCAGTGATCATGCTAACCATCTAAGTTGGGTATCTATTAAGCTGGTGGCAGCAGCAAAACTAATTCGACTGTAGATCTACTTTCGCTTCGGCTGCTATCGATGCTATTTCTAACCTTATCAGCTTGTAAGCTATCAATACGCCCCAGAGCTCTTGCTTCACTCCTTCAATAAATCGACAACTAAGTGTTATTTGATTGTAGGTCTTTGTTTTTATACATATCGGTTCAAGTATAATAGCGCAGCGCAGAGCTAATTTCATTGAGTGATAGTGACGCGGTATCATTACTGCTTGCCCATAGTCTCAAGAAAATATATATGATAACTAACCGTCGCGGTAAAGGATTATCGTGACTTTTATAAATACTTCTTTGAATCTTCACTTATATCTAAATCCTTTTAATTTTACCAATCAGACTACGTGATTTACGTCACATAAGATGCTACACTCCGCCAACTTAAAATTCAGTAATTTATATTTAGTCCATTTTTTGGACAGGAGCGTTCCCCATCATTAGCACAGCCAATATTACAATGCAGTTCGGTGCCAAGCCACTTTTCGAAAATATCTCAGTTAAGTTCGGTGGCGGTAATCGTTACGGTTTAATCGGTGCTAACGGTTGTGGTAAATCAACATTCATGAAAATCCTAGGCGGCGATTTAGATCAAAGCTCTGGTAACGTGAAGCTTGATGAAAACGAACGTCTAGGTAAATTAAGTCAGGATCAATTCGCATTCGAAAACAACACTGTACTTGATACAGTGATCATGGGCCACGCAGAAATGTGGACAGTGAAAGAAGAACGTGACGCAATTTATGCTAACCCAGAAATGACTGAAGCAGATGGTATGCGTGTTGGCGATCTAGAAAGTGAATTCGCAGAGATGGACGGCTACACAGCTGAATCTCGTGCGGGTGAACTACTAATCGGTGTTGGTATCCCAGTAGAACTACACTACGGCCTAATGAGCGAAGTTGCTCCAGGTTGGAAACTACGTGTACTACTAGCACAAGCACTATTCTCTGATCCAGATATCTTACTACTTGACGAACCAACGAATAACTTGGATATCGCCACGATTGACTGGTTAGAAGAAACACTAAACGCACGTCAAAGCACAATGGTAATCATCTCGCATGACCGTCATTTCTTAAACAGTGTTTGTACTCACATGGCTGATCTAGATTTCGGTGAATTACGTGTTTACCCAGGTAACTACGATGATTACATGTTTGCTTCTGCATTAGCGCGTGAGCAACTACTAACAAGCAACTCGAAAAAAGAAGCGCAAATTACAGAGCTTAAAGCATTCGTTGCACGTTTCTCTGCAAACGCTTCTAAAGCAAAACAAGCATCATCACGTGCTAAACGTCTTGATAAAATTGAGCTTGATGAAATTAAAGTATCTAGCCGTCAAACGCCATTCATTCGTTTCGAGCAAGAAAAACAGCTTTACCGTAATGCATTAGAAATTCAAGACCTAACAAAAGGCTTTGATGATGGCCCATTATTCTCTAACTTCAAGACTATGGTCGAAGTTGGCGAGCGTATTGCAATTATCGGTACTAATGGTGTTGGTAAAACAACATTAATGCGTATGTTAGTAGACGAACTTACTCCAGATTCGGGTGAGTACAAATGGTCTGAAAACGTAAACATCGCTTATTATGCACAGGATCACGAATCATACTTCGAAGAAGATATGACGCTAATGGAGTGGATGAATCAGTGGAAAGAAAAAGGCGATGACGATCAAACTGTTCGTGGTTTCCTAGGTCGTTTACTATTCTCTAATGATGATATTAGCAAGAAAGTAAGTGTACTATCTGGTGGTGAAAAAGGCCGTATGCTTTACGGTAAATTAATGATGCAAAAACCAAACGTATTATTAATGGATGAACCAACTAACCACATGGATATGGAATCAATCGAAGCATTGAACATAGCGCTTGAGAAATATGAAGGTACTTTACTATTCATCTCTCATGACCGTGAGTTCGTATCTACAGTTGCGACACGTATCTGGGATATTACTCCAAACGGCATCGTTGATTTTGACGGTACTTACGAAGAATATATCGCAAGCAAATAATAAGCATTAACCGAGCAATCGGTGCTTGTTGTTAGTGAGTGAATCGTTGAGTTATAAATAGCTTAACGAATGAAAGGGTCATCGCTGTAAAGTGATGACCCTTTTTTGTGTTAATCGCTAAACCGTTTTATCGTTCGCTGCTTGTTCATATTCGTACTTCACTGGTACAAAGCGACTGAGTATCAAGGATAGACAAGCGATCGCTGCACCTGCGTAGAATACTAACGATGGGTTGTATAACCAGATCATGCCGAAGATAACTGGGATAACCACCGCGGCAATATGATTAATTGAGAAACTCACGCCCATGCTGCCAGCGATATCTTTCGGGTCGGCAATTTTTTGGAAATAGGTTTTGAGTGCAATCGCCATGGCAAAGAATAGGTGGTCAACGACATACAGTACCGCGGCAAGCTCTGCTGTTTCTACCAAGGCATAACCAATAAACACCAAGATAAGTCCGCTGTATTCCAATGTTAACGCACGACGTTCACCTACGCGTCCAATCCAGGCGCCGATCTTAGGGCCTAAATACAGATTAATGACATGGTTAAGCATGAAGAGTGCCGTGATCTCAGTAACGCCGTAGCCAAATTTTTCCACCATTAAAAATCCAGCGAAGACCACAAAGATCTGTCTGCGAGCCCCGGATAGAAAAGTCAGTAAATAATACAAACTATAACGCTTACGTAGGATGAGTTTTTTGTGTTGCACATGAGCATGGCTAACCTCAGGTTTGTGCGTTGCTAACCACGCTGTGATGGCTAAACCGAGCAGGCCACAGACCATGTATACAGTGATGTAATCGGCATCAAACACACTGAATGCTAGCCAAATACCAGCGAAGGTACAGAGTGCTGCAAATGATTTAATCGCCAGTAGACGACCGAGTTGCGCAGGCGCGTCGGTTTTACTAAACCATTGCAGGCTTAACGATTGGTTGATGGTTTCGTAATAATGGAAACCGACTGACATCAACACGGTGGTTGCATACAAGCCATAAACAGAGGGGAAGAAACCCGTTATAGCCACACCTATGCATAATAACGACAAGGCGATAATGGCCAAGACTTGTTCTGTTAATACCAGCAATACAAACGCAGCCGTGAAAGCCAGTAACCCCGGTATTTCTCGAATCGATTGCAGCGTGCCAATTTCGGCCCCGGTAAACGCGGCGTTCTCTATAGCAAAGTTATTTAACAGGGCATTCCAGGCGGAGAAGGTCATGGTCATGACTATTCCGGCAAGGGCAAGAAACACAAATGGACTTTCTTTAGAGGGTAGTTTGGAAAATAGTTTAGAGCGTGATTTGGATTGTGCTTTCATTACATCGACTGCTAATTGACTGAAGGAGGGTTAGATTAGCATTGTTACTGGTTAAAATACGATTGCAATATCGAGCTAAACACTTGGTCTATAATAAAAATAATGTTTTGTGCTGTAATAGCAGATATATGATGGTGTGTATTGAGATAAAACACCAGCCGAGCAAGTGAAGCTGGGTATCTGATGCTTATCTCAATGCTGATATCCGCTTATTATGATTTATTTAAGGCGCGGATTATCGTGTAGGTGTATAGCGTTCGATTTCTTTTTACTTTTCGCTAACGGCTTTAGTGATAGCTTTAATTTTTTTGCTGATTTCACGACGTTCTTTAGATAGTTCAGCACCCGTAATGATGTGGTCATCAACACGGTCTTCATAATCTGATTTCATGTTCGCAATGATTTCAACAATCTGTGCTTGAGTCATTTCTGGAGAAAGATAATCAAGTAGGTTATCAAGTAGATCAACACGTTTTTGGTTATCACGTATTTTCTTTGCGTTAGCGAGGATCTCACGTTTTAGCTTGTTTTTACGACGAGCACTTTTTACAGCATCAAAAACATTATTCATTAGTACACCTATATTGTCTGAAAGTTGAGAGATGTTATTAAAATAAATCCTCTTTAATTTAACAGGATAATGCCCTAAAAGCTCTGTGTTTTTGAGCTAATCAGAGCCGATTTTCAATTTTTTGCG
The DNA here is from genome assembly GCF_000170855.1 of Moritella sp. PE36. GTDB lineage: Bacteria > Pseudomonadota > Gammaproteobacteria > Enterobacterales > Moritellaceae > Moritella. Next base: position 118,934 of record NZ_ABCQ01000008.1, on the reverse strand, counting down.
CTGAATCAAAAATGGTTATTTTATAAACCACCCTGTAAAAATGCGGCTTGTGTTATTATTACCCGATAACTCATCGAAGGAATTACCATGCAATATCAAGATCTAACTCAACAGTGGCCTGCATTCTCTAAAGCAATTTTAGCATTCACCCATCAGCTTGGTTTAGTTGCGCAATCAAACTCAAATAATGAGGCAGTATGGTGTGACCATGTAGCATTGCGCGTTAATGATATTGCCACCGCAGAGTCATTACTGGCGGAGTTTAAACAACGTGGTAAGGTCATTTCTGACAGTATTATTAACGGTCGACCGATATATATAATAGAATTAGATGAGCCGTTAACATTAGGCGGTTGGCAGATTGATTGTGTCGAACTGCCGTTTCCTGGCAAACATTATCCACAGCAGGGCTGGGAACATATTGAGTTAGTTCTGCCGGGTAATGCGGCTAGCATGGCTGAATTAGAGCAGGCTCTACATGCGGTTAACCCTGATATTGATACTGTGTTAGCCAATGACTGCAGCATTAAAATTAAACGTTCTTCGCCACAAGCGGCAGGTGAAACATTAGCTAATCCGACGATTGCATTTAAACAAGGTGATATCTGCATTAAGGTACATAGCGCGGGTATTAAAGCTGTCGTTGCGAGTGAATCTGCGGCATAATAACTGCAATTGATAATCATTCGTAACAACTAAAGGTAGGCGTGGTTTTATAGACATTATGATAAAAACAACTTCTCAATCTCAGCAAGACGACCAACAAGACCATAAGCAAACATCAGCGCAAGCGTCTCAACAAACCGCTGACCAAACCTCTCTGCAAACAAAACAAGACAATCTTATCAGCTGGGCGTTGATTCGTGAGCGGGTATTACGCCAAAAGAAACCATTAATCACCGCGCATATTATAGCTGTATTTGCCACTTTAGTCAGTGTGCCTATTCCGCTGATGATGCCTTTGCTGGTGGATGAAGTCTTGCTCGAAAAGCCGGGTGCTGCAGTACAGGCAATGCAAAACATGTTCCCTGAATCATGGTGGGGACCGCAACTGTATATTTTGGCGATCCTTGGCTTCGTGGTGTTGTTACGTTTATCGAGTTTAGTCTTGTCGGTATGGCAAGCAAGACAATTTACCATCATAGGTAAGAACTTAAGCTTCTACATTCGTAATAAATTAATGCACCACTTACCGTTGGTATCATTAACTGAATATGAAACGCAGGGCTCGGGCGGGATCAGTTCTCGCTGTATTACCGATGTTGAAACCATCGATAAGTTCTTAGCGGAAACCTTGTCAAAATTCCTGGTCAGTATGCTCACTATTCTCGGTACGGCTGCGATCTTGTTATGGATTGATTGGCAGTTAGGTTTGATTATCTTATTGCTGAATCCGGCGGTGATTTATTTTTCTCGTTCGTTTGGTAAGCGGGTTAAAAACTTAAAAACCCGTGAAAATGCCGCCTTTGAAGCATTTCAAGAAGCCTTGATTGATACCTTAGATGCGATCCAACAGTTACGCACCGCGCAACGTGAAAAGCAATATTTTAGCCGTGTGATTGAAGCCGCGAGTGAGTTACGTGATAGCGCGATCCAATCACAATGGAAAACCGATGCCGTTAACCGTTTAAGTTTCACTATCTTTTTAATTGGTTTTGAAGTGTTCCGTGCCATTGCTATGTTGATGGTGGTATTTGCGGATCTCACTATCGGTCAGATCTTCGCGGTATTTGGTTACCTGTGGTTTATGATGGGACCGGTACAAGAATTATTAAGTATTCAATATACCTACTTCGCAGCCTCGGCGGCATTGAAACGATTAAACGGTGTGTTCGAATTAACCCAAGAGCCACAACATCCGTGTTTGGTTGATCCGTTTGCAGATCAAGAAGGCGTTGCGGTTGAATTCAAAGACGTGTGTTTTGCTTACAATAGTGAAAACAAAGTCATTCGTAATGTAAACTTAGTGATCCCGAAAGGTAAGAAAGTCGCGATTGTTGCGGTAAGTGGCGGTGGTAAATCGACCTTGGTGCAATTGTTATTGGGTTTATATGAGAAACAGCAAGGCGAGATCTTAATTAACGATGTGCCGCTAAACCAGATTGGTTATGATAAAGTACGTGAAAATATTGCCACGGTCTTACAGCAACCTATTTTGTTTAATACTTCGATCCGTGAAAATTTATCTATGGGTAATAGCTTTACCGATGATGAATTGTGGCAAGCGCTGCAAGTAGCCGAAATGGCAGAAACAATTAAACAACTGGGCCACGGACTAGACACCTTAGTCGGACGTAATGGTGTGCGCCTTTCTGGTGGTCAACGCCAGCGTTTAGCCATTGCGAGAATGGTATTAAGTAAACCACAAATGGTGGTATTTGATGAAGCAACATCGGCGTTAGATACCGAAACCGAAAGTCGGTTACACCATAATCTGAGTGAATTTTTAGAAGATAGAACGACATTAATTATTGCCCATAGACTAAGCGCAATCAAACAAGCTGATTTGATCTATGTGCTCGACGATGGCGAAATTAGCCAGTCAGGACAACATCATGAATTATTACAGGTTGAAGGGCTTTATCAAACGTTGTATGGCCGCTTACAATCTACTCATTAACCGTGAGGATAACAAGAGTATGAATAAAGATATGAAGAACACAGATAAAAGCACTATTAAGGTGACGAAAACAGACGCCGAGTGGCAAGCCGAGTTAACGGATGAAGAGTTTCACGTGTGCCGTAAAAAAGGCACAGAGCATGCTTACACGGGGACGCTGTTAAACAATGAGACAGTGGGCGTATACCACTGTAAATGCTGTGGTAGTGAGTTATTTACTAGCGATAGCAAGTTCAATTCGGGCTGCGGTTGGCCAAGCTTTGATAAAGAGATCAAATCAGGCGCAGTGGTGTATACCGAAGACAGCAGTTTAGCCATGCAACGCATTGAAGTGACGTGCAGTAACTGTGACTCGCATTTAGGCCATGTATTCCCGGATGGTCCTACAGAGACAGGTCAACGTTTTTGTATCAACTCGATATCGATGGGCTTTAGCCAAGGACAAAAGAGATAATTCGTGAGCATCATTAATAAACCAGACTCTAGTAATTATAAACTAGCAGGTATCGATTCACTTAAGTGTGATAATCACTATGCGACGTTACCCGCGCATTTTTATAACAAGCAAATGCCTGATGGTATCAGCGACCCGAAAATGGTCAGTCTAAACCCGCAAGTATTAGCCTTGTTAGGTTTAGATAATGTTGTCGCTGATAGCGATGCGTTATTGCAGCTATGCTCTGGTAACTATCTACCAAGTGGGTTCGACCCACTGGCAATGAAGTATACCGGTCATCAGTTTGGTCACTACAACCCTGATCTCGGTGACGGTCGTGGTTTATTGTTAGCACAAGTTAAAGGTAATGATGCTAGTGGTGATGGTAGTAATAGTAATAGTAGTAAGAACACGACTTGGGATCTGCATTTAAAAGGTGCAGGCAAAACGCCTTATAGCCGTCAAGGTGATGGTCGCGCGGTATTACGTTCAAGCATTCGTGAGTATTTATGCAGTGCGGCAATGCAAGGCTTAGGTATTCCAACAACACAAGCATTAAGTGTGGTTGTTGGTAGCGATGCGGTGATGCGTGAACAGGTTGAACAAGCGGCCATGGTGGTACGTGTTGCTGAATCGCATGTGCGTTTTGGCCACTTCGAACACTTTTATTATACTCAGCAGTTAGACGATTTAAAGCTGATGCTGGATTATACTCTGACCAAGCATTTCCCTGATGTCTTAACCGCAGAAGTACCTTACTTGGCGTTTTATAAGCAAGTGATGACCACTACCGCGGAGTTAATGGCACATTGGCAAGCGGTTGGTTTTGTTCACGGGGTAATGAATACCGATAACATGTCGATCTTAGGTCAAACCTTTGATTATGGCCCGTTTGCGTTTCAGGATAACTTCGATCCGGCTTATGTTTGTAACCACACCGATTATTCGGGACGTTATGCCTTTAATCAGCAACCACAAGTGGGTTACTGGAACTTAATGGCGTTAGGTCGTGCGTTGACGCCGTTCATGGATGTCGAGCCGTTAAATACAGTACTGCAAACTTATGATGATATCTTCTTAGCGAAATTTCGTGAGTTGATGCGTGGTAAACTCGGTTTACAACAAGTGCAGGATACGGATGGTGAGTTGATTAAAAACTTGCTGGAAATATTGGCAGGTAGCGCAGTGGACTATACCTATTTCTTCCGTTCATTAAGTGATTTTGATAGCGCAGAGGATGCTGAAAATAGTACTAATAATGAAAAGAATAGCGCTATTCGCGATCAGTTTATCGACCGAGAGGCATTTGATGGCTGGGCAGTTAAATATCAGCAACGTTTAGTCTTAGAATCGAGCGTAGATGAGGTGCGTAAAGTACGCATGAATCAAGTTAACCCTAAGTATATTTTACGCAATTACTTAGCGCAGCAAGCGATCACGCAAGCAACAGACTATGACTATAGCCTGGTGAATGAGTTACTTGAAGTATTAACCAATCCATTTTCCGAACACCCTGAGTTTGAAACGCTCGCTGCATTACCGCCCGAGTGGGGACGCAAGATGGTACTGAGCTGTTCGTCTTAGTCACTCTAAATGAATACTGCCGATATGCTTATATCGGCAGTATTAACCCAGAAAATATTTCTGCATGATTAATTAAAACCCTTCGGTATAACCAATAACAACCCTTCGGTATAACCAATAACAACCCTTATATATAACCAATAGACGGCTGACCGGTGCATTATTGTGCTTTTAAATTATTGCCGGGCGTTATTATTACCCATACAACTTTCGTTTTAATTATGAAATGAAAGAAAAGAGCCCTACATTGTTAGGTGGCAGTCACAACTAACCACTAGTTTTCGTTACATAAAATAAATCTAAGGTAATATTTTCGTTCTGAGCATCATGTTTATACACGCGACAATTATAGACGCATGATGACTGTTAATTAATATCAGATGTGGCATTCCTTTTTGCCTGATGATTTGGAACGTAAAATGAAAAAAATAACATTGAAGGCTCGATTGGTATTAACCGCATCGATTGCTGTTTTTATTGGTGCTGGAGCCGTTGGAGCAACTGGCTATTTTTCTGCTAAACATAGAATTGAAAATGAGACTTTATCAAGAATAGAAAGTACTGCAAACTCATACAATAAATCTTTAACTGATTGGTTAAGTTCTAAATCAGATACCTTGAATAGTATGCCTGCAAACACGCCTTTAATGATGGTTCGAAGTACGTTAAAAATAATTAAAAATGCGGGCCGCTTTGAAAACGTTTTTTTCGCTTATCCTGATGGCAATCAAAAGAATGCTGATGATGTAGAACTTCCAGAGGGAAATGACGATCCGAGAAAATGGGGCTGGTATAAAAATGCCTCGATGGATGCTATTTTTATGGATACCCCGACCGTTGCTGCGGCAACAGGAAATCGAGTTGTATCTTTAAGTCGCGCAATGAAATTTTACAACACTGATATGGTGATTGGAGCAGATGTTAAAATTGATATTTTAATTTCAAATTTAGCGCAAACGCTTATTCCTGGAAATGGAAAAATATTTGTTGTATCTAATGATGGTGAAATTTTTGCGGATGTAAATACAGCGCTTATTAATAAGAAATTAACCGATATTTCGTTAGATAATAAATATTTAAATAATGAGCAGCCTAAGATTTATAATGACAACATAAATGGCACTGACAGTGTCATATATGTTGCTCCAATTGAAGGCACAAACCTAAGAACCATTATAGTTATTGATAGAGCAAGTATTACTCAAGATATTAGAGATAATGCGTTCTTGCAATTATTTGCGGCATTGGCTGTCAGTTTAATTGTGTCTTTGTTTATGTTCTTTTTTATTAAAAAATCACTCAATCCATTGCTTAAGGTGACGGCATCTTTAAAAGAGATCGCGGCTGGAGGCGGTGATCTTACGCATCGTCTTGACGCAAGTAATGCAGATGAAATTGGAGAATTAAGCCAAGCCTTTAATGATGTCGCTGAAAGCCAAAGATCTTTAATTGAAGAAGTTAAACATCAAGCGACTACGCTTAAATCTATGGCTGAAATAAGCCAATCAAAATCACATGAAAACAGTAACATAATCAAAGAACAACAAATTGAAGTGTCTATGGTGGCCACGGCGGTTAACGAAATGACAAGCGCTACTGTAGAGATTGCTCGCAATGCAGAAGAGGCTGCAAGTTCAGCGCAAGCATCTTCTGAAAGTGCACAAAAAGGCATGACCATTATTTCTGGTTCGATTAAGTCCATCGGTGATCTTTCGTGCGAGATTAAAGAGACATCTAATGTTATAGAAGAATTGAATTCGCATGTACTGGAAATCAATAGCATTCTTGTCGCTATTCAAACGATTGCCGATCAGACTAACCTACTTGCACTTAATGCTGCTATCGAAGCTGCTCGTGCCGGGGATGCCGGACGTGGTTTTGCTGTGGTCGCTGATGAAGTTCGTACGCTTTCTCAAAAGACCCACCGCTCTACAGGAGAGATTCAAAAAACAATTCAAACACTTCAAGACATTGTTGGCAAAGCCACTGTACTGATGAAATCAAGTGAAAAACTTGCACTCTCTACCGTTTCGGAATCCGATCTTGTCGCTGAATCGTTTAATGAAATTAATGTGTCTATCCAGAAAATTTCTGATATGTCGACGCAAATTGCGACCGCTGTTGAACAACAAACGGCGGTAACAGGCGAGATATCTGAAAATGTAAATAACATTAATAATGTATCCGATATTTTATCCGAAAACGCGGTTGATGCTAATGAACAGTCTAATGTGCTTAATACCGAAGCCACTAAACTTTATGATAGCGTAGCGATATATACGGTTTAATTACTGAAATATAATTAAGATAATAACCAGATATCTTGTATTATATACTCTCAGGTTTCATGACCACTAGGATTCAGATAAATGAATGTAGATAAAGCAAAAAAACGTATCGAAAAGCTAGCCAAAAGAGGCTTCAAAGGCTACCCAGTTGTATCATTCGAGTACTTTGGTGCAACGGCTGACATCGCGACTGAAGTTGTGGTGACATTTACGTCAGAAGAAGGCGCAGCGCCACAAGCGCAAAAGTTTGCAAGTAAAACTGACGCACGCGAAGATGAAACGATCCAATCTGTGCTGGTTAAAACAATAGAACGTACTGATGCGAGTACTGTGGCTGTAGTTGACGGCGTTTCAATCATTAAATAACGTTTTGAGTCAGAGTTAATATGTCATTCTGTAGGGTGAACATGTCCCTACAGATGCTTGAATTACGAGTTAAAAACTAACCACAACGCCAGTGGAAATGGTTGCCGTTAGATCATAGGGCAGAAATGTTTTATCTCGATCGATATAGTTAAAATCAGTCCCGGCTCTGAACGCGATATTGTCAGTCACTGCAATCACCCAAGACGCTGAGATACTCACTCCTTTCGCTTCCATTGTTTGTACGTCTGAACCCCAGTACGATCTTTTCTGACCGGTATATTCAACCACGCCAGCCTCCAGTTGCAATGACATTTTAGGTCTATTAACCAGCTGTTTTTGTGCACCTATTCGATATGTTTTTAACCTGTCCTTATGGATACCTAAAAATTCTGCAGAGGTATGGCTGTAAGAGACGTAGACGGCATCCAAGCCTAAGGTATCGGTCAAACCGAGTTGCATACCCGCACCAGAAATACCAGAGCTTTCATAGGGGCCAATTTTAATTTCTGGTGATATATGGATGGTATTAGCAAATACTGATGTTGAACTGATCAGCAGTAACGGAATAAGTATCTTATTCATAGGAAACACTCATAATTAAATGTAATAATCTGTTATTAAGACTATTTTAATGAGCGCTGTGAAGCTAAGCGTTATGTCTTATATCGCTGATAAGCGTTACTTATTATTCAGGGTCAATTGCTGTTGAATGACACCAGAGATGAGTTGATGTAACCAGTTTAAGAGTGCGCTATTTCTATGCCGTGCATGGCAGTAAGTGTAAACACCAATGTGGTAGGCTTCACCTTGAACCTCAACGTCTAAAGCGCGTAAATTGGGGTGTTGATGGACAGGAAAGAGATTGGTGTGTGGCATGTACATATCTGAATGTTGAATAATATCAAGTAACACCATGATGAACTCAGAGCGAAAGCCGACCTTATATTCCAAGCCATGCGCTTTCATCGTGTCAGCGGCGACACTAAATTTGTCATTCCAGCCGGGAGAAATGATGGATGCAATTTCATAACCCGCGTAGTCGTAAGGTGTGGTGAGCGTCTTGGTTATTGGGTGGTTTTTTTTAACGATGACTTGTCCGCATAAATCAGCCAGTTTCTTACTGTAAACTTCTGCGGGCGTTGCTATTTCGTAATTAATGCCAAGGTAAACCTCATCTTTTTGTATCTCTTCAACCGTCGAACGCGACCAGCTCACCAATTCGATTACCGCATGCGGAGCTGATGCTTTGAATGCTTGATAAAGTGATCCTGATAGGCAAGAAAGAACAATGGGAGAAAGGGCAATTTTAAGCGATGTGTTGAGTGTTGCAGGATCGAATTTAAGGCAAGTATTAATGCTGTTTGCTAATCCGTTTAAATAGGGGGAAATCGATGCGGCTAGTGTTTCTGAAAATGGAGTTGCCTTTAAACCCTTTGGCACTTTCACAAATAGTTCATCATCAAAGTGGTTACGCAGTTTCGTCAATGACTGGCTAATCGCAGGCTGAGAGACAAAAAGCCGTTCGGATGATTTCCGCATGTTTAACTCTTGAGAAAGAATCAGAAAGACCTTTAATAAGTTAAGATCTAACGTCGTGTACAAATCCTTTTTCATACTAGCCTCCCTATTAACCATGCAGTAATTTCTAGTCTAATAAAGTTCTGCTTAATTAGATAGTATTAGGTAACCGTCATTTAATTCCGCAGATGAAGATAAAGAAATTACAGCCAACCTACCTTATGAAGTAAAGCCTGCAGATCCTCGATCGGTCAGTTTTAGCATGGCTTTACCTGCACAGCAGATATCCAATGGTTCGCATTTAGGCTTGTTATTCTCACCGCTGAATCCTTACTTTCCCAAAGCATGTCATTACTTGATAACGTGATGCAACAAGGTGTGTTGCATCACCAGTCGCGTAGAGATCTTTTTCATACATGGTCTGCATCGTTTAGTGAGTATTAAACGCATTCTAAATCACCGGGTAGAGTGACATCACCAGTAGCATTGCCATTGTTACATTAAAGGCTTTTAAGCGTTTACGGCTGGTTAAAAAACGTTGCATTTTTTGTCCTAAAAGAACCCATAGGCTGATGGCCGGTAGATTAATAACAGCGAATATTAGCGTGACAAATAATACCGTATTTAGGTCGCTAGACGTGGCATAAATGCTCAATGCAGTCAGCGCCATTGTCCATGCCTTTGGATTTATCCATTGGAACATTGCCGCTTGTATAAAGCTAAATGGCTTGGTCTTGGTGGCATTGTGTTCCAGTGTGGTATTAGAGGTGGCGATCTTAAAGGCGAGATAGAGTAAATAAGCAATACTCGATACTTTTAATATGTCATAACTGACAGGAAAACGCTGGAAAATTTGCATAATACCGAGTCCCACCAACAGCAGCATAAATATAAATCCTACGACGATTCCCAATACATGTGGCACGGTTTTTCTAATACCAAAACTAGCGCCTGAGTTCATTAACATCAAGTTGTTTGGTCCCGGAGTGACCGAGGTGACGAATGCAAAAGCCATAAATGCAGTTAGTATTTCGACGCTCATAAAATCAATCTCTTTAAGTAATCCCTAGTTAATTAAATGATAATTCAGTTATAGTGGGATTATCGTTAAAAATGATCAGTGAAAAGGACTTATGAAACAACAAATCATCAAAAAGGATGCTTTTAATGACAGGATCTTACAAGAGCTTCAAATCAACGGGCGGATCTCCAATGCTGAACTGGCTGAAAAAATAAATTTATCGCCGTCAACGTGTTTACGTCGAGTGCAGGAATTAGAATCCAGTGGTGTGATCAAAGGCTACCGCGCTATTCTAGATAGTGAACTGATGGGAAATGGCTTTATTGCTTATGTGGAAGTGGGGTTAAGTGAACACACCATGGCTGCACAGCAACATTTTGAGCGAGAAATCACGCTGGCGGAAGAAGTGAAAGAGTGCCACAACATTACCGGCTCCTCTGAATATCTATTACGTGTCGAAACCAAGAATTTAAAAGCTTATAAAGTTTTTCACTCTAATAAATTAGGGGCGATACCCCAAATCCGCATCATTACCACGCATGTGGTGATGGACTCTCCGAAAGACGATCGGGCGTAATGTTTATTGATTATCGAGTAATGAAAAAGATTAAGCATTAGCAACTAAAAAGGGGCGAAACAGTTATAGTTTCTCCCCTTTCGATTACTTTTAACTAGCTAACAGCCATTTGATTAAAAATGAATGCCGTTTTCTAGTGAACTGATACGTGCCAGTGACAAGGTATCAATGCCTTTTTCTGCTAACATTGCTGCGCCACTTTGGAACGATTTTTCAAACAAGATACCCACACCTACTAATTCAGCGTTAGTTTGCTCAAGGATTGCCAGCGTACCTTCAACCGCATTACCGTGTGCCAATACGTCATCAACAAACAAGATACGATCATTGTCATTAATGTGTTCAACATTACAGTTCAACTCGTATGAGCTATTTTTGGTAAAGCTGAACACATTGGTGGTGAGTACATTTTCTGGATCTAACATGCTGCGCTTTTTCTTCATCACCACTAATGGCACATTCAGTTTTAATGCCACCAAGGTCGAGATAGCAATACCGCCGCTTTCAATGGTGAGGATACGGTCGATTTTAGCATCTTGAAAGTGGATCGCTAATTGCGATGCACACCAATCTAAAATTTGAATATCAATTTGCTTTGTTAAAAAGCTACTTGCGTCTAGGGCTACGTTGTTAACTGATTTACCGTGCTCTAAAATCGCTTTTTCTAATAAATTCATGTGTTAGTCCCTTAAATTATGAAATTGCTAAATAAACAACAAATAGTAATGCGAGTGAGTAAATTATTGGATGAACTTTTTTGCCGTCACCTTGTACTAACATGACGAAACAGTAGCTGATGAAGCCCATTGCCATACCGTTTGCAGGCGAGAAGGTTAACAAGCTAAATACCATGATAAAGAATACTGGAATGGCTGACTCTTTCTTATCCCACCTGACGTTAGCCAAGTTTTTAATCATATAAATACCGATAACAACCAGTGCCGGAGCCACAATCGCCGACGTGAAGATTGAGAATACAGGGAACAAGAACATAGATATTAAGAACATCACGGCAACAGTAATGGCACTGATACCTGTTTTAGCCCCCATTGATGATGCGACTGCCGATTCGGAATAAGCGGTAATTGACGTCGTACCTAATATCGTCCCTATGATGGTACCACCGGAGTCAGCCACTAATGCCGATCTTGCGTTTGGCACTTTACCGTCTTTACCGATAATACCGGCATCACGGCCGACACCCACAATCGTGCTTAGACCATCGAAGAAGTCGACAATAAAGAAGATAATAACCAAGAAAATCAAATCAGTCAGTTTTGGCATTGTCAGTTGTGACAAATCAAAGATAGCACCAAATGTGGGCGCTAAACTTGGCGGCATCGAAAAAACTTCTGACGGTAAGGTAATTAAGTTACTACCCAGGAAGCGATCGCTTAATAAACTTAAAATAATAGACGAGATGAATGAAATAACAGTCGCAAGTTTCATGTCTCGGACTAAACAGCCAATCGCAATAAAGATGCTGAACAGGGCGATAAATACTTTCGGATCGCTGACATCACCCATGCTTACTAAGGTGAACGGGTTGCTTACAATGATACCGGCGTTACGTAATCCCAGAAAAGATACAAACAAGCCCAGACCAACCGCGATACCGAGTTTTAGATCTTCAGGGATCGCTTCAATCATCACCTTACGTGCAGGGGTTAAGCTTAAGATTAAATACAGACAACCAGAAAGGAAAATAGCAAACAGTGCTTCATGCCAAAGTAACGAGATACCACCACCGAGTAAAATAGCTTTAAAGAAGCCATTCATCGACATGCCCGGCGCCAACATAATCGGGTATTTAGAGATCGCACCCATAATGAATGTGGCGATAGCTGCAGACAGTGCTGTTGCGGTAAAGACCGAACCTTTGTCTATCCCTTCGATGCTGCCTAAGATTGCCGGATTCACTGCTAAGATATAACTCATCGCTAAAAAGGTAACTAAACCCGCGTAGATTTCATTTTTTAGAGTTGCGCCACGCGCAGACAGGAGGAAGTACTTGTCCATTAAACACCCATTACTATTAAGTTGGTTGATTTAAAATGACAATATTCCGAAGTATAAACTTGGGTAGGGGAACCATACCAGAAAAAAGGTACAGTTATCCTGCTTCATTGTAGGTCTGAAATTTACGGTTTCAGAGTAGAGACTTAAGGCCCATATTGCCAAAATTATACAACGTCACATTGCTTGCGGGGCATCTTAAAGATGTTGACGCGGTTGTCAATTTTTTTATGTTGGCTGAACATTCAAAACAGCGAGATATCTAGGCGGAAAATAGCTAGTATTGCTATGGGGAACTACTACTTATAGGGCTTTGAAGAGAATTAGGTATATAACAGGGTAATATTAAAATAAATTAAATTAATTGACTTGATGGTCAATATTTAAACAGGTCGATATTATACTTTATGGCTTTGTTTTTGAGTGAAAAGTGACGAACATGTCGTTAATTTGTGCCAATTATGTCTAGATAGGCAAAATAGCCTTTAAATAGAAACTGTTTTTATAATAATACCGTAGCCTCTAAACGAAAAATGGCGAGCCTCGGCTCACCATTTCGATTAACGTTAAACAATTACTTTTTAAGATCAGCAATTGCTTTGGTTAATTCATCAACTTTTGCGTTTAATGCGTCAACTTTAGTGCCGTCAACACCTGAAATTTTAGTGAACACTTGGTTTACACGTGTTTCTAAAACGTCAGTAGAGATTTTTTTATCAGACAATTTTGCTTTAGCTGATTCTTCAATCTTAGTGCCTTTAGCAACAAGTTCTTCGAATAATGTTGAAGATTTGTCTGAAACTTTGTTCGCTTCATCAATGCTCTTACCGTATGCACCAAGGCCTGCTAACCAAATGTTTTTAGCAATTTCGTCTTTGCTGCTCCAAAGTTTCTTCGCTGTATCAACTACGTTTAATTGTGTCATGGTTTTTATCCTTTCAGGGTGCGTTTCGATTTGTTGAAGCCAGAATAGGGTTTTAAATTAGAAAATGCATACAAATTGTGTATTTAGTTTTGTTGAATAATTTATAATTAGATAAAGAATAATTAGAATTATTTTTCTGTTTAACTGTGTTTCACTTATCTACGGTTATACCGTAATAACGCGTAAAAGAGTGCCTGACGTGGGGTTTAATTTTATTATTCAGCATTATTCAGCATTATTCAGAATTGTTTGTTTTAGTTTGAACTATTGTTGGCGAGTTACTTATTAAGCAACTATCTTACTATTTATAACCACTTAAACCGTTATAACGAAAAAATAGTAATAAACAGCATCGTTTTTTTTCCTAGGCGATTATAATTTTTACCAAATTATTTGGGGTGCTAGCAGTGGAATTTGAAATTTTAGTAAAAGATGGTTTAGCCCTTGTTTCTCGTGTTAAGCAAGAAATTCGTTTTATTCGTTCATGCAATTACACGCAAGCAAGTCTTGATATCTTACATACAGCTTCTTTTAATTTGGATTCTGTTGAAGATTTGTTGAATTATGCGAATGAACTGGCCTTAAAAAACAATGATGTCGCTGGAGAGAAAGTGTTGATTGCCAGTCATGCAATTAAAAAAGTACAATCAATGTTATCACGTCAATTTGACGCAGAGCTCGATTGCGAAAGCCAGCCCTGGTTTGAAAACGTGGCTGCAAATATCGGTATTTGTGCTTAGCGATAATAGTATGAGTTCAGCACTAGGCCAGATACATTTTTTCTGGTTCTTTTATGTCCACTATTTTATTTAAAAATCAGGTTTTTGTGGTATAGATCATGATTTTAAGCAAAATTCTCCTGCAATTTAAGAGTATGTAAGTCAGCTGCCTGGCTGGCGATGATTTCATGTTACTGTACCTGCGAAAATCAGGTGATAGTTAACAAGGGATGAAGGGTTGTAAGATGGATTTTATGAATGATTACGCCAGGCTCCACAATAATATCATCGAGCTTATCGAAGAAGACGCCGAATATGGCTTCTATATTACCTACCAAGACTTAACTTTTACCAGTGTGTTTCAACCCATTTTTGATCGTGAGCATAATATATACGGTGTCGAGGCATTAGCGCGTATTTTTGATGCCAATGGTTCTGCGGTTAACCCCCATGATTACTTTGAATCTATCATCCATGATGATGAAGTAAGCGCTATTGCCACGTTAATTTGTTCTACTATCCATATGTTAAACTTTTCTCGTTCATGTTATTACGATAAAAAGCTCTTCATCAATGTTACCCCGGTTATATTTGAGATCCTGTCTAATCATGACATTGCGGTTAATACTTTAATCAGGGGATTGAAAAAGATCGGTGTGTCACCGACGCAATTGGTTTATGAAATCATTGAGTTTGAAGGTCGCAACCTTGAATCGGTTTTAAATGGAATCCAGAAATTAGCCGATTTTGGTATTGAAGTGGCTATTGATGACTATGGTATTGCTTATTCGACAGAAGAGAGAGTAAGAAGTATTAAACGTGATTACTTGAAAATTGATAAAAGTATTGTCGATTTGTTAGCTGCATTTAAGTACAGCAAATTTCATCATGCAGTGAGTATCGGCCGTTCCATTAAGGCGAAGACCATTGCCGAAGGGATTGAGACTAAAGCTGTTTTTGAGCGTTGCGTGGAATCGGGTGCGGATTATTTTCAGGGGTACTATTTAGCGAGACCAGAGAAGCTAGCAAAATCTGAAAGCGTACGTCAGACTACAGAGTCTAGCGAAGGCTGGAAGGTGCTCTAATTTGTAACATCAGATAGCCAGACGGCCAATCACACCTTGGTGCTGGCAGATCAACAGAAGGCTATCCATTTTTGTATTTACTCTTTGCTATGGCGCTCGGTTAATCCGAAATCATCGAGGATGCCATAGAAGGCTGGTAAGATTAAAATCACTAATAACGTTGAGGCTAATAAACCAAAAATCAGCGCGACGACAAGTGGGATGATGACCTGAGCCTGAATACTCTGTTCCAGTAGTATCGGCATTAACCCGGCCGTGGTTGTTGCTGTGGTGATTAAAATAGCGCGGATACGATTAGTGGTTGCATGGATGGCTGCTTGCCTCATGTCGTTAGTCTGCACTAAATTCTCTTTGATAAACTGCACCAGCAAGATAGAGTTATTCACCACGATCCCAGCCAACGAGGTAAAGCCCAGCATTGATGGCATGGTCAGATCATAATTCAACAGGTAATGACCCCAGAATACCCCAATCAGCGCCAGTGGAATAGCGAGCATCACAATGAGTGGTTCGATGTAACTGCGGAACTGAAAGCTTAATATTGCAAAGACCACAAACAGACCAATCGAGAAACTTTTCAGCATTGAGTTACCTGTTTCTGCGGTTGATTCGACTTCCCCCCCTAAGCGCACTTCAATACCTGGATATTTCTGTATCAGGGTAGGGACAAATTCTTTTTGCATTCTCGTCATCAATTCGACGGTATTGGCTTTTTCTTTATCTATGTCCCCTTTTAACGACATAGTGCGAATGTTGTTAATACGGTTTAATTGACTCACCCCACGGCCCCATTCTACTTTAACTATACTCGCCAGTGGTACTTGGCTGCCATCAGCAAGGGTGAAAGGGAAATCTTCATAATAGGCTAAGTCAGCGCTATAACGCTCAGCCAATCTTACGTCTAGCTCCACATTTTCACTGCCAATTTGTAACTCATCGACAGTGATACCAAAAAATGCAGCGCGTAATTGCAGCGCGATATCTTGTCCGGTGACGCCAAATGTTTCCGCGCCAGGCAGTAACGACATTCTGAGCTCAGGTTTACCATCACGAAGGTTGGTAATGATATTGCTCACGCCATTAAATTGGGCTAGGTATTGGGCTAATTCATTACCGGCATCTTTTAATGTCTGGATCTTCGGGTGGCTTAATTCAATATCAATCGCACGTCCAGCTGGACCAATCGCAGGTTCACGTACGATCAAGTTGGTGACTCCCGGGATAATACCAATCTGCTGCTGCAACGCGGCTAAATAATCGGCCATCCGTGTCACACGCTGCTCTGATGTCAGCAGATCCACAAAGATAGTCGCGACATGTTCACCGGTTTCTCCTGCGTCAGGGTTCACGCCACTTTGTACTGTGATATATTTTAGCAGTGATTCATTATCGGGTTGTTCACCAAATTGAGCACTGGTGAGCTTAATATCTTTGGTGATACGGGCAACAACCTTATCGGTTTTATGAAGCGGGGTGCCTGGCGGCATTAATACGGTTATCTGTACCCAATCACCTTCTACTTCGGGAAACGCTGAGAAGCGCAGCATGCCACTGGATGTCAACGATAGCGTACCGATGAATAAGGCAATGATGCCTGCTGTTACCATGTAACGACGGTCGACAACAGCACCAATCACTTTAGGTAAAAGAGTAAACTGGAAGTATTCAAATTTCTTATTAAAACGGCCTTTAAAGCTGTTCTCCGCGACGCTGTCATCGACATCTTTAACGGATGCATAAAGGTGATGTGGCAAAATTAAAAAAGCTTCAACCAAGGATACACTTAAGGTAATGACTAAGGTTATCGGGATCACTTTAAGTACTGCGCCCATGTCACCTTCAAGAAACGCCAGTGAACCGAAGATCGCGACTGTGGTTAGAAATGATGAAAACACCCCATTTTTAACCCGGTTCACCCCCTTGACGATCCCGGCAAGTTTATCTTCGGTTTTACTGAGTTCATGAGCGACACTTTCGGATAATACAATGGCATCATCCATCAACAAACCGATAGCCACTAACAGCGCCACCATCGACATCAGATTTAAACTAATACCAACCAATGACAGTACATACATACTGGCAAGGAAGGACACCGGTAAGCCCATTGCCACCCAGATAGCATAACGCCAAGGGAAGAATAACCACATCACCAGGAATACTAAGATGAAACCTTGCCAACCATTAGAGAGCAATAGATCCAAACGATCTTTCGCCACTGAGGCCATGTCTTTGGTGAGCGAGAATTCAATACTATCCGGTGTTTGCAGCTTTTCGTTGACAATAAATTGTTGCACTTCTTCCAGTACATCCAGTGAGTCATCGGCTTTCGATTTTTTAATATCGAGCATGGTGCCTTCTTTACCATTCACCGTTATTTTTGATTCATCTAATTCAAAGCGTTGGGTGATCGTAGCGATGTCTTTTAACTGTACTTTACTGCCATCTTGGTGACTTAACACAATGATCTCACCGAGATCGCGTGGGGTATAACGCTGGGCATCGAAACGCAATAATATGGTGCTGCTGGGGGTATTTAAGTTACCACTGGGCATCTTCACATTTTGTTTGGCAATTTGATTTGCCACATCTTGCACTGATACGTTGAGTTGACGCAGGGCGACTAAATCAAGTTCGACTCGTAATTGTGGATCCGAGAAACCATTAATTTCAACTTGGGCAATGCCTTTTAACCGTTTTAGACGGCGCTTAACATCTTCGGCATATAGTTTGAGATCTTGTTTATCCATGTCACTGTAAATCACCAGACTGACCACATCATCATAGGTCATCAGCTCTTTTACCACGGTTGTTTCCACTTCATCGGGAAACTGGTCAATGGCGTCGACTTCGGTTTTTATATCCGAAATAAACGTAGTGCCGTTACCATCATGGCTCATTTCTGCGGTGGTGACCGCGACCCCTTCACTGGCACTGCAGGTCAGTTTTTTAAGGTTGTTGATGCCATCAAGCGCATCTTCTATTGGTAAACAAATGGCTTGTTCGACATCTTCAGGACTCGCGCCGGGATAGGGCACGGTAATTTGCACTATGGTCACTGAAAAATCAGGAAAGGTTTCCCGTTTCATATCTGGAATGGTGATCGCACCGAGTGCTAAAAACATCGCCATAATTAAGTTGGCAGCCGTTGGGTGTTTAGTAAAGAACTGGATCATTATTCACTATCCTCTGTCCACACGGTTGGCGCCAGTTTTAAGCCATTCGCCACCGGGATAATATCGGATAACACCACTTGCTGACCGGCTTGCAGACCATCTGCTTTTATAGCCGCGATTTGGTCGCGAATAAATAGCACATCAACGGTTTTTAATTGCAGTCGGTTATCGGCATCTATCAGGTATAAACGGTTATTATGCAGGGCTGCTAATGGCACGGTTAGTTGCGGTTGCGCCTGGCCGTTTACGGTCACTTCAACAAACATGCCTGAGATAATAGGGCTGTCATTGGGATCATTACGTTTAATGAATTCAAGGAAATCAAAGTCAGCTTCGACGACCAATCCTGCGGTGCCTAAGCGCGAATCAATTTCACCTAAGATCCGCGTTACCTTACCTTGCCAATGGTTTTCTGATGATGAATTACGTAAGGTAATACGGGCCGTTAAATTAGCGATAGCAATATCGGGCACAGCGTGGAGATTATCTATTACATCGCGGTCTTGTTTTAAACTGTGAATGAGGCGACTGAGTTGGCTGGTGGGCATTTTTGCTTCAACTTCTAATTTCGATACATCATGTGCCAACATCAGACTGGTGCCAGCAGACACAAACTGTTGTAACTCGGCGTTCACATCAATAATACGGCCATTAAATGGCATCGTAATGATGGTGTTTTCTAAATCGAGCAGCGCTTGGTCAACTTGACTTTGCGCTTGGGCTATTTGTGCTTGCAGGGCTTTTTGTCGTACCGGCAGTTGATTTACTTGTGCTTTTAAATCATTTAACTGTAGCTGGGTATTGTATACCACACGCTCTTGCTGCTCTAAACTTGACGCCGAGATCGTGCCTTTCTTGTTTAGTTTGATATTACGTTGATATTCTTTTTCTTCCAGCGCCAGGGTTTTGCTTTCGACTTGATATGAACGCGTTAGACGCTGCTCTTCAATCGCGAGCTTTTCCACTTCAAAGCTTATATTGTCTAAATTCGCTTGTGCGGTGATTAGGTTTAATTGGTAAGAGGTCGGGTCGATACGCAGTAACTCAACCCCGGCATTAATAAAGGTACCACGTTGTAACTTATCATTTTTGTAGATTACTTTGCCGCTGACTTCGGTGATACCTTGCCATGTGTTTTTCGCCACAACATTACCGTAACCTTTTACCGCCGGGGCTATGCTCTGTACTTGGATCTGAGTCGTATAAACACTTTGCGCAGGTTCTATCGCTTCTAATACAATGTCTTTCTTCATGATGGCATTATTAATGGCCATGATACCTAATCCTGTAGCGACGCCGATTGGTAGCCACAGTAGTTTAGATTTCTTCATGGTATTGCTCCGTGCTAATAGAATTGATTAATAAGCTATAATTCTGTTGTGCCAAACGACGGTAGAACTGCATATCAATATCGGTTGTAATTAATTGTTGGATCAAAGGTTTAAATGCACAAGGGTAAATGCATAAGCTTAAGATTTGAATGGTTAATAATTCCGGATCAAGTTCAGGTTTTATATCGCCTTTGGCTTGTAGTTTAGTGAGCATGGTTTTGATATATTTGAAGGATCGTTGTGGCCCTTCTTTAATGATGTGCGCTTTAATCTGTGGGTTGTCATCACTGATCATGTTGCGCTTGATGATATGGTGTAAGCTTTGGTTTTCTTGTACTGCGGTATAAAACAGAATAAATATGTCGTGTAGTTTTTCTAATGATGGATTAGCCGCATTTTTTCTCAATACGTCTACCATTGGCTGGCGGTATTGTTCCATTGCCGCATGAAATAAACCTTCTTTATTTTGAAAGTAATAGCGGATCATCGCTGGCGTAGTATTGGCGGCTGCGGCAATTTTTCGAGTACTAATTTGGTTGTATTCATTTTTGGCGAATAGGTCAAATGCCACCGTCATTAAGTGCTGGCGAATATTGGTATCGGAAGATTTTGTTGGTCTGCCTATGTGACGAACTTCGGTCACGTCTTTGCTATCGTTATTATCCATGCCTACGCCATCATTAATTAATCACCTGGATAATTCTGAACCTGTTTGTATAAATTATCCAGATGATTAATTTCCCACTTTTGCCGTTTTGGATAAATTTTGTCTAAAAGATATCATTAAGGGCGAAACCGATCCCAATACGCTGAGTTTGCGTATTATAATCAATCATGCTTTCTCCATAGCCATAAAAATACTGGGTGTATAGTCGTAAATTGTCTTTTATCGGATAGCTCCAAGTTAATTCCATTGCGCCATAATTAGGCTTATCCAGATTATTACGTAATATCATCGTAAAACGTTGCTCATCGAGTGCATAAGCCGCGGTCAATTCGAAATTACCCATGTAGTCATCAATATCTGGATTGTCATCGCCTTGGGGAGCATCTTCAAACTCTTTTTCGTCTTCCGGAATGCGCCACCAAATCTTTCCTCTTAGCGCGAAAGACCCTTTATCTAAGACTGCGATGCCATAGATCCGGTTCCAACTTCGAGACCGTTCTGAATAACTACCGTTGGACTGGTGGACAAATCCGACCCCCAATAAAGAGTTAGTGAGACCAGCAATTTTCCAGTCGTTATTAAACATCATGAACACTTCTGGTTCGTGGTTGGTTTCACGGAAGGGAGACGAAGCGTCGGTATTATTTATCTGCCAATAGGACTGATTGGTATATGCCATAAATAGATGACCATTATCACCGAACACATTGTACATGATAGGAAATTTAACACTGACCTGAAATTTAATCTCAAAGTTATCTAGCGAGGGTTCATATCCACGCAGTTCAGCCTCCTCACGAAAGGGTTCAATATTAGGCGAGTCATTGTAGGTGGCCAAAATATAGTTGACGTTATGTGGTGTCAGAACAAATGGCTGATCGGAAGTAGTACGTTCATCGTGAATTCTCTTTTCGACCAGTGAATCGCTGGCATTCGCAGTGAAGCTGATCGCGAAGATCAGTGATATGAACCAATGCAGAGAAACGGCCATTATTGTTTTTGTCATTTGAGTTGCCATAGAGGTAATCTTGATACTTAGCTTTAATATTTGAGTATTACCGCTACCATAATATGAATTCAGATGTTAAACAAATGTTAACTGGCTGGCTGATCTGTAATTGGTCTCTCTTTATTAAGCTGACTCACTAAAATTCGCAGATAATGAGTATCACTGCGATGCGTATGTCCCCCCCATATCCTCTAACAACTCTATTTTTTCGCCTTCGCTGAGTTTTTCTATGTACTCTTTTAGGGTCGTTAGCGTGCCTATGATCGTCGCTAATTACGTGCGTAAATCATGTGAAACCGAGAGTAGGATACTGTTTCTAAGCTGAGCTTGTTTTAACTCATTTTTTGACGTTGATAATGCTACTTAATAGCGCACTCATTAATATAACGAACGTGAAAAATACGAGGTTATTACGCCAATACTTGTACATCATACAAACAGGCCATAAAGAATGATTTGTAAATACGTTTACAGGTTGTTATTTGATAATTAATTATCGTTAATCGATAATTAATTATTGATATATACTTATTTCTGGCTTAGTATCCAGTCATCTACTCAACAGGGTTACTAATTATGTCCAAGATTCAAAAGCAAAGCCGTCGTGCACGTATATTTTTTCAAAGTCTATTTGTGCTAACTCCAATCGCAGTATGTTATTACTGGCTAACGGTTGAAACGTCATATGATTTTCTTACATCATTCGGCGTTATTCAGGTCAGTCATAACATCGACAGTTACACACGATTACCATTGACGTTAACAACGCGAATATTAGCCACCATCGTCAGCTTATTTTTATGCAGCATCATTATGTATGCGCTAAAGGTGCTGATTAATTTATTCCGCAGTTACGAGCGTAACGAAATTTTCTCACTCGATAATGTGATGAGCTACCAGAAATTAGGTTACAGCTTATTCTATTGGGTTGGTGCTTCTGTGGTTTACGGTGCATTGATGTCGGTTATCTTGTCGTTTAATAACGCTCCGGGTGATCGCATGCTGGCAATTGGATTTGTAGGCGTGGATTTTCTAACACTAGTGCTTGGCTTTATTATCTTGATTATTTCATGGGTGATGAAAGAAGGTTATTTTCTTGCTGATGAAAACAGCCATACAATTTAAGGAGCCGAGATGACTATTTGTATTAATTTAGATGTAATGATGGCTAAGCGAAAAATGCGCTTAAAAAGCTTGGCTGAAGCTGTTGGCATCACAGAGGCAAACCTCTCGATATTAAAAAACGGCAAAGCGAAAGCGGTCCGGTTATCAACACTCGACAAGCTTTGTGAAGTACTAGAATGCCAGCCTGGCGATATTCTAGAATTTGAAGTTAATAGTGATGATAACGATAGTTAATATCACAGCTTAGTATGGTCTTTATAATAAGCCGTTTTACGGCTTTTTTTATATCTTAAATCTAGGGTTTCGATGATTTTTTTACCTATTAAAGCCCGAGTTTTACTCGGATTGTATTTATTGATTGTAGCGACTCTTGCAGTTGGTATTCACATTCAAATGACTAATGCTGGTGTTCGTTACCCTCAGTGGTTCGATCAACCAATCTGGGTACCGCTGTCACTTTTTATATTACAAAATATGGGCATATTATGGTTGAGTGAAAGAATTAAAGAATGGAGAACGTCGTTAAGTTTCATCGGTCAGTGGGCTGTACTCTTTATTATGATGGCTGCTTTACAAGAGCTATTCATACGTTTGCCGTTAACAGCGGGTTACACCGTCGATAAACAGTTTCTGTATTTATGGGTTTCTAACTATTTACCTGAACTGCTACTTACCTTAGTGACAACTGGCGTCATTAACGTGATTAGTCGAACATTAATGTTAAACAATAAAGTAATAGCTATTCTAGTCGTTATCATTTTTACAGTTCTGTCTTTGTTCTTTATTCAGCCTGCGTTTCAGGATATAACTCAGCCGCTGATGCCATATTTGACGTCCCCAGATTCAGCTGGTGTTCTAGAGGTGCCGTACCCATGGCAGGTCGACGTGATTGCCTCACTGACTTTTATTGAGCCTGTGATCGCCTCATTCTTTGTTTGTTATTTGATTTATTTGAACCATTATTCTGGACTGAAAAAATTGATGCTACAGACTATTTTAGCGTTACTAATATTGACGGAGAGTGGCGTAACTTTTGTATTTTACCTGTATTACTCAAGTATTGAGTCCTATGTTGATCGTATCTTGAGTGTTAGCCAGTTCACCTTGGAATGGGTATTCATCGGTGTAGCGGTGAGTGCTGCTATTGTGTATCTTCAAACTCTTTTTCGTCTTCCGGAATGCGCCACCAGACTTTTCCTCTTAGTGCGAAAGGCCCTTTATCGAAAACTGCTACGCCATAGACCCGGTTCCAACCTCGAGAGCGTTCTGAATAACTACCGTTGGACTGGTGGACAAATCCGACCCACAATAAAGAGTTAGTGAGACCAGCAATTTGCCAGTCGTTATTAAACATCATGAACACTTCTGGCTCGTGGTTGGTTTCACGGAAGGGAGACGAAGCGTCGGTATTATTTATCTGCCAATAGGACTGATTGGTATATGCCATAAATAGATGACCATTATCACCGAACACATTGTACATGATAGGAAATTTAACACTGACCTGAAATTTAATCTCAAAGTTATCTAGCGAGGGTTCATATCCACGCAGTTCAGCCTCCTCACGGAAGGGTTCAATATTAGGCGAGTTATTGTAGCTGGCCAAAATATAGTTGACGTTATGTGGTGTCAGAACAAATGGCTGATCGGAAGTAGTACGTTCATCGTGAATTCTCTTTTCGACCAGTGAATCGCCGGCATTCGCAGTGAAGCTGATCGCGAAGATAAGTGGTATGAGCCAATGCAGAGAAACGGCCATTATTGTTTTCGTCATTTGAGTTGCCATAGTAATAATCTTGTTACTTAGCTTTAATATTTGAGTATTACCTCTACCATAATACGAATACAGATGTTAGACAAATGTTAACTTAGCGGTTTATCTGCACTGCGGTTTTAGATACTCAGAGCAACATTGACTGGGTCGCTATTTTTCCTATACTCAAAATCTAAGCCTTATCATAAAAGGGGGAGATAATGAAAATATCTACCTTACGAATTGTTGCTTGGAGGATGCTGTTGTTTGGGTTATGTTCCGCTTTTTTATCGGCGTGTAGTTCTGAAAACATAATTGATGCGATTAACGGCGGTAAAGGCAACGCCGACAGCTTTGAGCCCACGATCAGTGCGAACAGTCGTTATGTGGCTTTTACTTCACTTTCTAACAATTTGGTGTCAGATGACACTAACGAGACTGCAGATATCTTTGTCTATGATCGTAACAGCGGTATTACTGAGCGAGTGAGTATCGCCAGTGATGGCAGCCAGGCGGATGCGGGCAGCTATAAACCTAGTATCAGTGCTGACGGTCGCTATGTAGCTTTTATTGCTGACGCCAGCAATCTAGTCGATGATGATACCAACAATGAAAAAGATGTTTTTGTCCACGATCGTGTCACTGGCAGCACCGAGTTGGTAAGCATCGATAGTGATGGCAGCCAAGGTAATTTTGATAGCGATCAAGTCGCTATAAGTGCTGACGGCCGCTACGTGGCTTTTACCTCACTTTCCGACAACTTGGTACTGAACGACACTAATATGAAAGCAGATGTTTTTGTCCACGACCGCGACCGAGGCATCACCGAGCGGATCAGCGTTTCTAGTAGTGGCAGTCAGGGGGACGGTTATCATCCAGCCATCAGTGCTGATGGTCGTTATGTGACTTTTGCTGCCGATACCAGTCATCTGATATTGAACGACACCAATATGAAAGCAGATATTTTTGTCCACGATCGTAACAGCCGTACCACCGAACTAGTCAGTATCGCCAGTGACGGTAGTCAGGGTAACTCTGATAGTTTGTTTCCAGCCATCAGTGCTGATGGTCGTTATGTGGCTTTTGACTCTAGTGCTAATAACCTAGTACCTGAAGATACTAATGCGGCTAAAGATGTTTTTGTTCATGATCGCAAGACTGGCCTGACAGCGCTGGTTAGTATTGCTATGGATGGCAGTCAGGGAGACGATGATAGCAGTATTTCTAGTATTAGTGGTGACGGCAACTATGTGGTATTCCAATCTCTAGCTAGCACTTTTATATCTCACGATGATAATGATTTTTCTGATGTTTTTATCCACCATCGCTACGTAGGTATTACTGATCTGGTCAGTGTTAGTAGTTACGGCGGTCAGGCTAACGAGCATAGTTATCGACCTGCTATCAGTGCCGATGGCCGCTACGTAGTGTTTCAATCTCAAGCCAGCAACATGATATCGAACGATGATAACGGCAGCACTGATATCTTTATCCGTAAGGTTAACTAATAAAACTAGCTAGGGAATAATGATTGATTTTCATAATCCTTAGAAACAATGAAGGCGAGGCAATATTAAATTTCCTCGCCTTTATTTTTGATTCTTTCTTCGACCAATGAATCGCAGGCATTCGCTAGTGAAGCTGTTTGGTGGATTTCAACAGGAAACGATATAGATTATCGAATGTCAGTTACAGCGTGGGCCAACCGAAGTTGAGCGACTACTTTCCTTACTATTAATTAAGCTAAATAAGTTTGTTTTTTAAATGCAAATGAATATGCAAATGAGAATGATTAATGTTAATATATTTTATATTCTTATAAAGTATTGAACTTCCATAGAATTACCGATATCTGTGGCAGGGGTAAGTTGTGTTATTCAATAATGAAAATTAAATTGATTTTATCTCTTCTAAAAGATGATTCTGCAAAGTTTTTTTTTGCAATGTGCCTAAGTGCGTTAAGTGCTGTCGCAGGTGTCTCGGTCATTGCATTTATCAATAAAGCGATCAGTCAGCTCAGTTCAGATAGCAGCTTTCCGATTGTATTATTTTTTGCTTTGATCCTGGCGTTATTTGGATTGAGTTATGTTTCGCAGTCGCTGATCACCGCATTAGGACACCGAGTTGTGTACGAGCTGAGGTTGAGTATCAGCCGCAGATTAATGAATACCTCTGTTGAACGTATTGATCAGTTAGGACAACCAACTATTCTGGCGACTTTAACTAAAGACATAGCGGCTATCAGTCAAGCATTTAATAGTCTACCTTTTGTTGTTTTTGGTGCTTCGATTGTGCTATTTACTTACGGTTATTTGTTTTGGTTGTCTGCAACATTTTTTATTGCGACGATTGTGATGAGTACCGTGTCTATTATTTTTGGCCGCCGGTTGATGACTGCTTCTCGTGATTATAAAAAACGAGTGCGAGAAAATGATGACGTGTTGTTTGACAGTTATGATGCCATGCTGCGAGGTCGTAACGAGCTGAAATTAAGTCAAGAACGCCGTACGTCTTTTTATCATTCCCAACTACAAATTGCTGCAGAGCAAACTCGAATCTTAGATACCAAAGCTGACCGGCTTACAGTCCTTAACGGTAGTTGGATAAACACATCTGTATTGCTCTTGATCGCGGTCGTTTTACTTATGCATACCCAATTGCAGATTGGCACATCTGAACAAGTGACTGGATATGCATTGGCAATCTTGTTTTTACGTTCTCCTTTAGCGGGACTTGTGGGTTCATTGCCTGCTCTGATCATTGGTTCTATCGCTTATGCCAAAGTATCATCGCTAGAATTAGCAGAAGATAAAAATGAACAGGCTTTACTTCCTGCACTTCATACTTCCTGGAAAACACTTCAACTAAATCAAATTGAATATGACTACCCGAGTGAAGATGGTGAATCTGGCTTTTCTGTTGGGCCTATTAATTTAACCATTAATCAAGGTGAGTTAGTTTTTTGGGTTGGTGGCAATGGTTGTGGTAAGTCAACTTGTGCACGCTTGCTAACTGGTTTGTACAATGCGCACCGCGGAACAATACTGTTTTCTGACACTGTTATTAATGAACATAATATGGATTGGTATCGTAATCATTTTTCAGTGGTGTTTGCCGATTTTTATTTATTTAAAAATATAATTAATGAAAATGGGGTTAAGCCAGATCCAGAACTGGTTGAACACTACTTAACGAAACTTGGTTTAAATAATAAAGTGGACGTTGCTGATGGTCGTCTTAGTACAACTGAGTTATCTCAAGGGCAACGCAAGCGTTTGGCATTATTATTAGCGTACCTTGAAGATCGCAGCATTATTGTACTTGATGAATGGGCCGCCGATCAGGATCCTACTTTCCGACGCATTTTTTATACCGAATTACTGCCAGAGCTTAAGGCGCGCGGTAAAACGGTGATAGCTATTACGCATGACGATCATTATTTCCACCTTGCAGATAAATTATACCGTATTGATGCAGGGCAACTATCCCTCGTTAAAAATGATGTGAATAAACTAACTATGGAGCAAGCTAGCTAATGGATGTACCGCAATTTATTCGAGGATTATTAGGGGGGGCGTTAGTTTCAATCGCAACATTTAGTCACCCTGTGTTAGCCGAGCATACCAGTCATGGTATCAGCTTGTATGGTGAACCAAAGTATACCGAGGACTTTAACCACTTTGATTACGCGAATCCAAATGCGCCTAAACAAGGCGAGTTGGTCATGGCGGAAATGGGCAGTTTTGATTCTTTGCACCAATTTATCGATTTAGGTAAAAAACCAAGGGGCTTATTCTGGCTTTACGATCGGTTAACTGTCCGTGGTCACGATAAAGACGAAATTAAAACGCGTTATGGTTGGTTAGCTGAAAAGATGACGATTGCTGATGATTATTCTTCGGTTATTTATTATTTAAGAAAAGAAGCAAAGTTTAGTGATGGTTATCCTGTTACCGCTGAAGATGTGGCGTACTCATTAGAGCTGTATCGTCAAAGTGGTTTAAGTAATATTAAATCACGTTTTAAGATGGTTAAGTCGGTTGACGTTATTGATCCTTTAACGGTGAAAATTAATTTTGGTCGTGATGGTAGTCGCTTACAAATCTTAAATTCGGGCAATTTACCGGTATTGCCAAAGCATATCTGGCAACAAAAAGACTTTACTCAGCCATCGCTTGATTTACCGATTGGTTCTGGTCCTTATAAAGTCATCTCGGTCGATCCTGGTCGTCGGATTGTTTATCAATTAAGAGATGATTATTGGGGACGAGATTTACCCGTGAATAAAGGTAAATATAATTTTGAGAGTATTAAGGTTGAGTATTTCCGTGATCGTACCGCAGCAGTGCAAGCGCTTAAAACCAATGATGTAAATTATATTGCTGAAACGAATTTATTACGCTGGAACAAGTTATATCAAGGTGACGTATTTAGCTCGGGAACAGTTGTTAAAGATAAGATTAATTACGATGCCCCTTCTTTTGTTACGGCGATGGTCTTTAATCTAAGACAAGCTAAATTCGGTGATCGCAGAACGCGAGAAGCTTTAGTCACAGCATTTGATTTTGAATGGTTAAATAAAAAAGCATTTAATAATCAATATACTCGAGCAACAAGCTTATTTAATAATAGTTTCTTGGCTGCAGATGGATTACCAACAGCGCAGGAAAAAGCAGTACTAACGCCATTCTCTGCGCAATTACCAGCTCAGGTATTATCAAGTGAATTTACATTACCGAGCACAGATGGCTCGGGTCGTAACCGTAAGAATCTATTAACAGCACAGGCTTTATTAAAAGAGGCTGGTTGGAAAGTTAAAAATAATGAATTGACCCACAGTGTGACGGGGGAGGTAATGGCCATTAACTTCCTATTATCATCGCCAGCCATGAAGCCTGCAATCGGCGCTTATATTCAAACGCTGAAAAAATTAGGTATTCGCTCAAACATAACGGTTAAAACAGGTACTGAATATTATAAGTTATTAATGCAACGTCAGTTTGATATGACCCCAACGCAATATAAGGTGCGTATTCCACCGAATACAGAATTGCGTTCATCACTTAAATCTGAATTTGCGAGTGTTGCTTCAAGTTATAACATCAGCGGTATTAAAGATCCGGTTGTTGATAGCCTAGTAGAAGGACTTGTTCAATCAGATAGTTATGTGGATACGCAAACGTATGGACGCGCACTAGACCGGGTATTAAAATGGAATTATTACTATTTGCCATTGTGGGCACGTAACTTCCAGTTAGTTGCTCATCAGAACTACATTGAAAAACCGGTACTCGCACCAAAATATGGTTATGAGATTGAATTCTGGTGGGATGAACGTACCAAGTAATATGCTAAATTTCTATTTTATTCGTCGTCTGCTATTAGTATTTCCGACGCTGTTTGTCATTATTTCACTCAATTTCTTCTTGCTTCAGTTATTGCCTGGCGGGCCTGTTGAGGCCGCCTTAGCCAAGCAACAAGGCCTTGATAGTTCGGCGAATGCGCTTTTCGATGAGACAGAGCAAGTCACTAACGGTGAGCTTATTGATGAGCAACTACGAGAAAAGATTGCACGAGAATATGGTTTTGATAAACCTATATGGCAACGTTATACCGAAACACTCCGCCGTTATGTATCATTCGAATTAGGGAACAGTTATTTTAGTAAACTTCCCGTTGCTGAATTAATTTTTTCTAAGCTTCCAGTCTCTTTGTCCTTGGGGTTTTGGACTTTGTTCCTAACCTATTTAATCGCAATACCACTCGGGGTGATGAAAGCGAATAAGCAAGGTGGCTTATTTGATTCGACATCAAGCTTACTCTTGTTTATCGCTTATGCAGTACCGACTTTTATTATCGCTATTATGCTATTGATTTTATTTGCTGGTGGGGTATTTAGTTGGTTTCCGCTGCGGGGATTAGTCTCCTCAAATCATGCTGATTTACCCGTTATGGGACAACTGTTGGATTATTTTTGGCATTTATGTTTGCCTGTCACCGCCTGCGTTGCTAGTGGCTTAGCTTCGTTAACGGTATTAACACGTAACTCTATTATTGACCAAATGGCTCAGCCTTATTTAGATACGGCTATTTGCATGGGAGAAAGTCGAACCGGGGCTATTTTTAATCATGTGTTACCCAATAGTATGTTAGTTATCGTCGCTCGTTTACCGTCAGATTTACTGTCTATTTTCATTGGTGGCACCTTGCTCGTTGAAATCGTATTTTCATTAGATGGCGTGGCACTATTAGGTTTTGAGGCATTATTGGAACGTGATTATCCCGTGGTATTGGGGATCTTATATTGTTATTCGTTACTGGGTCTCGTGCTGAATTTGGCTGGTGATCTGATATATCGTTGGGTTGATCCACGTGTTGATTTCTCTGAGGTGAACGGATGATGGATGTTAGCCAGGATGATGTAAATTTTACCGATACTTCAAAGAAAGACAGTCGTCGATTCGGTACATTGAGGCGAGGTAAATCTGCCGCGGTTGTTTTTTTAATGTTGTTCCTTGTTAGCCTGTTTGCAGAATTAATCGCAAATGATAAACCGCTACTTATTAGTTATAAGGGGGCGTTGTTTGTTCCTATTATCAATAGTTATCCAGAAACCCAGTTTGGTGGCGATTTTGATTCAGAAGCGGACTATACCGATCCTTTTTTAAGTGAACAGATCGCAAAGCAAGGCTGGGCATTATGGCCACTTGTACATTACAGCTACAGTACCATTAATTATGAGCTTAGCTACCCATCACCCCCAACAGCTGAAAACTGGTTAGGCTTGGATGATCAGGGACGGGATGTTTTTGCTCGGCTTCTTTATGGTATACGTATTAGTCTTGGTTTCGCCTTTTTTATCACTGTCAATATTGCGTTGTTGGCGTTAGCTGCGGGCACGCTGCAAGGATATTTTGGCGGGATAGTCGATCTGCTTGGTCAACGTGTTAGTGAAATTTGGGGCTCGGTCCCGGTGATGTTTGTGGTGATGATCGTATCGAGTCTTATCCAGCCGAGTTTCTTCACCTTGAGTATGATCTTAGCCTTGTTTGGTTGGCACTATTTAGCGCAGTTAGTTCGAGCGGAGGTATTAAGAACACGCCAGCTCGAATATATCCAGTCTGCGCTCATTGTTGGTGTCCCAGATTGGCGAATAATTTGGCGACACATTATGCCCAATGCACTTATTGCGACATTAAGTAGTTTGCCGTTTGTATTTTCTGGGGCCTTGGGGTCGCTGATCACGTTGGATTTTCTGGGGTTCGGCTTACCTGCCGGTTACCCTTCTTTGGGGGAACTTATTTCGCAAGGTAAAAATAATCTACAGGCACCCTGGTTAGGATTAACAGGTTGTGGTGCTATTTTAGTCATTGTGACATTAGTGGTGTTGATGAGTGAAGCAATACAAGAATGGTTGAGCCCTTATAAGGATACAGATCATGCTGAAAGTTGAGGAACTTAGTTATTCTATTGGACAAGTTAAGCTGCTAGATAACATTAGTTTTCAAGTTGATAGGGGCCAAACTTTAGCTGTCGTTGGTGAAAGTGGCGCAGGAAAAACCCTATTATCCAAGCTATTACTTGGTATTGAACCTAAAACGGGGGTGGCTAGTGGATCTGTTAATATCAACGGGCATAACAGCCGCACTTTTTCTGAGCTGCAGTGGCAGAAGGTGCGAGGAAAGCAGATTGGAATGGTGTCGCAAGAACCCTTGTCGGCACTCAATCCGGTTAAGCGTGTCGAGTGGCTGCTTAAGCGAGCTATTCTATTACATCATAAATCGGATAAGTCATTTAGAGCGGGTAATACGGCGCTATTAAATCAACGTATTGATGAGTTGCTCGAACAAGTCGGTTTATCTGCTGATTTAAAGTTGCGTTATCCACATCAATTGTCTGGCGGACAGAGGCAAAGACTGCTTATTGCATTAGCGATTGTGAATAACCCTGCGCTACTTGTTGCTGATGAACCGTCGACGGCACTTGATCCGGATGTTCGTCAGCAGATTTTACAGTTGTTAAAGCAGATCCAAGCTCGAACGGGGATGGCTATTGTGCTTATCTCACATGATCTGCATATGGTTAGGCAATTTGCAGATCACGTGATGGTATTACAACAGGGTAAGGTCATCGAGCATAACCAAACGTTACTTCTATTTACTGCACCACAGCATGAATATACGCAAGCCTTGCTGAGACCTATGCATTTTGATCCCCCTGTTTCTCCGAGTAATCGAAACTTGCTGAATGTAAATAACTTGACTGTTGATGTTAAATCCACAGGTTGGTGGCGTGCACCACAGCGGTTATTGGATAACATTCAGTTTTCGTTGAATGAAGGCGAAAGTATTGGCATTATTGGTCAGAGTGGCTCAGGAAAGTCTACGTTAGCGAAAGCGTTGTTGCGGCTTATGCCTGCGACAGGCTCTATTTATTTTAATGAGCATGATTGGCTTAATGAAAAACGCCGAATGTTACGACTCCATCGGCATAAAATCCAATTCGTATTTCAAGATACCGCCTCGAGTCTAAATCCCAGATTAACGATTTCACAAACACTAACAGAAGGGTGTTTGGCTCAATTACAAACAGAAAACCTCTCATCTCGACTCGATACGATCATGGCTGATGTGGGTTTATCCACCGATTTATTAACTCGTTATCCGCACCAATTATCAGGCGGACAGCGTCAGCGCATCATGATTGCGAGAGCATTAATTCTTTCTCCCAAGCTGTTAATTTTAGACGAACCGACGACAGCTTTAGATCAAGAAAATAGATTTAGAATGATAAAGCTACTGAAGTCGATTCAGGAAAACCGCCAAATCAGCCTAATATTGATTACCCATGATTTAACCCTGCTTCAAGCACTATGCCATCAAGTTTTGATATTAGAGCAAGGGAAACAGCTGCAATGTCAGTCTGTTAATCATTGGCTGTCAGCTGAAAATACATATGATAAACAAGAAAAGGAACTTAATAATGAACCCGTTGGAATCGTTGCTTGATCGCCGTTCATATAGCTTATCTAAGTTAGGTCATCCCGCGCCATCTGAAGAAGAACTGCGGAATCTGTTTGATTTAGTGATGACAACGCCTGATCACGGTAATGTGAAGCCTTGGCGATTTATTGTTGCTCGTGGTGAGAATATGCAAAAATTAGGTGACTTGACGCTAGAGTTATACAAGCGCCAATCCCCTGATGGCGAAGTAAAAGATAAAGCCTATCGTTCTGCAAGAGAGGTCGCTGCGGTACCTATGATGATTATGGTGGTAACGGATCTTGACCCTGAGCACAAAGTATCGCTGTGGGATCAACGCTTGTGCGTCGGGGCCGCGGCTCAGAACATCATGAATGGTCTGCACTTAATGGGTTATGGTGGTCTCTGGTATACCTTTTTAGCTAATAACGATGTTAAGCCTATGTTTGGTATGAAACCTGACGATCAGGTCGTGGGCGCCATTGCAGTAGGAACGCCAACCCCCCATTTTGTGAAGAAGATTAAACGTCAGTCGCCAGACCGATATTGTTTTGAATGGCAGGGATTAGGACAAACACCGACCCCACTTTTTGGAAAATAATATTAACAATCAATCGAATTAAACTAAAAGAGGGACTCATTGAGTCCCTCTATCTTAATCATTCATACTGATACAATATTAGAAATTATATGCAGCACTAAGTGAAACGGTTCTTGGTGAACCTAAATATACGGCGTTTTGCGTTGAATCTGAGCCTGCTGTGTAATAATCCTTATCAAATAAGTTTTTCACATTTAGCTGAAGTTTCAGGTCATTATCTGCAAAGTCAGGTGCATACCAAATAGCGGCGTCAACCAGAGTATAAGCATCTAGGGTATAGTCATAATCTTTACGGCGGTTACCTGCGCGATCATCAATATAACGGATGCCACTGCCAACGCCCCATTCATGACTTGCCTGATATGTTAACCAAAGACTGGCGTTGTTTTTTGGCACGTTCACTGGCTTACTTACGCTATCTGGAGCGTCAACGAACTCAACATCAGTATAACCATATGAGAATAGCGCGGTGAGATCATCTGTGATCGCGTAATCACCATCTATCTCTAAACCTTGGACTTTCTGTTTATAAACGTCGACGCTACCTGCTATATCACCATCATAAGCAACATTTTTAAGATCAGTGCGGAAAACAGAAGTAGTCAAGTTTAGTTTGTGTCCTAATAGTGATAATTTACTACCAACTTCAAACTGTCTACCGTTTTGGGCTTCAACCCACTCTTTTTTAACGCTGTCGAATTTTTGATTCGGAAGGTAAGAATCGGTGACATTACCAAAGAAAGACACTTGGCTATTGAGTTTGTACAAGGCGCCGGCTTGGAAGCTAATATTTGCTTCTGTTGGACTTTCTGATGATTCATTACTGAGATTCGCGGCAGCAGCTGCAGTTGGATCCCAAATAGTTTCCTTCTTAGCTTTAAAGATGTCATAACGAGCGCCAAGAACGAAATTCCAGTCATTTAGCTCGATTAAATCTTGAGCGAAAATACTGTATTCAGTGAGTTCTTGTCTGACTTGCCTTGTGTTATACAGATCATCTGGATGAGGTTCTAGAGCAGGATCTCCAGTGTAATAATCAAAGCTTCCTTTACTCGTATTTGGAGTATGTAGAACACCTTTTGAGTACATTGCATATTCATTTTGACTCCAACTTGCAGACGCTAGTTGATCCTCTTTTTCTTTATAATGAGTATAATCTGCGCCTAATATTGTACGGTGTTCGAGAGATCCTGTGTTGAATTCAATATTATTTTCCCAAGAGTATAACTGGGTATTACTGGATAATTCACTACCATAGAGATAGCGGTTGATCGTACCATCAAAGGCTTTTGCACCGTCTTGACCATAGATAAAGCCATTTTTCCTAGAGGCTGCGGAAGATGCATAAAAATGTACACGTTCGGCCGATGCTTTTCTCTCATAATTACGTGCTTTAAAGCGCATAGACCAGTAGTCGTTAATGTCATGATCAATGTCAAAACCAAACTTGTGGACTTCTCGTTCCTGACGAGAGAAATCAGTGCCCAGGCGTTTCTCATCAATATCTAAAAATTCCCAGCCATTATTACCATCGGAGACAGCCAATGTACCTCGGTCGAAAGGAAGTTCTTCTTTATTGTATTTATAAGAGAATGTGAGTGTCGTATCGTCTGTGACTAGCCAGCTAAGGCTTGGTGCAATGAATACTTGTTTACTGTCAGAAGCATCACGCCAGCTTTCAGAATCGTCAAACACACCCACCAGACGGTATAGCACTGTACCATCGTCATTCGCAGGCCCGCTGAAGTCAACACTGAGTCGTTGTTTACCGTGTTCATCCATTGTCACTTTTACTTGATTTTGTGCAATTGGAGTTGGACGTTTACTGATCAGATTAATCAGGCCACCAGGGCTCATATTCCCATACAAAACAGATTCAGGGCCTTTTACTACTTCGACAGATTCGAGATCTTCAATAACGGCTTTGTCTTGAGCGACGCCGTAAACTCGAGTGCCATCTTCATAAACATTGGCTTCAAAACCACGGATTTTGAATAAATCGCGTGTGCCACCAAAGTTATTGTGCTCTGTTACGTTACTGACATTTTGCACCACATCACTCAGGTCTGAAGCATCTTGTTGTTCCATCACCTCCGAGTTGATTACTTGTACTGAGCGCGGAACACTAGATAAGTCAGCTTCTGAACGCATGGTTGATTGGGCAATATTGCTGGTTAAAGTCTGTTTAATTCCGACTACTCTCGTAATTTCCTGATCTTGTAAACCTTCTTTATTTACATTTTCATCAGATGAAAAAGCTGGAGCTGAAGTTACGAGAAGAGTCATTATTAAGTACTTTGGCTTAACGGCCTTACTGACCGCGTTAGCTAATTTTGATTTGAGCATGGTACATCCTATATTTATGCTTATTTATTAGTATATTATTATAAAGAGCTATTGTAGGTGCGAATGATACTGATAATTATTACCATTACCAGTGCTATATGTGATTATTTTTATATTAGGTTGTTAGTAAAATTATTCTGAGAAGGGACGGGCAACTAAAAATGGTGTTTTTATTCTATTTTTACGCCATTCGGTATTATGTCTGGTATTGGAAAGCGATATTGCAGCATCAACGATGACGGTTATATGCGGCAATACCTTATCAAGATAACGTCTGTGATATTGATTGGGCTGGGGTAACCCTTCAATTTTGTTTTAGCTATCAACCGCACCTCATTCGCCATCTTAACAATCAGATAGGATTAACACCTAAAACCTATGTAAAAAAACAGAGGGTCAATAATTGATGTTTATGATGGCGTAAAATCTTCTGAAGTTTGATTATTCCTATAAAGTCAAAGCATTGGCACAATTGAAAACACCAGCAAGCTCGCCATGCTGTAGTTAAATATCTTAATCTTGGTTGGTGCCTGTAAGATACCCTGCAATTGCTTTCCGGCTGTCGTCCACAGGCTAACGGAAGGTACATTCACAAGGCCAAAGATCAGCGATACCAGCAGAATATCTTGTGGCTCAGCTGAGGTGGCATAAACACTGATTGCGGTTAGTGCCATCGTCCAAGCCTTCGGGTTGACCCACTGAAAGCTGGCGGCTGACAGGAAAGACATCGGTTTGTAGTCCGATGCTTGGTTTGTCATGGGCTTGCTTTTGGCGATCTTAACCGCTAAATAAAGCAGATAAAGCATACTGGCGATGCGTAAACCTTGCTGCACAACTGGGTAGGCTGTAAACAGTCCAATCAAGCCAAAACCGACCAAGGCAACCATCAAACTAAAGCCAAAAGTAATGCCGAGCATGTGGGGAATAGTGCGCATAAAGCCAACATTGGCGCCAGAGGTCATTAGCATAATGTTGTTTGGCCCTGGTGATACGGTTGAAACAAAAGCGAAGGTAATTAAAGCTATAAGTTGTTGATATTCCATTTTTAATCCATTTTTTAGTTCTTATGTGTAGTTGTATTTTAAGCAAGTATGCGGTAAATTTTGTGTCTATATTTGCTCTAATTGATGAAAATACACAAGGAATGGTCGTTATGGACAGGTTTGACGAAAGAATATTGCGCGAGCTTAAATTGAACGGCAGATTGTCTAATGTAGAACTTGCAGAACGGATCGGATTATCTGCTTCAGCCACATTACGGCGCGTGCAAGAACTAGAACGCAGTGACGTTATTCAGGGCTATCGCGCTGTGTTAAATTCAAAAAAACTGGGTATTGGTTTTATTGCTTATGTCACGATTGGTCTGTCGAGCCATAGTAAAAAATCACAACGTGGTTTTGAAGAACAGATCATGGATGTAGAGCAGGTGACCGAGTGCCACAATGTCACTGGTGCAAACGAATATCTGCTTCGCGTCGAGACTGCAGATCTGACCGCTTATAAATGCTTTCATTCTGATGTGCTAGGCGAGATCCCACAAGTAAACTCCATCACCACACTGGTGGTGATGGAAACACCTAAAGATGAGCGGACCTAACATTTAAATTGCTTTTTGGAATCGTCATAACGGCTTATTATGCAGAAGGCTAATCTGTTATTGGTCTGCTAACTGTATCTTCCTTAACAAGTTTGCTAGCTGCGCTTGTTCTTGGTTGCTAAGTACGCTGAGCATGTTATCCATGTTGGCAACATGTGCATTCAATGCTGTGTCTACTAACTCTACTCCCTTTTTAGTCAGAGTTACTTTACAACTACGTCGGTCTTGTTCACTGGCAATACGTTGGATAAAACCACTTTTCACCAAGTGTTCAATACGCATACTGACCGCGCCTGAGGACAGCATTAGAGTGTGATACAACTCAGTAGGGGTTACAGGAGTATCGCAGCGACGTATGGTGGCTAAAATATCAAATTCAATTCCGCTTAATCCATGTTCTTTAAAAACAGGATCTAACTTTTTCTTCCATGTATCACTGGTTTGACGTAATCGCCCGATTACCCCCATTGCAGAGCAATCCAGGTCGGGTCTAACAGCCAACCATTGCTCAAGGATCTTATCGACTTTGTCTGACGGCATTTTATCTCTCAAATAAATATCTTTTCAAAAAGATACTTGATTTAAGAATATATATCTATTACTTTATGGAAAGTATCTTTTGTAAAAGATACTTTTATGGAAGATTTATGATTAATTAGTGAGGGTAGTTATGAACAGGATTCAGCAAATTAAGACCATAGCGTTAACCGCAATTGCGCCCATCGTTTGGGGTAGTACCTATATAGTGACAACCGAAGCGCTGCCACCAGAAAGTCCGCTTATTGCTTCAACCATCCGTGCGCTTCCCGCTGGGATATTACTGGTGTTAATTAGCCATAGTAAGCCAGCCGGGATGTGGTGGTTGCGTTTGGCAACGCTCGGTTTTTTGAACATAGGTTTATTTTTCTATTGCTTGTTTTTTGCGGCAACCTACCTACCGGGTGGCATGGCGTCGATGGTCATGTCTAGTCAGCCAGTGATTATCATGATCTTAAGTTGGTACTTACTGGGAACCCGTTTTTCTTCACAGCAAATGCTCGCCTGTGGATTCGGTATATTTGGAGTGAGCCTGCTGGTGCTTAATAGCTCCGCGGAACTAAATATCGAAGGTGTGTTGATTGCTATTCTTGGTACTCTAAGCATGGGCTTAGGTGTCGTATTGACAAAAAAATGGGGACGTCCAACGGGGATGACAATACTTGGATTCACCGGTTGGCAGTTGTTATTTGGCGGTATAATTCTGTTACCTGTTTCACTTTGGGTAGAAGGTGTTCCAACCCAACTGACGGTAACCAACTACTTTGGTTATGGGTATTTGAGCCTTATTGGTAGTATTTTAGGTTACTTTCTCTGGTTTCGTGGTATCGAAAAGCTACCACCCGTGTCGGTCTCTTTTATCGGCTTTTTAAGCAGTGTTTCGGCCTGTTTCCTTGGTTATCTCATCCTAGATCAAACGCTGACTTGGCCTCAACTTATAGGCGCTTCAGCCATTTTGTTTTCAATCGTGCTGGCTGCGCCTCGGGCATCCACACAAACTCATCACTTAGCACAATTTCAAACTGTAAAACGGAGTTAATATGAAGCTTGCTATCGTATCTAGAAGCCTAAGAGCGAATTCTCAAAACCTGAATGTTGCCTATCATCTACAAACACCTAAAGATGAACGGACCTAGCGTTTAATTTGACTACTATGTCAGATTTCTTGCCTGAATTTGTTTCTTTGATTTACCAGTACTCAATTAATTGTACTGATACTAATCTTGGATTGTATTGAAAACTAATCGTCAATTGTTCCATATCTGTATTTATTGAAGATAATCACGCGATTATCATTTTAATTAACATTTATTTTACTTTTTATCTAAAATGAGAGGTGACGAAGTGTTGCGCTTATCATGTTGATTTAATTGTTTTTATTTGTTTTTGTTCATTTTTACAAATGTTAACCCTACCTTTTTTTCGTCATTCTTATGTTCGCTGTGTTTCAGCATTGTTGCAACTTGGTTGCGATCTTGTGTACAGTATTTAGCCGTTATGGTACTTAATATAACGTTATTGCGGTAACAGATTTACACATGGATAGGATGACTTTTAATTAAGTTTTTGATTTAAAGGCTATTGTCACATTAAATTGAGGTAGGTATTAACATGAAAAATAATAAAAATGATTTGTTATATGGATTACACGATCGTCCCGAACCACTAAAGGCGTTATTTGCTGCGTTTCAGCATATTTTAGCCAGCTTTGTGGGCATTACGACACCAGCGTTAATTATTGGTGGTGTATTAGGGCTGGGTAGTGAACTACCTTATCTTATTTCAATGGCCTTATTTGTGTCTGGGGTAGGTACTTTTTTACAAGCGAAGCGTCTTGGGCCTATTGGTTCGGGCTTGCTGTGCGTACAAGGGACCAGTTTTGCATTTTTAAGTGCGGTACTCGCTGCCGGTTTTCTGGTTAAAAACCGTGGTGGTAGTCCAGAAGATATTCTAGCGATGATTTTTGGTGTTTGCTTTGTCGCCTCGTTTGTTGAAATCGTATTAAGCCGTTTTATTCATAAATTACAACATATCATTACGCCTGTTGTAACAGGTATTGTTATTACTACCATTGGTTTATCACTGATTAAAGTTGGCATGACAGATATTGCTGGTGGCTTTGGCAATGAAAATATGGGTGATGCAAAATATCTGATTGTTGGCGGCGTAACCTTGGCTACTATTATCTTAATTAACCGCTCAAGTAATCAAGTACTGCGTCTTTCCGGTATTATGATCGGTATGGTTGTTGGTTATATTACCGCTTATTTCATGGGCATGGTGAATAATGAGATTGCTGATGTTGCGGTTATTTCGATTCCAACCCCTTTCAAATATGGCTTCGATTTTGAGCTGGCTGCGTTTATTCCTGTGGCTATTATTTCTATTGTTACCGCGATAGAAACAACCGGTGACTTAACGGCGAACTCTATGGTATCTAATGAGCCAACTCGTGGTCCTGTGTATATCGAACGTATCAGAGGTGGTGTATTAGGTGATGGTGTCAATTCTTGCTTAGCGTCTATTTTTGGTAGTTTTCCAATGTCGACCTTTAGTCAAAATAACGGTGTTATTCAATTAACGGGCGTCGCAAGTCGCTATATCGCCTTTTATATTGGCGGACTGTTTGTTTTGCTTGGTCTGTTTCCGGTTATTGGTGCCGTGTTGCAAACATTGCCTAAACCGGTATTAGGTGGGGCAACACTCGTTATGTTTGGTACTGTCGCATCTGCAGGGATCCGTATTTTAGCCACTGCCGATCTCGATCGCCGAGATCTATTAATCATGGCGGTATCTTTTGGTCTTGGACTGGGTGTTGTGGCTGTTCCAGAAGTGACTAACTCATTCTCGCCATTGCTTAGAGCATCTTTAGTTCTTCAGTGACGGTTGCCGGATTGTCTGCAATTTTGATGAGCTTGATCCTGCCGCGTAAAACAAAAGCAGTAGAAGATGATGTGACCTCAGAGACTGGATCTAAGTCTGCAGAGCAAGAAACTGCTGCTAGTTAACATTGACTTTATCACTATTTTTTGTTGTTATTATGCATTATCAGGTAGCGTTTAGCACGTGACCTGATTGATTGGAGGCTAGGGTAACTAGCCGTGATCTTATACCCTGTTCGTCTCTGATATAGCATCTTGACGTAACTTGGGTATAAATTAACTGATTGTGTACCTTTCCGGTTTGTGCACTTTTGGCTCCTACATCCGGGTTTGATGAATTAAGGCTTTTTAGCCTTTATTATTTTTTAAATCCTGACAATTAGGAGTTTATATGCAAGTTAAATCATTGCGTCTGTGGATCAAGAATCCACTCGACTGTTTAGATCCTGCCTACGCTGGCGGTATCGTTATTCAAGACGACATCATTGTTGAATTAGTCCGTGCAGGTGCAGAGCCTGTTAATCCGGTCGATGAAATTGTTGATGCCAGTCAACATGTACTGATCCCCGGTTTAATCAACAGTCACCATCATTTTTACCAAACCTTAACACGCGCTTTTCCTGCGGCCTTAAATAAAGAATTATTCCCTTGGTTACAAAGTTTGTATCCGGTATGGGCGAAGTTAACGCCTGAAATGATAGCCACTTCGACAAAAATTGCCCTGAGTGAATTATTATTGTCTGGTTGTACGACCGCCAGTGATCACCATTATTTATTTCCCGATGGATTAGAACACGCGATTGATATCCAAATTGAGCAAGCCAAATTACTGGGTATGCGTGTGCATTTAACACGTGGTTCAATGAGCTTAGGGGAAGACCAAGGTGGCTTACCACCGCGCACCACTATCCAAACTGATACTGAGATTTTAGATGATAGCCTGCGCTTGATTAAGGAATATCATCAATACGAAGATGGCGCGATGACCCGTATTGCATTGGCACCTTGTTCACCATTTTCGGTGAGTGAAGAGTTGATGACAGCAACGGGAGAATTAGCCCGCGAAAACAATGTTAGATTGCATACGCATTTAGCTGAAACCCACGACGAAACTGACTTTTGTATTAAAATGTTTGGGGTTAGACCGGTCGATTATCTCGAACGGGTGGGCTGGCTAAATGACCGAACCTGGTTAGCACATGGTATCCATTTTAATGACGAAGAAATTAGCCGATTAGGGGATGCTGGCGTGGGTATTTGCCATTGTCCATCGTCTAATATGATATTGGCATCAGGGCAATGTCCCACATTAGCATTACAAGCGGCGGGTAGCCCTGTCGGCCTAGGCGTTGATGGCTCGGCGTCTAATGATGGTTCTAACATGATCGGCGAAGTACGTCAGGCGTTGTTATTACAACGATTACGTTATGGTGCCAGTGATATTACCCACCAAAAAGCCTTCGAGTGGGCAACTAAAGGCTCGGCAGGTTGCTTAGGACGTGACGACATTGGCGAGATCGCCGTGGGTAAACAGGCTGATGTTGCCTTGTTTAAACTCGATGAGATCCGTTTTGCTGGTGCCGGCACACCTGTTGCTGCGTTATTACTTTGCGGCGCAACCAAAGCCGATAAAGTCATGGTTGCAGGTAAATGGCGGGTGCTTGATGGCGAAATCGTGGGGTTGGATCTGAATCAGTTGATGGCAAAACAAATAATGCTGGCAACGCAGCTAGCCAACGCATAATGCGATAACAATCTACTCACGTTAGCCCTTTCATTTGTTGTTTAATAAGAGAGTGATGAGGTGCTAACGTTAAGCCAATTTGTCTGTATTATTTTGCTATATTTGAGCTGCTCTTCTCTGCCTATATTTAGCTAATCGGTGAGTGGTAAAGCACATCGACCTGCGATATATTTATTCGCGGCTACCATGCCGATCGTCATGCTAATCACAAAGGCTAAAACAGTGCCACTACCACTGGCGATATTGGTTATTGCAGGACCTGGGCACATGCCCGCTAATCCCCAACCCGCACCGAAAATAACAGCACCTGATAGTAATGTACCATCCACCTTGTTATTGCTCGGGTAAGAAAAAGCCTTACCATTGATGGCTGTTTTTCGTTTCTTAATCACGAGATGATAAAACGGTGAAAATACCAATAAAGCACCACCCATAACAAAGGCAAGACTTGGGTCCCAATCACCAAAGATATCTAAAAATGCGATGACATTATGCGGGTCTACCATGCCAGATATCGTCATGCCACTGCCAAACAACACGCCGGATATGCCTGCTACTACAATACAAACTATTTTAGATTGAAACAGGTTAGCTTTAATCATTACAATACCCCAAGTAGACGACGGATAAGTACCATCAACATTGCTGATGCCATAAAAGCACAGGTTGCATAAATAGAACGTTTAGAAAAACGGCCCATGCCCACGATGCCATGACCGCTGGTACAGCCATTGCCTAAACGCGTACCAAAGCCAACCAATAAACCTGCAAGTATCACGACGAAAATATTATTATCGCTCACATCAGGCAGTGAAAACCCGAAAGGCGCAACGACTAATATACTTAATATAATGCCCACTAAAAAAGCACCACGCCAACTGGTTTCATTTTTTTTAGGCGTTAATAAACCGCCCACGACGCCACTGATACCCGCTACTTTACCGCTAAATAACATCAATACTATTGCCGATAAACCAAGTAACATACCGCCGAATAATGACGCCCAAGGGATTGTAAATTCCATCCTGACCTCTACTCAAAATTATTCACAAAATATTTTATAAAAACTCGCAATTAACGCTTCGATACGTTCATCAGCCAAAGAATAAAAAACAGATTGAGATTCTTTACGTACCTTCACAATGTTGTTTTTTCTTAGCACCGCTAAATGTTGTGAAAATGCAGATTGACTTAATGTCGAGTTTTCTTGTAACTGGCTTGCACTCACTTCACCGTCTACAAGTTGGCACAACACCATTAATCGTTCTGGGTGTGTCATGGTTTTTAATACGTCGGCAACTTCGGTTGCACGCTCTTTCATGTCGATCATGTCCATGATTACGTCCCTTGCTATTCAATTTGATTTACTTAGTGTACGTCTGAACTTAAATTAGTCAATGCTTATTTAGGTTTGACTAAATTAGATTTATCTATATTAGACTTTTCTAATATAGTGTTTTATAGTGGCCTCACAAATTAAAATTAATTAACCTCAAATGTGGAGTGAATAGCGATGACAAAGATTGTAATTATTGGTGGTGTTGCTGGTGGTGCGTCGGCAGCGGCACGCGCTCGTCGTTTAAGTGAAGATGCACAAATCATTATGTTTGAGCGCGGTCCGTTTGTTTCTTTTGCTAACTGTGGTTTGCCTTATCACATCGGTGGTGATATCCAAGATAGAAGCAAACTGTTGCTGCAAACGCCAGAAAGTTTTCTTGCCCGCTTTAATGTTGATG
Source organism: Moritella sp. PE36 (assembly GCF_000170855.1). Classification (GTDB taxonomy): domain Bacteria; phylum Pseudomonadota; class Gammaproteobacteria; order Enterobacterales; family Moritellaceae; genus Moritella. The sequence continues at coordinate 74,294 of NZ_ABCQ01000008.1, read as the reverse complement.
TTCGCATCATGAATGAAGTCGTGAGTATTGATCGCGCGACTAAAACAGTGACTGTTCACTCTCTATTGGACGATACTCAGTACACAGAAAGTTACGATTTTCTGTTATTAAGTCCGGGTTCTGCACCGATTGTTCCGTCTATTCCGGGTATTGATAATCCGTTAACGCATTCGCTACGTAATATTCCTGATATGGATAAAATAATCCACACTCTTGAGCAGAATAAGCCAGCGCATGCCACTGTGGTTGGTGGCGGTTTTATTGGGTTAGAAATGATGGAAGCATTTCATCAACTCGGTATTAAAACCACCTTAGTGGAGTTTGCTGATCAAGTGATGACCTCAATGGATAAAGAGATGGCAGGTTTTGCACATCAAGTGATCCGTGAGCAAGGCATTGATCTGCGTCTCGGCGTCGGCCTTGAAGCTGTGCAGTATAACGAGTCAAATCGCAATTTAACCCTGACGTTGAATAATGGTGAACAGCTCGATACTGGCATTTTAATTATGGCTATTGGTGTGCGTCCCGAAATAAAACTGGCTAAAGAGGCAGGCTTAGCGATTGGTCAGTTAGGTGGTATTAAAACTAACCCACAAATGCAGACCAGCGATCCCGCTATTTATGCCGTTGGTGACGCGATTGAAGAGCAAGACTTTGTCACTGGCGAACCAACCATCATACCCCTTGCAGGACCTGCAAATCGTCAAGGTCGTATGGCGGCTGATAATATGTTTGGTCGTAACGAAAGCTACCAAGGTACGCAAGGCACCGCGATCTGTAAGATTTTTGATTTAGCGATTGCGTCTACGGGACAAAATGAGAAGCAATTAAAGCGTGATGGCATCGCTTTCGAAAAAGTCTATGTGCACACTGCAAGTCACGCGAGTTATTATCCCGGTGCTGAGGTGGTGTCATTCAAAATGTTATTTGATCCAATAACGGGCAAGATCTTAGGGGCGCAAGCAGCAGGTAAAGACGGTATTGATAAACGTATTGATATCATGGCTGTTGCCCAACGTGCGGGCATGACTGTCGAGCAACTTCAACATTTAGAACTGACTTATGCGCCACCTTTTGGTAGTGCCAAGGATGTGATCAACCAGGCTGCCTTCGTTGCACATAATCTGATGATAGGGGATGCAACCGCGATCCATTTTGATGAGATTGACCACTTAACCGATAATCAAGTCCTGCTTGATGTACGTAATCCTGGTGAGCTAGAGAAGTTAGGTTACATTGGTGAGGCGATCAATATTCCGGTTGATGAACTGCGTCAACGCATGCATGAATTGCCAAAAGACAAAGAGATCATTATCTATTGTCAGGTAGGGTTACGTGGCAACGTGGCTTATCGTCAATTAGTGAATAATGGCTTTAAAGCACGTAATCTTATTGGTGGGTATCGCACTTATCTGGCAGCTAAAGCTTAGTTTTAATCACATTTTTGAGGTGTAAACATGTACTTATTCAATTATGTAAAATACACTTATTTATACCCAAGTAGCTTGGGTATAAATATCTGACATGTTACTTTTTATTAAAGAGAAGTATATAAATGAGCATACACCTCAACATACACCTCACCATAGATCATACGCCAGCGCTAGCACTGTTAGCCTGGTATAACATTGATCATCAGCTCGCCTGCCGTCTGTCTTCAGAATAATTTCTATAGGTATAGGCGATTTTTAACCTCGCCTTAAATTCGCTTCGTATTATTTAAATAGTAATTACCAACGAAGGTATTCTTATGGAAAACTTTAAACATCTACCAGAACCATTCCGTATTCGTGTGATTGAACCTGTGAAACGTACTACTCGTGAATATCGCGAAGAAGCCATTTTAAAAGCGGGTATGAATCCATTTCTGCTCGACAGTGAAGACGTATTTATTGACCTACTGACTGACAGTGGGACCGGTGCAATTACACAAGATATGCAAGCGGCGATGTTTCGTGGTGATGAAGCATACAGCGGCAGCCGCAGTTATTACGCACTGGCGAATGCAGTGAAAGATATTTTTGGTTATGAACATACCATTCCGACTCACCAAGGTCGTGGTGCCGAACAAATTTACATCCCTGTGCTTATCAATAAACGTGAAATGGAGAACGGGCTAGACCGTAAGAAAATGGTCGCACTGTCGAACTACTTCTTTGATACAACGCAAGGGCACACACAAGTAAACTGCTGTGTCGCGAAAAACGTATACACAGAAGATGCGTTTAATACCGCGGTTAGTGCCGATTTCAAAGGTAACTTTGACCTGATTAAGTTAGAAGAAGCGATCCTAGAAGCGGGCGCAGTAAATGTTCCTTATATTGTCAGTACCATTACTTGTAACTCTGCGGGTGGTCAGCCTGTTTCTATCGCCAACTTAAAAGCCGTGTATGAGATAGCGCAGAAATATGCCATTCCAGTGGTCATGGATTCTGCGCGTTATGCAGAGAACGCTTATTTTATTCAACAACGTGAAATCGGCTATCAAAACTGGACTATTGCCGCTATCACGCACGAATCTTACAAGTATGCCGATGTGCTGGCAATGTCGGCGAAGAAAGATGCCATGGTGCAAATGGGCGGACTACTTTGCTTCAAAGACGACTCTATGCTGGATGCCTATAGAGAATGCCGTACTTTGTGTGTGGTGCAAGAAGGTTTCCCTACTTATGGTGGCCTAGAAGGCGGTGCGATGGAGCGTCTTGCTGTGGGTCTTTATGATGGTATGCGTCAGGAATGGTTAGCCTATCGTATTGGTCAGGTGCAATATCTGGTAGACGGACTCGAGGGGCTAGGCATCGTATGCCAACAAGCGGGTGGTCACGCTGCATTTGTTGATGCGGGTAAATTGCTGCCTCATATCCCCGCGGGTCAATTCCCTGCACATGCCTTAGCTTGCGAATTATATAAAGTCGCCGGCATCCGTGCTGTTGAGATTGGTTCTCTGCTGCAAGGACGTGATCCAGTGACTGGCGAACAGCATGCTTGTCCTGCAGAGCTGCTTCGTCTTACTATTCCACGTGCCACGTATACGCAAACCCATATGGACTTTGTGATTGAAGCATTCCAAAAAGTCAAAGAAAACGCAGCAAATGTCAAAGGTCTGGACTTTACTTACGAGCCCCCGGTACTGCGTCACTTTACAGCGTTACTTAAAGAAGTTGATATCGTAAAAAAGCCAAAAAAAGTAGACTCTAGAAAGCTAGAAGAAGCTTAATTAGCACTAACTTAACCTTAATCAAGAGCGCCACCCCTTGCTTATTTACAGTGATGCGGTGGCTTTTTTTGTTTATTATTCCGCTTATATTTTTATCTCTTCTTTTATACCACCGCATAGCTACGCGATCATGCTTGGTTTGAAACCAGGCTGTTAGGTACACACGTGGGCAGTTATCAATGATTAATTATTTTATTGTTTTTATTAATGTTTCTCGGAACATGGCCGATACGCTGCATTGTGTCATTGATGGATTATTCAGAACATTCTCATTATTAGGAAGTGATAAATAGAGAATGAAGGGCGAAACGAAGAGTATGAGGTTACTTTAAAGCATATTCTAATTTTGTTAGACACTAAAGCTGCTAATTTTTATGGATGTAAATTATCTCAGCAGTTAATCTCAGATCTATCTAATTGTGGAATAAAATAATGTTAAAAAATTTAGGATTCAAAAGACTCATCATATTGTCGGTAGTTGTCTTACTGACCGCTATTTTACTTGTTTCAAACATAATTTCTTATAATATAATTAAATCTAAAACCATTGAAGATGTGAACCTGCTGTCGAGTTCAATCGTAAGCTACGAAGCCAATAAAATTGAGCATTGGTTCAAAACAAAAACGGATGCACTTAATGGCATCACCCAACAATACAAGTCAAATAGCCTGGGTGATGATTACGTCAGCATCGCGCGACTCATAAAAGAAACCAGTGGCTTTGGCGGTGTATTTATCGCTTTTGATGATGGTGTCACTTATTCCACTGCACAAGATCCAAGCTGGGTTAATGGCGTTGCTATTACAGCGCGTTATGATGCGCGTCAACGTCCTTGGTATCGCCTAGGTAAAAACACTTCAACGCTCGATATTTCCGATGTTTATAACGACATAGGCACAGGTCTTCCCGTTATTTCAGTTGTTCGTAACTTAGGTAATGGTGTGTTACTGGGTGATATTGATTTAAGCATCCTTGAACAGACAGTTAAAAATGTTAATTATCCTGGTTCTGTCACCGCCATTATGGATAGTGACGGTTATGCATTAGCATCAAATTCAACGGCATTGAGAACGGGGGTTAATTTCTCTGATATCGGCATGAATAATGTTAAAACCGGTATGTTAAGTGGGCGTGCGAACACAACGGCTTATACGTTAGCGGGTGTCGATAAATTAGCTTTTACGCAAGAAATTACACTGGTCAACGGCAAGCGCTGGTACTTATTTATTGGTGTTGATAAATCAGTTGCTTATGCAGAAGTCGATGAAGCGTTAGAAAGTGCGATTGTGGTCTCTGCTATCATGCTTGCAATTGGCTTATTCTTGACTATTACCGTACTGAATATAGTGTATCGTCCGATTGTATCACTGAAAGAAGTGGTCATGGATTTATCTAAAGGTAATGGTGATTTAACGCGTCGTTTACCGGTTGAAAGTAACGATGATTTAGGTGATATCTCGGCAGGTATTAATGCTTTCATTACGAACCTGCAAACCTTGATGTTAGAGATCGATAACTCTTCACAACATATTTCCGAAAGTGTAGAGAGACTAGAACAGCAAACGACGAGCAATAATCAAGTACTGGATGCTCACTCAATTGAAACCGACCAAATTGCAGCAGCAGTAGAAGAAATGAGTGCCACGGCGAATGATGTTGCCAGCAATGCTGAGGAAGCGTCACAATTTACAGATGCCATGAATAAGCAGGTAAATACCTCGAAAATGACGGTTACATCGACCACATCAACCGTCTCTAAGCTAGTTGAAGATGTAGAAAGTTCATCAAAAAGTATCCAAGACATTGAGAAAGATACGCAAGCCATCACTAAAGTACTTAATGTGATTGGTGAGATTGCTGAACAAACAAATCTACTTGCGCTTAACGCGGCAATTGAAGCTGCGCGAGCGGGTGAGCAAGGTCGTGGTTTTGCTGTCGTTGCTGATGAAGTGCGTGCGCTAGCGGCGAGAACGCAAGTGAGTACGGCTGAAATCAAAGAGACGCTGGATGCATTAACTGCGGGTTCAAGTTCTGCGATTTTAGCGATGGATATGACCCAGGAAACTTGTCAACAGGCTGCTAAAAGTACCTATGCAGTAGCTGAAGATTTGGATATTATCGCGAGTTCTGTAACGAAAATTAATGATTTAAACACGCAAATTGCCACCGCGGCCGAGGAACAAAGCAGTGTTTCTCATGAAGTAACGCGTAACATGACTGCGATCCGTGAAATGGCGCAAGAGCTAGCCATAAACGGTCAAGCTACCGCTCAAGAATCGGTAAATGTTGCCGTTGCCAATGAGCAACTGAAATCAATTGTGGCTCAATTTAAACTGAAGTAATCTCGTTCATTTTATTGAGTAAAGCCATTAAGTATTCATACTTAATGGCTTTTTTTTTAATTAATTTAGGGTTTTTAACCAATCACTATTTGACCTAATACATAACCAACCAGACAGGCAGAAATAACGCCAATTAACCCCACCGACATGAACGAATGGTTAAAGTAGTACTTACCAATTTTCGTTGTGCCTGAATTATCAAAGTTTACCGTGGCAATATCTGATGGGTAGTTGGGAATAAAGAAGTAACCATATACCGCCGGCATTAAACCTATCACTAACGCAGGTTCGAGTCCTAGCGCCAAACCGACAGGTAACATCATGCGCGCCGTTGCCGCTTGTGAGTTAACCACCACCGAGACGATAAATAGCGATAACGCAAACGTCCAAGGGTGCAGCGTGACCATATCAACGATACTGGCTTTGAATTGCGGCATCGCGTATTGGAAATAAGTATCAGACATCCAGGCAATACCAAAGATAGCAATGGCGGCGACCATTCCTGACTTGAAGACTACGCCATTCGGCACATCGCGCGGGTCGGTTTTGGTGGCGAGCAAAATAACCCCGCCAAACGCCAACATCATCATTTGGATCACCACTGACATTTTGATTGGCGCTGCGCCGTCGGTGATGGTCCGAATTTCAGGAAACATGGCGATCACCACGATAGACACGATCGCCCCTAAAAAGATAAGTACGGCGTTACGCGCTTTGCTTGGTAGTTCTTCATCTAAAGAGGTTGATGTGGTATTTAAGATCTTTTCACGCCAGATCGGATCTTTTAAGCGCGCTTGGTATTCCTCATCATCCTCTAACTCTTTACCACGACGTAAACTATAAAGTGCCAGCATTAAGGTACCAAATAACGTGGACGGCACGGTGACCATTAAGATCGACAGTAGGGTGATAGAAGAGTCGATATCCACTAATTGGGCTAAATAAAACACCACAGCAGCAGAAAGAGGGGAAGCGGTGATCGCAATTTGCGATGCCACTGACGCTGCTGCCATCGGACGCTCAGGTCGAATGCCATTTTTAAGCGCGACATCACCAATGATCGGCATAATTGAATATACCGCATGCCCGGTACCGAGCAAAAATGTCATTGTATAGGTAACAAAAGGGGCAATGAGCGTCACGCGTTTAGGATTCTTTCTTAAAACACGCTCAGCCACTTGCAGCATATATTTGAGACCGCCAGCGGCTTCGAGGATCGAGGCACAGGTGACAACCGCTAAGATAATCAGCATAACGGTGACAGGCGGAGACGTTGGCGGCATTTTGAAGATAAAGACCTCAATCACCAAACCAATCCCTGATACCACCCCTAAACCTATGCCACCAAATCGGGAACCGATATAGAGCACGACTAATAAAAACATAAATTCAAAATACAACATAAAACCACCAAAACTATAACTTTGTAGGTAGTTATGGTATCTGGTAAATTAACGCGTTAAATTGAGCTATTTCGCATATTGAATAGAATGCAATATTATTTTATGGTCAGTTGATGTCAGATAACATTTTGATAAATAATATAATTATGGAGCAATAATGTGAGCTGCAATAAAAAATAACGGGTGATTTAGTGATAAAACAAATCAGTGTTCGATCTGCTGACTCTCTCATTTTTCAACTGCTCATATCTGCTGTATTTTTAAATTACCGACGTGGACAGTGTTTCAAATCAAAGCTTTTTACACTGTTTTGGGTAGATTGGCAGGATAACCAAAATAATGCAGTGCATAGACCTGTATATAGTTGTAAAGAGGCAAGCAATGATAAATGTCACGTTCAATGGACAAATATTTTCCGTAAATGCGCACCAAACTCTACTTGAAGTGGCAACAGACTGTCATGTTGATATTCCGTCACTGTGTGGCTTGAATAAACATGGCGAGAAAGTGCCATGTGATCTTTGTGTCGTCGATATTGCCGGGCAAGGTATTCAACGCGCTTGTGAGATGACACCTGTCGAGGGTATGGCTGTCACCACAACATCTGCAACCTTGTCTGCGTTACGTCAAAAGTCGTTAAACCGTATTCTTTCTGATCACTATGCAGATTGTGAAGCGCCATGTCAGACCGCGTGTCCTGCTGGTGTCGATATTCAATCTTACCTTTACCATATTTCCCAAAACGACCATGCCAAAGCGGTCGAAGTGATTAAACGTACGCTACCTATGCCGTTGTCGATTGGTCGCGTGTGTCCGGCATTTTGTGAGACCGAGTGTCGTCGTGGTTTGGTGGATGAGCCGGTTGCCATTCGTCAATTGAAACGACATTCCGCCGATATCGATCTGGAAGCTCAAGCGCAATACGTGCCGCTCAAGAAACCGATAAAAGGTAAATCTATTGCCGTTGTAGGGAGTGGCCCTGGTGGTTTGACTTGTGGTTATTACCTCACTAATGAAGGTTATAACGTTACCGTATTTGAGTCTATGCCAGATGCGGGTGGCTGGTTACGTTATGGCATCCCTGAATACAGATTACCGAAAGCCATTCTTGCTAAAGAAATCGAGATCATGTGTCGTAACGGCATGCAGGTGCTGACCAACAAGAAATTGGGTGATGACTTTACCTTAACCCAACTAACCCAAGACTATGATGCGGTGTGTTTGGCTGTGGGTGCGTCGCAAGCCGTTGCTATGCAATATAGCGGCAGTGACTTTGATGGTTGCTATTTAGGGGTTGATTACCTCAAAGATTACGTCACCGACGGCAACTACACCACAGGTAAAAAAGTAGCGGTTATTGGTGGTGGTAATACCGCGATTGATTGCGCGCGCACTGCAGTGCGAGATGGCGCTGATACTACGTTGATTTACCGTCGTACTCGCGCTGAGATGCCTGCCGAAGATTATGAAATTCTGGAAGCAGAGCACGAAGGGGTTAAATTCCACTTTCTGACCAACCCAGTTGAAAACATCGCCGATGCAAACTGCCGGGTATGTGAAATAAAATTAGAAAAAATGGCCTTGGGTGAACCAGATGCCTCGGGTCGTCGTCGCCCCGAGAAAACCGGTGAATATTTTACCGAAGCTTTTGATACTGTGATTGCTGCGGTTTCGCAAAAACCTGATTTGAGCTTCATGGACAAAGAAACCTTGGACTTACCGCTGACACGTTGGAATACCCAAGATGCACACCCAGACACTATGCATTCCGGTGTGGGTAATATCTTTAGTATCGGCGATTTTCGTCGCGGACCTGCAACAGCAATCGAAGCCGTTGCCGATGGTCGTATTGCGGCAGAAGCGATCGACCGTTATTTCGACGGTGATATGGAAAATATTCCGGTAAAACAATTTAACTCGCAAAAAGCCCGCAAGCTAAAACAGGTAGATACGGCGCAGTTTGATAGCATTAAACAGGCGATGCGGTCGGTGATGCCAGAGTTAAGCCCACAACAACGTGAGTTAAGCTTTGCTGAAGTGGAAACCGGCTTTGACAATGATGAAGCGATGCGTGAAGCCGCACGTTGTTTAGAGTGTGGTTGTCAGGCCAATACCGACTGCCAGTTACGTGATTTTGCCACCGAATATAAGGTTGCTGATACTAACGTTAGTCAAGACGGTTGTCAGAAATTCGTGGTGGATGATAGTTCTGAGTTCATCGTCTTTGATGCCAACCGTTGTATCAGTTGCGGTCAATGTGTGGACGCGTGTAACGAGCAAGCGGTGCACGGTGTACTTAGTTTCATGAAGAATGACGATGGTGCATCAGCCAGTCGTCCTGAGTGCCGTCCTGGTTTTGAAAACGGCTTTAGCATGGGCGATTCAAACTGCGTGCAATGTGGACGCTGTGTGCAAGTATGTCCGACCGGTGCCTTGGTCGATAGCCGTGATAAATCACAAGGTCGCATTGAAATACTGAAACCCGTCGATACCATTTGTACCTATTGTGGTGTGGGTTGCAAGTTAACCATGTTCGTTGACGAAGCGCAGAATAAGATCCGTTATGTACAAGGTGTGAAAGATTCACCTGTAAACCAAGGTATGTTATGTGTGAAGGGGCGCTTTGGTTTTGATTTTGTCAGTAGCAAGGAACGGCTAACCACCCCCTTGATCCGTAAACATGGTGAACTACAGCCTGCCAGCTGGGAAGAAGCGATCACGCTGGTGGCGGATAAGTTTAATGCCATCAAAAATAATCATGGCGGTAATGCACTGGCGGGTTTCTCGTCAGCAAAAACCACCAATGAAGATAACTTTGCCTTCCAGAAATTCATTCGCCGAGAATTAGAAACCAACAATGTCGATCACTGTGCGCGTTTGTGTCATGCCTCTACCGTTACTGGGCTTGAAGCATCCATTGGTAGTGGCGCGATGACCAATGATATCCCGAGTATCAAACATTCGGATATGATATTCATTATTGGCTCTGATACCACATCAGCCCATCCGATCATTGCATCGCACATCAAACAAGCGATCCGTCATGGCAACGCGCGTTTGATTGTGGCCGATCCAAAACGCATCGATATTGCCGATCATGCGCAGTTATATGTCGCGCACCGTCCGGGTACCGATGTGATGTTGATAAACGGTATCATGCAGCAGATCATTAAAAACGGTTGGCATGACAAAGCTTACATTGACGAGCGCACCGAAGGTTTTAATGCGTTAGCAGCGGAAGTCATGTCTGACAATTACGCGCCGGATAAAGTGGAATTGATCACCGGCGTAAAAGCGCAAGATGTGATTAAAATGGCAGAAATGATCGGGACGGCCGACCGAACCGCGGTGTATTATTCCATGGGGATCACGCAGCACACCACAGGTCATGATAATGTCCGTTCCGTTGCCAACCTGCAAATGCTGTGTGGCAACATTGGTATTGAAGGTGGCGGCATTAACCCGTTACGTGGTCAGTCTAATGTGCAAGGTGCCTGTGACATGGGGGCGTTGCCAAACAGTTTACCGGGTTATCAGAAAGTCTATGAACCTGAAGTACAAGAAAAATTCGCGAAAGCGTGGAACAAAGCTAATTTACCCAAAGAAGTGGGTTTAACGCTGACCGAAATTATTGATGCCGCGTGTCACGGTGAGGTGAAAGGTTTGTATGTCATGGGTGAAAATCCGGTACTGAGCGATCCGAATCAAGCGCACGTTATTGACGCGCTTGAGCAATTGGATTTCTTGGTAGTGCAAGATATCTTCCTAACGGAAACCGCGCAATACGCTGATGTGGTATTACCCTCGTGCTCATTTGCCGAAAAATCGGGTCACTTCACTAATACTGAACGTCGTGTACAACGTATTTCACCCGCGGTTAAACCACCGGGTGAAGCGAAAGAAGATTGGCTGATCATTCAAGATATTGCCAACGCCATGGGCAGTGACTGGGCATATCAATCTGTTGAGGATATTACCAAAGAGATCACCCAATTGACGCCACAATATGCGGGCATCCATTGGCATCGCGTAGGTAAAGATGGCTTGCAATGGCCCTGTCCTGATGACGCATCTCCAGGCACGCGCATTATGCATACCGAGCAGTTCACCCGTGGCAAAGGTGAAATGGTCGCAGTGCCGTTCCGTTATGCGGCGGAATTGCCCGATGATGAGTACCCATTGATACTGACCACTGGTCGTTTGCTTGAGCAGTTCCATACCGGCACCATGACACGTAAAACCAAAGGGCTAGATAATCTGGCTGGACCACGTGCGATGATCTCGGTGGCGGATGCCGAACGATTAGGGGTTGTTAATGGTGAAATGCTCACGGTAACGACACGTCGAGGCAGCATTGATACGCCAGCGTTTGTGACTAAGCGGATGCAAGAAGGGGTGGTGTTTGTGCCATTCCACTTTGCGGAATCACCGGCGAACCGTTTAACCACCACGGCAACGGATCCACATGCCAAGATCCCTGAATTTAAAGTGGCCGCGGTGAAAATCGAAAAAGCGTTATTGTCAGTTTTCTAGTTAGCAATATCAAATAAAGCGGTGTAACAATAGAGGCCAATCAACGCGTCGGGTAGGGAAACCCGACAACACCGGAGAAATTAAATAATGTGGCAATCAATCATGGGCTTTGTTTCAGGGACGTTCAAGCCAGCGGCCGATCTCATCGACAACATTCATACTTCAGAAGAAGAAAAGCTAAAATTAAAAAACGTGTTAGTTGAGCTACAAAATGAAGTCACCAAAAAGCATATCGAGCTAGTCAGTAAGCAAATGGATTTAGAACGCACACTGCTCGACGCACAATCCAGTATTATTCAAAAAGAAGCGAACAGTGGCTCGTGGATCACCCGCAGTTGGCGACCGATAACCATGCTCAGTTTCCTTGCTATCGTCATTCTTAATGCCCTCGGTATTATTACCCTCGAAGAAAAGTTCGCCCATGATTTTATGCAGCCCGTGGAAATCGGACTCGGTGGTTATGTGATCGGACGCTCTGCTGAAAAGGTCATCCCCTCTATTGCCAAGGCGCTGGGCAGTAAATAATAAACTTAGTGAAATGAGTCTTTACTTTAAACTTACACAAGGCTTATAATAAGCCTTCCTTACTATATGCCGCTGAATCATGATACATTCGAAATTTGGGTTTCTTAGCTATGAAATCAGTCACGTTATTCGACAACGTTTTAACAAGCAAGCTGAAAGCATTGGCGTTACCCATTCTCAGTGGCGAGTATTAGTTCATCTGTCTGAAAATGAAAATTGTCGACAAGTTGACTTAGCTGATATCTTAAATGTAAAACCGATTACGCTAGCAAGACAAATAGATTTGTTAGAACAGCTTAGTTTAGTCAAACGTTTGAATGATAAGGAAGATAGACGAGTATTTCGTTTAAAATTAACAACTAAAGCCAAGCCTATTATGCAAGAGCTGTGGCAGATTGCAGACTCAATTGAAAATGAGATTTGTAATATGCTTTCTGATGAAGAGAAAGGTGTGCTTTCTAAATTACTCATCACGATAAAAACACAAATCAGTTAGTACGCTTAATTCCCTAAATCAAAGGTACAGAGATGACGCCGCCATAACCCTAGAATCCCCCTCTAAACAATTTATATGACGTTTATATATACTTAAAGTCAGATTCTTACGCATCGTAAGATTATTATAAATTGCATTTTAATCAGCACTAGTACGTATATCTAGCAAAGATAATGCTAATTGTTGATGATCTCTATTTTCCTGAAATATTTTAAACTGAGCTATCAGCTCTCGCACCTGCGTGACATATCGCATCATTTAAAACAGGAATTCTCCAGTATGGTATTTTTGCCATCGCTATTTATCGTTTAAAAGTACACTAAATTGAGTACGGCTTAGCGTCGTGGAATTTGCCCTTTTTTAAGGTCATTTACTGTGGCTGAAATAGCATGAAACCGTCGATTATGGCTGCTTTAAACGATATGTCTGTGCATCACCACGTATTTTTCGTGGGTCATCGATGCACCCGAAAAAGGACAAGTATGATTTTTTTGTCAAACAAACAAGATTGGTTAGGTAATGTTAAAGGAGATATTTTAGCCGGTATTGTTGTTGCGTTAGCGCTGATCCCCGAAGCTATCGCATTTTCTATTATTGCGGGTGTAGACCCTAAAGTGGGTTTGTATGCCTCGTTCTGTATCGCGACTATTATTGCGTTCACAGGTGGCAGACCCGGTATGATCTCTGCTGCAACAGGTGCAATGGCGCTGCTTATGGTGACGCTAGTCAAAGAACACGGGTTAGAATACTTGCTCGCCGCGACTTTGTTAACGGGGGTATTGCAAATACTCGCGGGTTATTTAAAGTTAGGTGGTTTAATGCGGTTTGTCTCACGTTCAGTGGTCACTGGTTTTGTAAATGCACTGGCTATCTTAATATTTATCGCCCAATTACCTGAATTAACCAATGTCACTTGGCATGTCTATGCAATGACGGCTGGTGGCTTAGGCGTTATCTATTTATTCCCTCATATCCCCGTCATTGGTAAAAGTATTCCTTCACCCCTGGTGTGTATTGTCCTACTTACCGTGTTATCACAGGTGATGGAGTTAGACATAAGAACGGTTGGCGATATGGGGGCGTTACCAGATACGTTACCCATCTTCTTATGGCCTGAAGTACCTCTCACACTCGAAACACTGTGGATCATTTTACCTTATGCGCTTGGTCTTTCTGTGGTTGGGCTTTTAGAGTCGATGATGACCGCAACGATAATCGATGACCTAACAGATACAAAAAGTGATCAAAATAGAGAATGTAAAGCACAAGGTATTGCCAATATCGGCGCCGGTTTAATGGGTGGGATGGCTGGTTGCGCCATGATCGGTCAATCAATCATTAACATTAAATCGGGTGGTCGAGGTCGGTTATCAAGTCTATCAGCCGGTGTATTCTTGCTTATTATGGTGGTTTTCTTAGGAGACTGGCTTAAACAAATACCGATGGCAGCCTTAGTTGCTGTGATGATCATGGTCGCCATTGGGACATTTTCTTGGAGTTCGATTAAAGATCTTAAAACCCATCCGTTATCAACTAATATTGTTATGATCGCGACAGTGATCACCGTTGTTGGTACGCACAATTTAGCGATTGGCGTATTTGTCGGTGTGCTACTTTCAGCGTTATTTTTCGCCCACAAAATCAGCCGTTTTATGGTCGTGAAAAATACCGAAATAGCACAGCAAGGGCGAACTTATCAGGTAACAGGACAGATATTCTTTGTGTCGGCGGATAAATTTGTTGATGCGTTCGATTTTAAAGAAGTGGTTGATAGCGTCGTTATCGATTTATCGCACGCCCATTTCTGGGATATTAGCGCCGTTGGTGCATTGGATAAAGTGGTGATTAAGTTTCGTCGAGAGGGTGCAACCGTTAATATTGTCGGCATGAGTGACGCCACCGCGACCGTGATTGATAAATTTGCAATTCATAATGATCCCGCTGCGGTTGAAAAAATGATGGCTGGTCACTAAGGAGAAAAACAATGAATAAAATAATAGCATGTATTGATGGATCTATACTGGAAAAAGCTGTCTGTGACACTGCGATCTGGGCGTCAAAACGTTTGAGTCATGGCATTGTTTTTCTGCATGCCATCGATAAAAAACAGCAACATGGCGCAGACGATTTAACTGGCTCTATTGGTTTAGGGGCACGTACTGCGCTGCTTAACAAAATGGTTGAACTTGACGAGCAGCGTGGGAAAATGGCTATTCAGTTGGGTAATGAAATGTTAGGCAGAGCCGTTGATAGAGCCAACACCGTGGGTCTGACCGATATAGAGCAGAAACAACGCCATGGTGATTTTGTCGAAGCTTTAGTGGGCTTAGAAACTGATGCACGTTTAATGGTGGTCGGGCGCTGTGGTAATGGTCATCAAGGTGATTTTAAAGCCCTTGGTTCGCATATCGAAACACTGATCCGGCAGGTGCATACGCCGATCGTGATTGCCCCGCAGGCTTTTACCGAGCCGACTAACTTTATGCTGGCTTATGATGGACGCGAAACGGCAGACAAAGCCGTGCAACGTATCATTCAAGGCGGTTTACTCCAAGGCATGACATGTCATTTAGTCACGATTAAAAATACTGAACAAGCACAACAACAGAAATTTGAGCAAGCCAAAATGCGACTTGAGCAAGAAGGGTTTAGTGTCATTGCCACGTATCTTGAAGGGGATATTTCTACTTCGTTAATGGATTACAAACAACAGCATGATATTGAACTGGTGGTGATGGGCGCGTTTGCGCATTCTAAGATGAGAAACTTTTTCCTTGGTAGCAATACCATGCGCATGATTGAAAATTGTCGAGTGCCGCTGATCGTGCTTAGATAATTGCGTTAACGTGATTGGTTTAGCTAAGCGAGGTCAATGTCAAACCGCAGTGACCACTTTCGCTGGTCACTGCAGTTTAGTTATGGCATTTTTAGGCAAATAGTTACAACTGGGGCGTATTTATAAATCTCAGTGTTTTTGTTGGTTCTAGGTAGGCGCGAATGAACTGGTTCATGTCTGCAACGGAAATGCTGTCGAATATTGCTGGTGCAGTTTCTGTTGACCCGAGTGCATAATTGAATAAATGATCACGGTGTAACAGCCACTGTTTATTTGGTGATTCATTTAATGAATAAGCTAAATCCTGCGTTATTGTTTTTTTGTTTTCGTTTAGTTGTGCTTCGGTTATACCATTAGTAAGTAAATCACTGATGATACTATCGACCACCTGTTGTGTTTGCTCAACATCTTCAACTTTAGTAATTAACTCAATCATCACTTCAGTAAATGCCTGACCAGCTGGTTGATCGCTTACCATGACATAAGGGGAATAAGTTAAGGATAATTGCTCCCTCACGATCTTGGTCAGCGTTTTGCTCATGATCGCCTGCATGAGTTCTGCCTGATAAACTTGTTTGATACCTTGGTTTGGGGTGTCTGTGATAGTGTAAAACAGCACCTGCCCATTATCTTGCGGATAGCTTGTTTCATTGAGCTGAGTCGTTTTTGTTATCAACGATTGAGCAGGGTGGTCAAAGGTATTATTTTTCCCCTTTGGTAAACTCGCCACGTATTGCAATATAAGTGGCTTTAACTGCGCCGTATCAAAGTCGCCGACGATAGTTAACTTATAACCATTAACGTTATTAAAGAGTGTTTGATAAAGCCTTTCAACATCACTTTGTTGCACCTCTGCTAGTTCCTTCGCTGAAATTCGCGCCTGCTGGGGATTATTGGGAAACAGAATATCATCTACTTTTATCCATGTTGCCGTTGTTGGTAACGCGAGATTATTTTGCAGATGTTCAATACTCCCTTTCCTTTCTAACGCAAATACCTGCTCATTAAGTTCAGCGTTGGTCATACTGCTATACAGCATCGAGAATAGTAGTTCTAGGCTCTTGGGTTCATTAATCGAATACAGATTGAAACCATGATTGTTGGCTTCGATCACCGGAATAATGTCGATGCGCTCTTGGTTAAACTGTTGCTGTATCGCTTGTGCTGATACTCCCGCTAAACCGCTATTCATATAACTGTTTATCAAAAGGTAGTTGGCTGCGCGTTGTTTTTTGGTAAATGAATTGATACCGCCAGGAGCTGTAAAACTCATATTAATGGTGTTTTTAACGCTATGATCAGGTTGCAAAACAACACTTACTCCATTGCTTAACTGCCACCGGGTTATTTGTGTGTCAGTGTCAAAACGTTCACTGTCGATCTTACTTGTTCCGCCACTTTTTTTAACGATAGGCAGTGTTAGCGTTTCAATTTTAATCGCTATATTGTTAATTGATTTATTAATCGTATCTGCAAATATTTTATCGGCCGCCAATAAGTCCGGCTTTTTGGCTTGATATGGTGTCGCGAAGGTCATCTTATGTGGGCTGTTTATCAGTGTTTTGGCGAACTGATTTAATTCTTCAAGACTGACTGTTGTCAGCAATAGCTGATAAGCTCGCTGCTCATTCTCTAGTGTGTATTCAATATTGCCGCTCGACCAAGCATTAATCACTTCATCGGCTAGTTGCTGCGAATTTTTATTACTATAGATAGTACTGAGTTCGGCTTGTGTTGATTTGATTTTAGCCAGTTGTTGCTGATACTCAGCTTGGCTAAAACCGTGTTGTTGTATGCGCGCTAATTCCTGCGCAATAAATTCAACAGCCTGTTGGTTTTCATTTTTTTGATGACTAACATAGATATTTTCGAACGCTTTGTTGCCCAACAATTGATTATAGAAAAGACCGACTTCATGGAAGGGTTGAGCGCGTTGGCTGTTGGCTGCATTCAAACGATAATTAAATAACTGATCCAACATATCCAGTTTCAACGAATGACTGATATCTTCGCTATTGGTAATTTTCAACATAGGGACTTCGAAGAACAGGTCTGTTTGTGAAAAATTAATCACTTTACTGCTATAAACCTGAGTTGCGGTTTTTAATGCTGGCGGTGTTAAGACAGGCTGTTGCTTGGTGTTTTGTGATGTCTCTATGGTTGAAAATAATGCGGTGATTAATTGGCTTGTGCTCTCACTATCCACATCACCCGCTATCACTAATCTGGCATTATCCGGACGATACCAATCTTTGTAAAAAGTGTTAACAGAGGCGACAGTGCTGTTATTGATGCTTTTAAGCGTCCCGATTGGTAAACGTCTTTGATATTCACTGTTTTCTATATAATCATCGAACAGGGCGTAGTAATAAGATTTTTCTTGCTGTGTGCTCTGGTGATATTCATTTTCGACGACGCCTTTCTCTTTATCTAACTCATGCTGTTCCAATTCTATATCGGTTAAAATATCACGTAAATACAGCAAGGTATCTGCGAGTAATTGGGTATTATCTTTAGGAATAGAGAGGCTGTAAACTGTTTCATCAAAAGAGGTGTAGGCATTAATGTCATGACCAAATGTTAATCCTGACTTTTCAAATAGCTCAACAATTTTTAGCTTGGGGAAGTTTTTGGTGCCGTTAAAGGCCATATGCTCAAGCAGATGTGCATAGCCTGATTGTGCATCTGTTTCACTGAATGACCCCGATTTGATCATCAAGCGTAACTCAATCTTATCTGAGCTTTCTGGCTTAGCATGAATGGCATACAAGAAACCGTTATCAAGCGTGTTGCTGCTCACTGTGGCTATTGCGTCAGTCTGATTGGGGTTATTTGCACAGCTAGACAGGGCGAATAGGGCAAAAGAAATCAATAATAATTTTCTACAGAACATCATGATTAAAATAACTCGTTAATAATTTATAGTTACCGAGGGGAATACAGCCTCAGGATTTTTATGTCATTGAGCTATAAACATTTTTATAGCAACTGGTTATATTATAAGAACAGCGGGTAGAGCAGTAGGGAATTGTGCGTGTAAACACCAATAATGTGATTTATATCGAGTAATTACAAAACGTTACAAAATAATTTCAAGCTTAACCCTTAATTCCCTTACCAAATATACGTGCTTGAGTTTTTCCCTAAACACGCCTAAAATACAACTGTATAAATAAACAGTTGTTTGGGTGGGGTATAATATAATTCATGAACATCATTCCAATTTTGGCGAGTGCAGGTATTACTGGCTTTGAAAGTCCGGCGGCTGAATATAGTCAGCTTGGCTGTAATTTAGATGAACTACTGGTCGAGCATCCCAGTGCTACTTTTATTGGTAAAGCCTGTGGCGATTCAATGCAAGGGGTGGGGATCTTTGATGGTGATCTATTGATTGTCGACAGGCATGTCACGCCCACGCATCAGGATGTGATTGTCGCCAATTTCAACGGTGAATTCGTGTGTAAGTTACTTGATATTAAAAGGCGACTGTTGCTCTCTGCCAATGAAAAAATCCAGCCTGTGGTGATTAATGATTTTGATACCTTTAGTATCGAAGGCGTGGTGATCCGCTCGATTCGGTGTCACCGTCCCAGCCCGTTATTGAGTAATAAATAGTGTTCGCACTGGTGGACGCTAATTCATTTTATTGCAGTGCTGAACAGGTGTTTCGTCCTGAATGGCGCGGTAAACCGATTATCGTGTTGTCTAACAATGATGGCTGTATTGTTGCCGCAAACCGACAAGCTAAAGACGCGGGCATTCCTAAGTTTAAACCCTATTTTAAGATCAAAGCCTTGTGTGAACAACAAGGCGTGATCGCGCTTTCTTCTAACTACGAACTCTACGCTGACCTGTCTGCTAAAATGATGGATGTGGTGGGGCGTTTTGCCCCCGAACAACATATTTATAGTATTGATGAATCTTTCTTGTCGTTCCAACGCAGTTATCCTGCCATCCCTTGTTTACGTGAACATGGCGCTAAGTTGCGGCGTGCGGTATGGAAAGAGTGTCGATTACCCGTTTGTGTGGGCATGGGCTCCACACTGACATTAGCCAAAATAGCCAATCATGCAGCCAAAAAGATCCGCGGTTATAACGGCGTTTGTGTACTGGATAATGACAGTGAACGCTTGCAGGTACTGGCGCAGCTAAAGGTCGATGAAGTATGGGGGATCGGGCGCAAGTTATCTAAACAGTTAGCGTTTATGGGCATTGAAACCGCGTTAGATTTAGCTAAGCTACCGGTTGGTATTGCCCGTAAGGATTTTAATGTCGAAGTCGAAAGGACAGTAAGGGAGCTTAACGGCCAGCCGTGTAAAAGTTGGGATACTGCCAGAGCAGATAAAAAACAAATTTATTCAACCCGCAGTGTCGGCGAGCGCATTACCGAACTCAGTGCGCTGCAACAAGCATTAAGCAAACATGCGGGCATAGCCTCACAAAAAGCCCGTAAGCAGGGTTCGCTGTGCAAGATCATGGTGTGTTTTGCGGCCAGCTCGCCTTTTGATGATAACCCTGCCAGCTTTCGCGCTATCCATAAATTCCCTTATCCCACCTCCGACGTTACCCAAATAACCAAAGTCGCGACGCAACTCGCCAACGATTTATTTCAGGACGGCGTCAGGTTCTACAAGATAGGTGTCGGGCTTATTGATTTGGTCGATGGCCGTTATGAACAGCAAGATTTATTTAATCCCGCCCCAAGCAACGACAAACTTATGGACGTGTTTGACCACCTGAATCAGAAATATGGCCGCGACACGCTGTTTTTAGGGGCGCAAGGCATAGATAAGAAGTGGGAAATGCACCGTAACATGTTAACCCCACAATACACCACCAAATGGTTAGATTTACCTCAGGTGAGGTGTTGATCAGCGGTGAAGACTAGCACATTAGTAAAAAAAACATCATCGTGACGGTCTACAACAGACGCTCTCATAGCCGCAGCAAGCAAAGCCATGTATAATGTAAAGAAATGTATAATGTAAAGCATAAAAGATACGACCCCTAAATTCCTCCATATCATCTTTGATGCGGCAGAAATAACGAAAGTCGCCATTCAATTTACCAACGGACTGTATCGAAACAGCGTTGTATATAACTAGGAAATAGACATGTTTTTGCTAAATAACACACATAATAAAAATTACAAAAAAAGCTATCCAACAGAATCAGATGTTATATTTGATATCTCGGAAAAGCAATTGGGGAATATTAAAAATGCTGCTTGGAACGAACTTCGAGAAGGAAGTATCGTATGTGTAGTAACAAGCACAAGAAAGGTAAGTACTTTTTGCAAAGTGACAGCAATTAAAGGTCTTGGAGACAAGGATGCTGATGGTGGTGAAACATTTCTTCTATTCGGTGTCGTAATCGCAAAGCTAATGCCGGAAAGTAATATGGGTTTACTGCTTAGTAAGTTCAGTGTAAAGCACCAATATCTGAGCAATAGTAAATTTAGCATTGGCTCGCATGTTGCAGAATTGGGCTCGGATTTAGACTCCTTACAGGTAAAAACCAGACACGGCCTGAAAAGCATTAGTGAGCTTAAAGAAATCATCTTATAAAGCGATCAAGTTCGACGCTCGTATCAGGGCGTCACTTGACCTAAGCCTCTTATTTATCATCACAATGTACCCATATTGATATATGTTGCGTTAGATCATTGCGCTCATGCTCGGTTCGCTGAACAATAGCTGTATTGGCAATCGAATCAATGATGGACGTGATGATATGACAGATAAAAAACTTATCCGTATTCTGCAAATTTTTATTGTTATTGGCATCTCGTTAATATTGCTTGGTCATTATTTATTATCGTACACAGATTTTACCCAGCAGCATGGCGTGACGGGCATTATGATTAGCGCGGCTTGCATTGCTTTGGGCTTTGCTTTCTCGCTACCAACCAAAATGTACCTGACCTTTGTGTTGGTTAAACGTGAAAGTGAACAAAAACTATAACGACGGGACAATGGTGAGACTATGAAAGAAACGACTAGATATTTGATTGTATTAGTTATGTTTGTGGTTATTCAGGCATGCGATTAATCGCTGGTGGTATTCTCCTTACCAACCAGCATCTGTATTCGCTATTATTCTCTTAAATAAGCCGTGTTAGCTTAATTTAAATCTAGCCACTAATGCCGCAAGTGCCTCGTTTTCGTCGGTAAGACTCTGCACACTTATCTTGGTGTCTTGACCGTTTTTACTTAACTCTTGCACCATCTCTTGAATGGTATGCATATTACGCGATATTTCTTCCGTCACAGAGCTTTGTTGTTCAGACGCCGTGGCAATCTGGGTACTTAAATCATTAATTTCAACGATAGATCCTGTCATACTATCTAGGCTACCTGTGACTAATGATGTGTTTTTTGCCACTTTCTGACAACTCTCAGTGGTATGATTCATTGCGGTGACCGCTGATACGGCGCTAGCAGTCAGACTCTGCAGCATCTCATTAATTTTGGCTGTACTATCTTGGGTTAAGGCCGCTAAAGAGCGCACTTCATCAGCAACAACAGCAAAACCTCGTCCTTGCTCACCCGCTCTTGCTGCTTCAATTGCTGCATTTAAGGCTAACAAATTAGTTTGATCGGCAATGCCACCAATGACTTCTAATACCGTGGCAATATTTTTAGTACTTTCATTCATCGCATTAATACTTGCAGCAGTATCATCCATTTCAGAAACTAAAGACATGACACTATTTGATGCCTCGATAACGGTTACTTTGGATGCTTTCGCTTCTTCATTAGCGGCTTGGGTACTGGTTGCTGTTTGTAATGCATTTTGGGCCACTATGTCGGCGGTAGTGCTCATCTCAGTAATAGCCGTCACTGCTAATTCGGTTTCGGCACTGTGATTATCCAGCGCTTGGGTATTACGCTCAGACTGGGAATGAATATCATGAATGCCACGGGTAATATTTTTTGAAGCACCGGAAATATCTAACATCATCGATTGTAAGTAACCAATAAAGTTGTTCACCGAATGACTAATATCGGCGACTTCATCATTCCCCTTGATCACTAATCTCGAGGTAAGATCCGCTTCACCAGTCGATAAATTATCAATACTTAACTTCAGCACAAGTAATTCACGAATAATACGGTTGATAAGCCAGAGTGAAAACACAATTGCAACAATGAAAAGTACAGTCGCGAATTTAAAGCTATTTTTTATTTCAGCATCGAAAATATCCTCTGTCGCTGTTGTCAAACTTTCTTCAATGGTCGAGATTTCACTCTCATAGGTACTAGTACCTAATGACCAGCCCCAATCAGGGAAGATGTTACGTACATACAGGATCTTATTCTCTATTTTATCCGTCTCTGCATTTTTAAATGCGGCAGACATAAAAATAGCGGACTCACGTTGCAGACGTTTTGCTGCATCACGCGTAAAGTCCGCGGTAGTACCGATTAACTTAGCGTCTGGATGCATAAGGATCTTACCGTTTGCATCTTGCACCCAAAAATAACCATCTTCACCATACTGAGTAAGACCTACCGCATTCAAAGCCATATCAATTTTGCTTTGTTTTAAGCGGCTAGTATATTCCCCTGTGGCAATAACAAGGTTCAGCTGTTCAAAATAGAAAGACGCCGACATTTTCTCTTCAATTTCTTCAGATACTGGGTTTAGTGAATAATACTGACTATAACCAACGGTTGATTTTTTAGCACTATTGATAATGTCGCGAACGTAGTAACTGCCTTTTTTATCTTGTAAATCATAACCAGACCTACCGATAAGGCGGCGATTTGCACCATTTGCCATGTATTCAAATGACTCGGCATCAAAAGCAAAAATGAAACGTCCATCATTCCAGCGATAGTTATCTATAAATGCATAGATATTGGCTTCTGCATCTTCATCCGACGGGGCGTCGGCATACATATCAGCAATTGTTTTTTTGAATGTGAGGATATCGCTGCGCAGTTCTTGTCTAATGCGATTTGTAGAAGATGACTCATATAAATTGGCCAAAGATAAGTTAAGGTTGTCGGTTTGACCTTGTAAGTTATTCTTTATTAATGTTTCTACTTTTGAACGTATGTTAATTTTCTCCGCCTCTAACACTGTTTTTTCAGTCATGAAAATACTGGTAATAAAGAATCCATTAACAAGTAACAGCATTACGCAAATTGTCAGTGTTAATTTAATTTTGATTGTTAGTTTCATTTGACTCAGTTTCGGCAGGTCGTGATTCAACATAAATCACCAAGAGGGCAGGAAAATAACATATAAACAACATTATTCAATACCTCTTTTAAACTTTAATGAAACACAATGTAACGATAAAGTTCACTGGATTTAACGTAAAACCATATCTAATAACCTAACTTATTCATACATATCAATATAAAGCCACGCCAAAAGTGTTTTTTCATGTATATAAAATACACAGTGGATCTACAGGTGTTCGATATTTAATATCGAGCTGGCCCAACCTTTAAAGTGTGATATTTCACCATTCAAAGTTCGAATATGATGAATCTGATCTTGCACTCTTTGCCAAAATTGCTATAAATGTCAGATTAGCGTTCTACTATATACATGTGATGACTAGGAGGGAGCAGATGGACTTTACGCGATTTGCAGAGAAGCTGATGGCAATGGATGATGAAAGCTGGGCAAGGCACTCTAATCCATGGAGTGTGTATACTCGATTTTCAATCTTGCCACTAATGTCATTGGCCTTTTGGTCTCGAGAATGGATAGGAAGTTATTCTTTAATACCGATATTACTGTCTTTTATCTGGATATGGTTAAATCCCAGGATGTTTGGCGTTCCCGCTAAAACCAATAATTGGGCGTCAATGGGCACCTTTGGCGAGCGTATATATTTAGATCGTAAAATCAATCCAATACCCGATCATCACATATTACCCACAATAGTACTGCAAATTATGTCTGGTATTGGCCTGCCCATCTTCATTTATGGTTTATACAGTTTAAATATTTGGGCGTTAGTATTAGGCAATATGTGGATAATAGTGTTTAAGGCTTGGTTTGTTGATCGCATGGTCTGGCTGTATAACGACATGAAAGACACTAACCCGCAGTATCTCATCTGGCTAAAGTCATAATCATAATCAGAAACGGCAATCCGACTCCGCAAACTGTCATGCATTGTATTTCCAAATATAAGTCAGTTTGCTACTCTGTTGCGCTTGGCATTACGTTATAAATTTGGATAAAGATGAAACAGTCAATTGTACATATTGCTTTGGTCGTTCGTGATTACGATGAAGCACTGGATTTCTATATCAATAAACTCAAGTTTGAGTTAGTCGAAGATACTTATCAACCAGAGCAAGATAAACGTTGGGTTGTGGTTTCACCTCCAGGTTCAACGGGCGTGTCGTTGTTACTGGCGAAAGCATCCAAGTCTGAACAGTTAGACTTTATTGGAAATCAGGCCGGTGGTCGTGTATTCCTGTTTCTTAATACAGATGATTTTTGGCGTGATTATAACCGCATGGTAGCAGACGGTATTAAGTTTGTGAGACCACCTCAAGAGCAAGATTATGGCACCGTTGCTGTATTTGAAGACCTCTATGGCAACAAGTGGGACTTACTGCAATTAAATGAAGATCATCCTATGTCAAAGAGATGATCTTAGTTTTCAGACCAAACATCTTGTATTGGTTAGTATGAACGCAGGCTTGTTTACTCTGCCGCGTAGCTGCTTCGTTCAACAAGGCCATGAAAAGTGACTGGTTGCTACGCAATTGTTGGCGGCGTTATATTCAAAAGAATTAAAAAAATATGATTAAACGAATTTATATTTTGATGATACTTTCATTTTCATCAGCCTCCCTTGCTAATGAATCAGTATTATTCGATTGGGTAGAGTTTAAAAAACTTAGTTCAGTTAATGAGAGATTAGCTTTTATAGACAAATCTGAACAATTACACTTTGATAAAACTATGCCTGATTTGTCAGAGTATAATTTTTACCATAAAATGCTAGTTTATTCTGTAAGTCCGAACAAAGACATTGATGAATACAAGTCTGTTTTGAATGAAAATTTAGACATAGATCCAAGGTATCAAGCTTTTTTAGCTTATATACATTATTGGACTGCTTTTGAAAAATCAGTAGCTATGATGACGTCAGGTAAGTTTGAAAAAGGTAAATATACGGATTACTTGGTTAAGGCAACAAAATCCGCTGACAATAAGATAGCCAGAAAATTAATAATACAGGCTTGTGAAAATGGTTATTCGCAAGCATGTTTGGATAATATTTTCTTTAATAATGAATATCTTACTGCATGTATGCTTTTAAACAAATACACTTGTGAAAAGGAAGTTAGAAACTATCTTCATGCTGAAAATATGTGGTTGAGCGAAGCAATAGCACAATGGAATGAGAGTTCTAGTGATGTTCTGGAACGAAAGAAGTTACTTGCATCATTAATAGCACGAACATACACCTCAGGACTAATAACAGATATGCGAGAGCTTTATACTGCTATAGGGGTTAAAAGAGATCAGAGATTGGCGGAGATGTGGAGTCAGCGTTCAGAATAAGAACTATAAATAAATGTCTTGCAGCTGACACCTTATTCGGGTGTTGAATAAGCCCGAAGCCCTCTTTATATAGTTAATTATGAATTCAGTTTTGGCGGGTGCTCATCTTGATATTAAACTCAAGGCGAGCGGATCTGAGATACAAATCGGCATCGATTTGTATCAATAACTTAGCTTATTTTAGCCATGTTTTTCCTGTTACCTCATTATTTGTTATCGCCATTATCCTTATTTTATTCGCCTTTCGTGTAATCCAATACATGTCATGTTGGCCCTTTCTAGTATCTACAGTGTTGTGACAAGATCCGTGAACTGTATTCATTAATTGGCAGTGGTGATCAGGGTTATATTCCAAAATCGATTGGCTGTGCGCTTAAAGCGTTAAACGATATTGCTGCTGACGATTGAACAATTCCGCTATTCACACCGTTACAAACGCTTACATTTAAGCCGTTTACACTAGGATAACACTGCCATAATATCCACCATTTATGCGGACGTGATCCGCTATATGTCACCTAGTGATTAAATAATCTAAAATGGCTCGAATGAAAAACAAAGGTTTTACACTCATAGAATTAACTATATCTATTATTGTTATAGGTATCTTATCCGCAACAGCAATCCCTCGATTTATCAATATTGACAACAATGCACAAGATGCTGCTTTAGTGGGCTTAAAGGCGGCAATCGAAAGTGCGATTAATATCTCTTATGAAAATATGGCCATAAAGGGAATGGAAGATAAAGCTGCGCTAAGCTACGAGGAATCAGCAGCGTTATACGAAGGGTGCGAATGGTGTTCTTTTGACTATGGTTATCCGGTTGCTGATACGTTAACCCTTAAATATT
This sequence comes from Moritella sp. PE36, assembly GCF_000170855.1. Classification (GTDB taxonomy): domain Bacteria; phylum Pseudomonadota; class Gammaproteobacteria; order Enterobacterales; family Moritellaceae; genus Moritella. Next base: position 47,541 of record NZ_ABCQ01000008.1, on the reverse strand, counting down.
TAGTTAATGGTATCGGAATTGTTCAAGATGATGATAGTTTTTCTTTAGTTAACTGGACAAAAATATGGGGCGGAGCGGTTGTGCTTATAACGCCAACCAGCAATGCTACATTATCGACAAATGATTACCCGGTCTTGATCGACGATAAATGTTATGTGAAATATACCAGTTATGATCAAGAACCTAAAAAGCCATTAGTTGAAATAGTTAAATGTGATTAAATACGAATTGAATTAACCAAGATCAACACATCCCCAATCAGTCCACCTTAACGCTCGACATAAAATCACTGCCAAGGATAAAATAGTCCCATCTTTGTTTTAAATGATTCTTCTTTATAAGGTATTACCATGAACGTTTATCAGTGTTGTGACAAGATCCGTAAACTGTATTCATTAATTGGCAGTGGTGATCAGGGTTATATTCCAAAAGCGATTGGCTGTGCGCTTAAAGCGTTAAACGATATTGCTGGTGACGAGTCTTTGCCTGACGATGTTCGTGATAAAGCCGCCTTTGCAGCAGCGAATTTACTTATCTCAGACGCTGAAGATTCGTGTTAACTATTCACACTAACTATTAACGAACTCTTCAGACCAAACATCTTGTATCTCTGGCCAACCCCAGACATTGATTGATACGCCTTTGAGCACGCCTTGAAAATACAACGTCTGCCTGTGGTGCAGCATTGGGATCATCCAGTGCTCTGTGATCATGGCCGTGCTAATCGATTCTAACTCGGTCAGATAATTGGTTAATGGCTGTTGCTGGCGAATGCTGATTAATTTAGCTTGCAGCCAGTGACTCGCTTCCGCAGACAGACTTTGATTGAGTACCGAGTTGGATAACATCCAGTGAAATACCGAGGTCGGCAAATTATCGTCGAGATCCAGACTAATCAAGATCAGGTCTTCCATCAGGGTATTAGCACTGGCCTTTTGTACTAACTCTTCAAAAGAATAGATATTAACCTCACACTCAAACCCCGCTTGCTGAAGTAACGCCATCATCGCCTGCGCACATTCTTTCAAAGTATGATGCTCGAATATGGCGATGGTCAGTTTACTTGGCAAAGGCTGTTCTGTTGTGCCTACCGACATGATTTTTAGCCAATTGGAAAGCAGATTGTATGCGGGAATGGCTTCAATAGGGTTAGCTGATTTAGTTAATTCTGACATTAGTTTATCAGCCGCAAGCAGTTGGCTCAGGTATTTACGCTGCAATAGCGACAGCTGAGTTTTACTGTTGATCATCGCCAGCAAGCAGCCATATTCTATTCGGCTTTTTTGATCACTTTCAGTGGTCTGTTCAAGGCTGTCAATTTCTCGCTCAAGGCTGTTAGCTGCATAATTTGAACGGATCTGATTGGTTTTGTGTACCACATTCGCCTGTAGTTCCGTGGTACAAGGTAAATCGGTTTGTTGCGACGAGACTTGCCAAATAGTCACTGTGTCGGTAAGTGCGCGATGGCCATAATAGTTGTCGTACGCCTGCAATCGCAAGTACTGTTGCGTGTGCTCCTGTACCCGAAATGCACCACTGCCAACGATAGCTGCGCCAGCGTTGAGTTGCGAATGTGGTTGAGCTTTCAGTTGAGAATATGGTTGCGATTGTAGTTGAAGGTACGGCTGAATAGAATATTTTACATCAGCAATAAGTCCAGCAAAGCCAGGGTCTGGTTGATCTAATTGAAACTCGACACACAGTGGATTTACCGCGGATATATGGGTGACATGCGCCAGTTCTGTCTGGTAAGTCGCAAGCTGTTTTAGGCGATTAAATAATTCCGCTATCTTGTCGGCATTAATGGCACTGCCGTCATGAAAGGTAAGTGCAGGGCGCAGATAGAATCGCCAGCGCTGTAATTCTGCGTTGTAAACCCAATGGTGGGCGAGTTGCGGGCTGATAAGCCCATTTTTATCACACAGCACTAGACAACAATAAACCTGACGTACCAAGAAACGTTCGCTGTTTCTTAACGCGATATGCGGAAGTAGGGCAGAGAAAGAACGGGCATAAGTCAGCTGAATGTGTAAACGCCCTTCACGCTGCACTGCACCAGAGGTGTTTTGCAGCAATTGCCCGAACAATACTTGGTCATTGCCGATAAGGGTTAATGCTTTCTCGTATTTGCCAACGGCAATCATCTGCTGCGCCAGTTCTGCTTTCAGTTCATCGACAGCATAAACCAGATAGAGCCGAGAACGTTGATTACGTCCCGCCTTTGGTGTCCATTCTAACCAGCCGAAATCACGCATCTCGTTTAACAAGGTGCGGCAATGTCGGGTGCTGGTAAACATCACTTCAGCCACTTCTTGCAGGGTGATGGCTATTTCTTGTTTAACCCCTAACTTACTTAACCGAGAAAAATGCAGTATTTTTTTATCGTTGTTCAAAACAGGCACCGTATTATCATCGCGACTTCCTTGTTTAGTGTGTAAGTAGGATTAAAAAGACATTACAGCCAAGATTACGACTTAAAGCGGAAGTAAACAATATAATTCACTCTGTTTTTTGCTTCCTGTTATTGGGTGATACTTAACTCATCGTTTAAGCAAAGAGTAAGCGCTTAAGTCACATAAAGAACAAGCACATAAAGAACAAGCGAGGAATAAACATGTTAGAGACAATCAAAAAAATCTTATTGAATACGTCAGACTCTTTATCTGGTAATGGATCAAACAGAGCACTTGCTGAGTATTATCAGTCTCGGTTGCAGACAACTAACTGCGTTGTTGAAGTAGAAGCCATTCTTAGCATGAACACGTTAATGTCATTCAGTGAGCAGGAAGAGCAGCAAAGCGAGCAATCAAAATGAGAATCGAGCATGTGGGGATTTGGTGCAAAGATCTGGAACAAATGAAATGCTTTTACACGCACTTTTTTAATGCCAAAAGTAATGACAAATATGAGAATAAAACCAAAGGCTTTCGTTCTTATTTTCTGACACTATCAGACGGGCCGCGTATCGAGTTGATGCAAATGGATTCAGTGTTGAATCTGCTGCCGATGTATATCCGCAGTTCACCGGACTGGCTCACACTGCATTTTCTGTTGGTTCGGAACTGAAAGTTGATGAAATTGCCGCGACTTTTATCGCGGATGGCTATGAAGTACTAGATGGTCCACGTTGGACTGGCGACGGTTACTATGAATTTGTCGTGCTTAATCCAGAATGGAATAGGGTTGAGATTGTAGTGTAGTAATGTCTCTACTCGATTCGCATAAATAATGATACTTAGGGACGGGGGGAGTTGAAGCCCAAAACAATACTGGGTATAATCACAGTGTTAATTTTTTGTAATCGGTATCCATATGTATCCAATATGACCCATCCTATGCCGCCAAAGTGCCGCCGTTGTGATTTATAAATTATGGTTTTATGCCGTATTATTTGTTTATTTCTTAGTTGAGTCACCGTTTGTCAGAAAAGAGTCTCACTTTGTCTTGATCTCAATTAAAAATACAATAGAATCAGTTGCCTATTTGTCATTGTTAATAATTAACAGGACTTAAAAAATAAATTACAGGACTACACGCTTTCCCAGAGTTAGTTTTAATATCAAACTGACATTTTATCTTATTTTTCATTTGATTAATCGCTATTCACTAGGGTGAATAGATTTGGGGAATCGAGACGTCCTACTATACAAATGTTGAACTAAGCCGCTGCGCGGAGCCAAAATATCACCAATTGTTCCACACTTACCTCTAGGGTCAATCCTTGCTTAGGAGGTATGTCATGCGACAACTACTGCAACAATTCAACGAAGAAATCACCTTAAGAGGTTACTCTGAGCGAACTCGGAACTCTTACCGTTATGCTATAAATCAACTGTATAAGTATTTTGGGCAACCTTTAGATACTATTTCAGATAAACAGTTGGAAATGTACTTCCGCTATCTGAACTTGGAAAAACACCATTGTAGAGCAACGTTAAAGCTACACCTCAATGGTATTCATTTTTTGTTTGAGCACGTCTTACATCGCAGTTTTACTATCTCAGTTTGTTTACCTAAACGAAAAGAAAAACTGCCACAACTATTAACACAGCAAGATATCTCTGCGGTCATTTACTATTGCAAAACGAATAAACACAGAGCAATGGTAGCGTTGTGCTACGGCTGTGGTTTGCGTGTCAGCGAGCTGACGCATGTGAAAGTTAGTGATATCGACGGTCAGCGACAACTATTAAAAGTATGCCAAGGTAAAGGAGCTAAAGATCGCCTCGTTATTATCTCTCCTGTATTGCTCCAGTTTATGCGCCAATACTGGCAACAGTATCACCCTGATACTTGGTTGTTTGGCTCTCGCTGGCATGGTGTGATTTACCCGATTCATGAATCCACATTTCGTAAAGGGCTAACTTGTGCAGCCAAAAAAGCAGGAATAACAAAACCTTGTAGTCCACACAGCTTACGACATGCTTATGCCACTCACCAATTACAAGCTGGTATGCCGCTCAATCAACTGCAACAACAGCTTGGGCACCAAAGTATTCAATCCACGGAAAGGTATTTACATTGGTCGCCAGAGCTAGGTCATCAAGGCACCGACTTGTTGGCTAATTTAGGAGGAGGTTTGTCATGGCAACATCCTATCATCTGAGCGATATTCTCACGCTTAATTTGGCGCATTACCAACAGCAGCACAAATTGACTCAGCAACAATCTTTAGTGTGTCAGCATATTCAAGCTTGCCGCACTCAAGCGTTAGGTGAGCAACAATGGCGTTGCGGTGCATGCCATTATGAACAACGGATCTTTTGTTCTTGCAGAGATCGGCATTGTTCACGGTGCCAAGGGCAGCAGACGCAAGCGTGGATAGCGAAGCAACAAACTGAGGTGCTGAATTGTAGATATTTCCATCTGGTATTTACTTTGCCTCACGAGCTGAATATTTTGGCGCACTATGAAGCCAAGAAACTGTATAGCGCACTGTTTGAAGCAGTGTGGCAGACGCTGAGCCAATTTGGGATGACACGCAAACACTTGCAAGGTCAACTCGGAGGTACAGTAGTTTTGCATACGTGGGGCCAAACCCTGACACAACATATTCATTTGCACTGCTTAATTCCTGGTGGAGTGTTAACCTCGCAAGGAGAGTGGCATGGGGTGAAATCTGATTATTTGTTTCCAGTAAAAGCCCTTGCTAATGTGTATCGAGCTAAGATGATGCAAGCGTTAAGGCATCGAGAATTAGTTATTGAGCAAGCTGATGAGTTAATGAAAAAATCATGGAATGTATACAGTAAAGCGTGTTTGAGTCGAACTGAAACTGTGGTTAGTTATTTAGGCCGATATACACGTAAAGGTATGTTGCATGAATCAAGAATAAAAGACGTAAGCTCTAGTAGCGTTAGTTTCAAGTACACAGACTATGGCGACGGTAATAAGCGTAAAGTGATGCTGCTCACGGCGGATGAGTTTATCCGTCGTTATTTATTGCATGTACTTCCTAAGGGCGTGATGCGAGTTCGTCACTTTGGTTTTTTGGCTAATGCTTGCAAACGAAAAAGACTGGCGCTTATTAAAGAGCAGTTATCATCGGCTCCCACTAAAACAGAAAAGACAACAGTTGAAATAGGTTGTCAGTGGTTATGTCCTCAATGTAAGGAAGGCTATTTGCTGTTTGTCGGCATTATCAAACCTCTGTCGCAGATGATGATGCAAGGATATCGAGAACAGTTACGATTGTCAGGCTGATGAAGTAAAGGTGGCGGTAACGTCATTGCAAATAGTAGAAAATAGATACCTTGTTGGTATGAATATCGACGAGGGAGGCAGACCTGTATCAAAAGTATGAAATTTTAAATGTACTACTTAAAAAGTACAGAAAGGTTGCGAAGGTACGGATATTAAAATGATAAAGGTTAAGCTATATCAAATGATTAACTTAAAATTGTGTGAAAAATACCTACCCCATAAAAGCAAATTCCTATAGCATAAAGTATACCGAATAAAGTGGACTTGGCATCGGCCAAGTCCAACAAGCGATTTGAGCTTTGCAAAGAACGCAAAGCACAAATACTAAGACGTTAGTAGGTCAGGATGATTAAACAAAAACTAAAGCACCTAATTCAACAAGTTCCTGAGTTAATCGAAACAGCCGAAGCATGTCGTGAAGTAGGCTTGCCAAACTTCTATATTGCAGGCGGTGCTATTACTCAAATAATCTGGAATAGTATCGAAAGTAAACCGCTTCTTGAGCAAGTTAAAGACTTTGATGTTGTTTATTTCGACAGTACTTGCATTTTCACCGAAGATGAGTTCAAAAGCCGTATTAGTTCGCGGTTAAGTCATTGTGTAGACGTTGACGTAAAGAACCAAGCGATCATTCATGAGCGCTATTCCAAGAAGTTCGATTGCTCCATTCAGGCATACGAACGTGTCGAACAAGGCATAGAATCTTGGCTTTCTGCGTTTGCCATCGGGTTTACTCTGGATAGTTCAAGCAGCATCAAGTTGTTTGCACCATATGGAGTAGAGGATGCATTTGATATGTTGATAAAACCAAATAAGCGAGCAATGACGGAAGCAAATTACAACAAAATGACCGCTGGCTATAAGGCTAGGTGGCAGCAAGTAAAGGTGTTCCCTTGGAGTTGACTTACTAACAAGCAACTGAACGTAGATTCAGTTTACAATCACGCGTTTTGCAAAAAAGACGCAAAACATCGCGCCTGCAAACCTCACTGGTTAGTTGGGCGTTATATTTACGAAACTGGAGAGTTTTAGATTGAGCTACGAAATAGACTTGATAGATTTTGAAAAAGACATTATCCCCTTCGTCTTTTCAGGGTTTTGGAATGAGGGTCATTGCTTTTTAAGAATAAAAGTAAAGGACGGAAAGGTTGTTTTTTTATGCGCGCAGTTACCTAACTACTCGGGGACATCTATCACAAATGCAATAGAGAGCGTATTTGAGTTTGCTGTAAATGAGATTGTTGAATCCAGTGCTATTCGGATTAGGGAAAAATTAAGTTTTTGGGAACGCATATTTAATAAAAAAGATACTCTTGAGAAAAAAAAGAAACATGCAGTTTTTGAGCATGTTAAGAGTAAATCTATTCTTATAGAGCATTACCCGCCAGGCACTGGAATAAATGATAATGGTTCATATGCAAGGGTGGTTTTCAGTCCTTCTGGAGAACCAACTTGGAACTATACAACAGAAGAAAAATTGAAAAATCTTTTAAATAATGAAATGTTACTAGAGATAGGTGACAAGGAGTTAGAAAATTGGAAAAGCAAAGAAAACTGCTAAGCGTTTCCAGCTTTAACAAGTCAGAGCTGCACGTAACAGGATTAAAAACTACGGTTCCAATATCTAAACTTCTTCTAAAGCTAAATGAAGTTGCCAATGAAATAAATTATGGTGAAGATGAGTATCATATTCATGAAGACAGTTTATATGAGCCAATTAAGAAAAAGCTAGTGGAGCACCTTCCAGACCCTAAGCTAGTCTTGATAAAAAACGCCTACCCCGAGAAAATGAAAGGGAAGGAAACAGATATTTCAATAAGGAAAATATGCCAGGTAGAAAAGCTAAGAAATGCTAAAGATATGGAGTGTTCACACTATGTTGAAATTAAATCTCTATTTCTAGATGAAAATCTACTGTCGAATCTCATTGACAAAGATCTGAACAAATTGTCCAAAGTTGTGGGCCATTATAAGGTAGTTGGTTTGTTTGCCCTAGTTGGACTACAAAAAGACATACTAAGGAGAAATCGTTCACTTACGAATCTAGGAAAGTTAGGAGAAGATGTTTCTCCATTTATGGTTACTACTTGTACTGGTGAAGATGTTTGGTTAAATCCTGCAGGAAGTCATATTTCGAGTGATCCCCATGTTTACGTCTGGGAAATTTCCCCTATAAACGATTTCAAAGAAAGAAAGTCATCATACGAGTATGCTACGTTTCAGTACAAGTAAATCTAACAAACGCATCAAGACGGATTAAAAACGCTAGGCTTTAATTCGCTTTGCTCATTAATTTTAGCCTAGTCTTTTTAACCGCTTATGCGGACGTTATGTTTAAGCGTGTATTTCATAGTTGAGTTATCGCCTCAATACCAAAATCTAGAAAAGTTAGGATGCTTAAAGTGCTGAATCAAATTGAATTGGGTATTAGAGAATTAGTCGAAGGCTTCGTTGAAGCTGGTTGCCCGTGTCCATCAAAGCAATCAGTCATACAGCGTAGAGAAGGGTACATAGACAGCGTTGTATTAGCTGGTCCTAGCCCTAAAATGCATGAGGAATTCGAAGACGAGTTTGATGGAATAAGAATAAAAATATTCAAGCCTACATCTGAGAAGTTATTACCGCTAACTATCTATTTTCATGGTGGTTGTTTTGTTAGCGGCGGATTTGCAACTCACGAACAACAAATGAGACAGCTAGCAAAATTATCTAATACAATTGTTGTCTGTATCAGATATAGGCTTGCTCCTGAGTATCACTATCCCGCCGCGCATGATGATGTTTATAAAGCATCAATACATATCCATGATCATGGATATGAGTATGGTGGAGATCCTAAAAGAATATCTTTCGTGGGGGATAGCGCAGGAGCTCATTTAGCTTTGGTAACTTCTTTGAGGCTGAAAGCTAAATCGAATTGGTTGCCACGAAAGCAGGTTCTTATTTACCCAATGCTTGATCCGCAAGGTAAATCAGATAGTTATTCGCAAAACGGTAAAGATTTCATCATTACAGGAGGTATGCTTCTTTCTGGCTTTGAAATGTATTTAGAGGGTTCAAATGTAAGTAATAAGCATCCTGAAATTTCTCTTTTGCTACGTAATGACTTCTCAGGTTTACCCCCAACATACATTGTGACTGCTGAACTTGACCCACTAAGAGATGAAGGTGAAGAACTGTACAAAAAACTTCTTTCCAGTGGTGTTGATGCATATTGTGATAGATATTTAGGTGTTATTCACGGATTCTTTCAGCTATCTGCGGTCAGTAAATCCGCAGTAAGATGTATTGAAAATGTTGCAAGGCAAATAGTAAATTAAACATAATAATGAATTTGAACGGAACTAAAACAGTGGGTTAGGTTTCGCTTCGCATTATAACCCTCCATTTTAGCCGCTTAATGCGGCGTTATACAGACAGGAGAGTTGAGTGATTACTGAGCATCAATTGAATCAAATAATAACTGAGGTACAAAATAAAGGTTTTGCTTCACAGGGAACCCCTGATAACTTCAACTTTTTTACGGATAAAAATGTTAGAAAAATCGTGTGCATCTTAAATAATGATCCTGATGATTTACTTTTTCCTGAAGACTTTTCAGAACCATATTATCAATATACAACTATCGATGAGCCGTGGGGAAACGTCACTGCTATATATCTTTCTGGTTTTTTAGAGAAAGCCATTGAAGCTCTAAATGCTCATGCTGATCTATTTGTAGAGAATAATTCTACAAATCCTGATAGCTATAGACGTTATTAACTCAAAATCCCTGTATAGAAAATCATTTAAATACAACTAAAACAGTTTGTTAGTTTTCTATTTTCTACACATTTTAACCCACTATTTTAGTCCGCTTAATGCAGCGTTACTTGATAAAATAGATGTTTCAGGCTCATTTTAGCTGAAACATTGATTCCCCAATTTAGTGCAAAATTATCTCACCGTTTTTAATCCGTTATAGCTTACTTAATATGTATAAATAAGCCCTTTAGTGGTGTTCTTAAGTGAGTATACTTTTGGTTGGTTCTGCGTGTTACATGGAAAATGTTAAATAGAATAGAATAGAATAGAATAGATATTTATATATTTACGCTTAATTTTAAAATATGAATTAAGTAATGTTGTACAAAGTTAAAATATTACTTAAAGTATATTTTCCTATAGCCACAAAATAACTAAAAATGACACTCGATACACTCGATACACTCGATACACTCGATACATTCAATATATTAATTCAATTAATAATAATTGTATTACTTGCTCTCATTGCTGCTGTGCAGATGTATGGGATTGCTAAGTTAAAATCAATGGGAAAAGAGCAAGGGAAAATTAATACTGAGATTAAAAACCTTTCCAATTTGCAGAAAATTGAAGAGGTAAAAGCAAATGGGAAAAACCGTAGTGAATTTGAATATTATAAAAGAAAAGATGACTCAGAGAGAGTGCAACAATTTAGCTCTAAAATGGGAACTCTCACTATTAAATTACAAAGTGTTCTACTACGTGCCGCCGATGGTCATATCTACTTTTTAGAAGGTCGTTTTCAACCAACGGAGGAGGTACCTCGTGTCGTTGAATATATTGAGATGAAGAGAGTAGAAGAGAATGAATTCATTACCTTAATGAGTGACATTAAAGCACAATTCAATATTTACTTTAAAGGTTACCAATGTATTGAATTTAACAATAAATATTATGAGTGGATAGCCGCCTGTGATGAAATTACTGACGTGATTGAGCTTTATTTTACGGCAAACATAGAGATGTTATTTCATCTAGGGGTTGGTCATTCTGAAGGCTCAATTAGAAAATTCACGTCCGACTTTGAAGTAAAATTAGATGGACTACAGGAAAACCATAAAAAAGTATTTAAAGAGCTATCTAATGCTCTTAATTGTGCTGATAGTCATGTTGATAAGCTAATGGGTACAATAAGAAATATGAGTTAATAAGGTCGAATTGAATGACATTATTAATATAGTTTGATTTATTGTTTTTAAATGATAACTATCGGTGCATGCATAATTTACGATGTTAATCCGTTCATGGGATTCAACCTAACTGCATCCTCTAAATGCTCTGGTGCAAAATGTGAATATTTCATCGTATCAACAATTGACGCGTGTTCAAGTATTCGCTGTAGCACCAGAATATTACCGCCATTCATCATAAAATAACTCGCAAACGTATGCCTTAACACATGGCTCATTTGCCCTTTGAGTAATTCAAAACCTGTGCGTTCTACAGCTTTACGAAATGCCTTGGTGCTGCTGCTAAACAAATACCCCTGTTTTTTAGGTTGTCGCTTGGCGAGTTCTGCTCTGTTAGCTTAATTATCTTTCTGGTCACGTCGTTGAAGATTTTTATAAACATCACTCAGAAACTCAATGTCTTCTTTTGGTGCCGCAAGCATTTGATCGAGAAAATGTAATGTACTTGCTGAGAGAGGCAATTGACCTCCATGTAACCGTTCAAGTTCTGTCATCGGGAATATTTGCAGAATGCTGATATCTAGTGCTTTGGCAATGCGGAAAATATCCATTAGGGTAAAATGACTTCGTCCTTCACGATCCATCTTTTCATAGAATGACGAGCGGCCAAGGTTGGCTTTTTTCGCCAGTGTATTCTTAGACAGCTTTGAATGTACCATCATGGTTTCGATACGCTCAATAACCATCATGCGAAACTCTCGCTCTTCCACGCCGAAGAACTCAAAGCCTTCTGTTTCTATCTCAGCCATAATTAGTGCCTTTCCGAATATCTGGAATTTAGCATAGCATTTCATCCGAATAATGGACAAATGTTTCGATAATATGGCCTCAACGCTTAAGGGGAATCCCAAAGCTATCAATTGATGAGGACTGAATTATGCTAACTTTTAAACGTACGATTATTGCAGCGACAGTAGGGTTATCGATGTTATCTGGGGCGGCTAGCGCAATTGCATTAGAGCCAGTAGAAGGTTTGAATGTAAAGCAGCCATATTACGCGCCGGAGAACTTTGTTCAGCAAACTAATATACCGATAGTCGATATTAGAGGTGTACAAGCTGCTGATTATGCAACGATATTTGAGACACAGATTGGTGAGCAGGTTCGACGTGGTATTAAAGAAGCCAAATATGTTTATCAGCTGGCAGGTATCGATTTTACTCAGTTTGAAAAACAATCGGAAAAGGTGATAGAGAATTCTCGTAAGTTAAACCCAGAGTACTTTGTGATTGTCGAAGCGTTGGCAAAAGTTGGCGGGATCTCGGTCGAAAAGATGTTCACCCTGAGTCAATTGGATGCTGCATTAGCCTCTGCAGCGGAGGCTTCGCTGAGAGGTTGTACAACAATCAGTTTCGATGGTACTGGTGTGGTAGGGCAGGTGAACGATACACCATCCTTATCCGGTGGTAACTATTGGGTTCTACAAGCGGATGACTTTATTCAAGTAATGGCGTCAGGCTTCTATGGTTCAGGGCAAACATTGGGTAAAGATCTAGGGGTTGTGATTAACTTTCAAGGCACAGATTCTAAAGGTGTTGGTCTAGACTCTACGATGGCGATAGAACTCGGCGCGTTGCAAAACTATATCGTTCGACATGCTAAATCTGTGGACGAAGCAGTTCAAATTCTAGAAAAACATAGAACTGTGGTGGCATCACACTTTAATTTCTCAGATAGCCAAGGTGGTACGGTCGGTGTTGAAATGCTAATGGAAGGCAATTACGTTATTAAGCGTGCTGCTGGCATTGGCCATGCTAACCATTCAGAAAGACCTGGCGTAATGCAAGCTTTTGCGGAATCTGTAGGGATGGCAGAGAAAAGTAAACAGCGTACAATCGCAACCGCGTATACCGAATGGCGTGCGGAGTTAGCTCAGCTGTTTATTGATAATACGCCAGAGGGCAATATTGATGCTGCAAAATATGTGCTTAATACCAAGCCAATTGCTCAGCATGCAGCATACGGGTCGGACTTTATTACGACGTTAACCGCTGTAATGGATACAAAAAAGGGTTGTATGGAAGTTGCACCTGGTGTGAGTGAATGGAATAATTTCCAAGAAGTGTGTTTTAACGATCAATAATCATGTCATTTTATTAATCTGTAGTGGTTCGTTGAAAGAAGCCTCCTTGATTTGGGGGCTTTTTAATTTGGTTTTCACTGTATTATGTCTATAGATAAGCAGAAGGAAGGTGTTAATAATGAAAAAGTTAATTTATATCGCATTGGCATTGGCATGTGTCAGTGTGTTGGCAATAGTAACTGTAATTCGTTCTATGGGTGATAACAGCAGCAAGACGCAAGATTATTACTCTGAAGTAATATTGACGTTATTTAGCATGAAGACCAGCAGTGATTTTATTATTACTCTACCTGATAGCGGAGCAGGCGTTAAACTGACTTCGATAATTGGCTTAGGGACGTCAGAAGGTAAAGCGCAGGGCAATTATCAAGTAGATGAAGAACGTGGTGAGGTATTGTTAGACTTCATGCACATCAGTGTTTTAAGCCCAACGACATCTGACAATTTAATGTATTTTGCTGCACCATTCAGTGTAAGCAATCAAGGCAGTGGTTTATTTACTTATATTGGCTTGTTTGAGCAAGATCTTGATAACCAAACCATACGACATTTGGATTCTTATTTTATTGGCGACCGTATTCAGCTTAATGAAATGGGTATTTATGGTTCGAAAATAGAGTTGTCATTCAATCAGCACGGCGATAAACAAGCGTATGCTGAAACGCCAACTGAAGCCGTACATTTAACGCTTGGTGTTGATGATGTAATGCCGACTAAATTGATCAAACATCAGGACATGTAGGTTACAGTGCTAACTGCATCACGATGCTATCTATAGTATATGTCACAATTATCTGGGATTGGGTCTTCTCGTCCTTGATTAGTATCAAGAATAGCAAGAATGGAATTATTTCTGTGCTCTGATTGACACCAATATTCAGCATATTCATCAGGTTTTGATGGGTTGTATTCATGGTAAGCGCATGATGCTAGCAAAGTAGTGAATAGGGATATAAATACAATTTTTTGTATACGGAACATCAATATATAACCTAAATAAAGTATGACTCACGATGTTACATGTGTGTTTTAGTTGTGTAAACAATTGAAATGTAAGTTTATGTCAGTACTTTATGTGGAGCGTTGCTATGAATTTATCGGCCAATATGATTTTAACTATTTTGGTGAGGGCTGTAAGATTAGTCTCCATTTACTAACCAAGATCAACACATAGCCAATCAGTCCACCGTCACTCTCGACATTAAATTGTCGCCAAGGATAAAGTAGTCTCATCTTGGCGATCCATGTAATCAAAAGGATTAAATGCGGTTGTTTTATTTGGCATATTAACTCGCCATTTCTATTTGTAAGTACCAGTGATATTCATACTTAATAAGTAATGATAAATGATATTATTTTAAATCACCTATGAATAATCTAAGGATAGATTATGTCAAATCAAGTCATTGTAAAAAATACGGAATTTAAATTTAACATTCGATCTTTTCATCCAGAGAAAGATTTTGGCTGGACAGGGTTGAAATTTGAGGGGGATAATCGTAGTTTTTCGAATTTGCCTAGTGGAAACGGTTATCCAACATCTAGAATATGGCATCGTTTTACCCTACATACAGATTCGGGAACTGCTTCTGCACATGTAACTAGATCGGATCCATCTAAAGCACCTTGGTCAAATGAAAGTAGAGAATATGATGGTGTCTTAGCTCCCAAAGGTAGTGTAAATGCTACGTTTGTGAAAGGTGCGCCCAATGGTGTTAGCCATTTTACAATAAAGGGTAAATACGGTGGCGTTAATCATGCTATGCCTGGTTCTCCTTTTTTACAAAAAAAAATTGGTGTTTCATATGTGCCAACCCTCGATGTTAATTATCAGATTAAAATTAGTCTAGACAGAACTAAAAGACATGTTGATATTGTGATTTATGTCAGTGGTGATGCTTTCCCTAACTGTGAAGCATTTGTCGTGGATAGCAAAGGCCACTCAGTATTTTTAGGCGTGCACGTTCGTAAAGGCGCTGCTCCCGTAAGTTTAAGTCTTAATCTTAATTACCCTATGATCGCGTGTGCGGTAAGATTACCAATCGATAGTGATGGTAATTTTGAAGGGAAGATTGGTGATGAAATTGCACGTAGGCGCGATTTAGGTACAAAACTTACATATCATAAAATTGAAGAGTGGAATCATAAACTTTTACAAATTAATCCTAACCATGGTCATTGTATGGCATTAGAAAAAGCGAGCTTAGACGGGTGTTTTCAATGATTAAAAAGATAAATAAGCACAGTAAAATGAATGTTTTCTCCATGCTATGCCTTTTAACTTTGAGTCTGTTTATGGTTGCATGTGATGAAACCCCACCAAGAGACCCTGAAATGTACATTATCCCCGATGGATATATTGGAACTTTTCATATCGTTTACAATGTCACCGACGGACAACCTAAGAAAATGCAAGATGGGTTTAGGGTATATGAAATTCCTGAGAATGGGGTGTTGTTAACGCAAACTGGGATAAATTCAGGCTGGCTTGATACTAAACTCATCCATTTTTACTACCGGAAGTCAAATGGCGAGTTACAAGATCTAACCGACCGTTATACTACTCGCGTCGCGAATACTCCTGAGAGTAGAGCGGAGAACAGCACTACTATTTATGGGGGGGGCTTAGGAAGTGCTGAGTATCGTTTTATTCCTTGTGTACTTGTGAGTAAACTATTTCATATTGGAACTAACAAAGATATTTTAGATGGTGAAAACCATGTTGAATTACAAAATGTTGATGTCATAAAAAACATTAATTGTACTGGATTGGAGGCGAATAGTCTTTATAACCCAGATTTAGAACCATAGAGCTTCAGCAATAACGTATGCGATGGTTGACTGTAGCTAGAATTCTACCTTGTGCTCACAGCCCTTACCTACCAAGCCCAAGAACAAAAAGGCGAGCATGATAATGGACATGCCCATATCAATGCTCGCCTTTGTTAGCTTAAATACGCAGGGTCTATATCACCAAGTCATCGTTACTCTACGCCATATATTTTAGGCCATGCTCTTTCCAATGCATCAAGTCCATCAAATGGTTCCTGCATTTCTTGAATTGAGAGTAATGCTTTTTGGGTGTCAGCAGGTAGGTGTTCGAATTTTCTTTTTGCTGGTAGGTATAAATCCATGAATTGGATTTTTTTGATAATTAACAATTCATGCTCAATTACACTATGACCATTTTTATAATTTTCAACTTCGGCAAGTAATAAAGACTCCATAAAATCACGGTATATATTTGCCATACATTTACGATCAGCTAAGTTTATGACATGGCCAAACCCTTCAATAGAGTCTTGAGGTAACGTCTTTAATATATCGATAGTTGAATCAGACAATGTTTTCTTTCTTTTATTCCCACATTCAGTGAGGATATTTGCGAATTGAATATATTGTTCTTTGTAATGCTGATAAGCATATGTGGATTGTTCTTCTGGGGTCGAACACGCAGTTAGTGTTGCAATCGTGATGAGTAATAATATATTTTGAATTGTCATTATTTTGCTACCTTACATCCATAATACATAGCTTTCCAAAATTTACGTTCTTTTGGCGTGAGATCATATCTATATGTTTGGAGTGTTACAATTTTGTCTATTTTATTTTTAGCTATGGCATCAAAAGCACTGACAGCCTGAAAGAAAATCTCCCAATTGCTTTGGAATATATTGTAAGCAACAGAACCTGCTGGGCTTCCTGCCGCCTCTGTTAGGTTGGTCGCTGCTTTTAAGATAGGTTTAGCCCCCAGAGCTGTAAGTTCTGCAGGGATAGCTTTCCCAGGGCTTAGAACCAACCCCGCAAAAATTAGACCTAAATTACCTATCGTCAGAGCAATCCAACTTTTTGTCGATAACGTACGTACCTCGTTTATTAAATCTATCGCGCTTTGACTACTTTAGCTAAACTCAAGTTCTACAATGGTTGGGCATACATTTTGATTTCTAGCTGCCATTAGATAATATCCTTATTTTCTAAATATATAAGGTAATATTACCATTATAAATAAATGCTGGAGTATGAAAATCATCTGATTTATCACTGTAAATAAAATTTATTCAAACTCTTAAAACGCAAAAAGGCGAGCATGATAATAAAATCAATGCTCGCCTTTGTTAGTTTAAATATGTAGTTCTAGACCTACATATTTAATTACTAATTTATTCTTTACCGAATACGTTATTTTCTTGCTCAAGTACGCGGATAAAGGTAGTACGTTTGCTTAGCTCTTTTAATGACGCTGCGCCAACGTAAGTACAAGTAGAACGAACGCCACCTAGGATATCGTAAATAGTATTTTCGATTGGTCCACGGTAAGGTACTTCTACAGTTTTACCTTCTGAAGCACGGTATTTAGCAACACCACCGGCGTGTTTTTTCATCGCAGTTGTTGAGCTCATGCCATAGAATTTCTTCGTTTTCTTGCCATCAACTTCACACAGCTCGCCGCCACTTTCGTCGTGACCAGCTAACATGCCGCCAAGCATAACGAAGTCTGCGCCGCCGCCGAATGCTTTAGCAACATCACCAGCACAAGCACAACCACCGTCACCAACAACCATGCCACCAAGACCGTGCGCAGCATCTGCACATTCGATGATTGCAGACAGTTGTGGGTAACCAACACCTGTTTTAACACGTGTCGTACATACTGAACCAGGACCGATACCAACTTTGATGATATCTGCGCCAGACAGGATAAGTTCTTCTGTGATTTCACCAGTAACTACGTTACCAGCCATAATCGTTTTAGTCGGGTATGCTTTACGCACTTTACGCACGAATTCAATGAAAAATTCTGAGTAACCATTAGCAACATCGATACAGATAAACTGTAGACGTTCATCTAATGCTAGAACTTGTTGAAGTTTTTCGAAATCTGAATCTGATGTACCAGTCGATACAAAGATGTGGTCAAAGATTTCAGGGTTTGCTTCTAGGAACTCTTTCCATTCAGCAACAGTGTAATGCTTATGTACAGCTGTTAGCATTTTGTGTTCAGCAAGTTCTTTTGCCGCTTCAAATGTGCCTACAGTATCCATGTTTGCAGCAATAACCGGTACACCTGTCCAAGTGTACTTGCTGGTAGGGAAAGTGAATGTACGCTCTAAGCTTACTTGTGAACGACTTCTTAAAGTCGAACGTTTTGGGCGGAAAAGTACATCTTTAAAACCTAGCTTCAATTCTTGTTCTATACGCATGACATCTATCTTCTGTTTGTTTGCACAGGCTCTTATTCTTGCGCTGCCACATATTGCGGGCGCAAGGAAAACCCTAAATCAATGGGTTCATGGATGGTACTGTGCAAAAAATTATAAGGATTTTAGTTTAAGCGGTACAAGCGAATCGTGTGTGCGAGGAAGTCGCGTTTCATCAACGCGCCTATACGAATAGATATTAGTCCAAGGACCGATATCTTGTAAAGGGCTAATTTCACACCGACCCGGTGATAAGCTTATTTACTTGACCTGAAAGTCAGTATTTACGCGGGGTTAGGCGGTGTTTAACTATTTTAAAATAAATTTTTAGCCGTGAAAATAATGTTTTAAACGCTAGATGTGCCAGCAGGTTAAACAAAAAAGACCAAAACCCCAACGGCATTATAATGCTTACCGTGGGTGTTTTGGCCAAAGGCTTATCCACTATTAACAATTGCCAACTAGCCGCGACAGACTAAGGTGCTAAATTAATAGGTGTAGTTATTTCGTCTTTATAATGAAGAATAAATGTTTTTATAATAAAGAATAAAGACTTTTATAATCAGTATTATAGTAGTGAGAACAAGTTCTTCACATCATCCAGTTCAGGAATTAATTCCATCTCTGTGCCGATGTTATGTTGCTTAGCTAGCTTGTAGACTAAACGTAGTACTGAGTAATCTTCCAGTGCGAAACCAACTGAGTCATACAAGATAGTGCCGTCTGTTGCTACGTTCAGCGTTTTCTCGCCTTTCACAATTTCGTGTAGTTCTGTACACGTAAAGTCAGCACCCAGTTGTTGGATCTCACCTTCAACGCGTGACTGTGGTAGGTATTCAACAACAATCGTTGCGCTTTCTACTAATTCTTTTTCGATTTCTGTTTTACCAGGGCAATCACCGCCAAGACCGTTAATGAATACGTCTTTGCTGATCATGTCTTTGGTTAATACTGTTTGGTATTTCTTGTCTGCTGTACACGTGGTAATTAAATCAGCACCTTGAACCGCTTCTCTTGCGTCTTTACACGGTGTTAGGCGAATGTCGAAACGCGCCATATTCTTCTCGAATTTACGCATTGCTGCAGGATCAGTATCAAAGTAGCGTACTTCTTTTAAGTCAAAGATGAACGAGTAGGCTAAGAACTGGAATTCACTCTGTGCGCCAGTACCGATTAACGCGAGTACTTCTGAATCTTTCTTGGCTAAGTGCTTAGCTGCCATTGCTGATGTAGCTGCAGTACGGAAACCAGTAAGCAGAGTCATTTCTGAAAACATCAGCGGTTCGCCAGTTTCAGTTAATGATAATTGACCTGTTGCCATTACTGTCATTTTGTTTTGTGCTGGGTTTTTTGGGTGGCCATTTACGTATTTAAACGAGTACATTTCCGCATTAGAAATCGGCATTAGTTCGATAACGCCACCGTCAACATGGTTGGCAACACGTGGTGATTTATCAAAGTCGTGCCAATTTTTATAATCTTCAGTTAATGTATCATTAAGCTGTGCAAAGAAGTCTTGGTAGCCTACTTTCGCAATTACCGCTTTAATATCTTTTATCTCTAAAACAATCATGGTGATCCTTGTTTAATTCTGTCTAAGGTAAAAGAGAAAAATCGAATTTTTCCATTACCATCATGATTACAGCAATCAATGAGTGGTTTATCTAATACGTTTAATAATGAGATACACATCAGTTATGTGCATCGGGTTAAGTGCTATTCTTATTCGGTTTAGCTTAATAAATTGCCAGCATCACGCCCTAGGGGTATGATTAATTTTGTTTTGTAAAACACCTCTTATACTTAAATACGGATTAAATACCTGCCTATGCCAGCGAAAGGAACAAAAGGTAAAAACCGTAAACAAGAGTTAATCAATGCCACACTTGATTGCATTGCTAACGAAGGTTTACAAAAAACCACAGTACGTAATGTGGCTGAATATGCGAATGTCACCAACGGTCTGATCCGTTTTTACTTTTCCGGTAAAGACGAACTGATCCGCGCGGCGTATTCTGCATTACTCGAGATTATGTACGTCAATGCCCGTATCGAAATAAACGATGTGGATATTTGCGCCAAAACTCGATTACAGCACTTTATTCAAGCGACGCTATCAGCGCCAATCGTGTCACCACGTACCGTATTGTTATGGGCTAATTTCTTGCCGATGACTTACATCGACCCAGAAATGGCAGCCATTCGAACTAATGAGTATGCTAAAACAACGAAAATATTAGCGCCGTTGATTAGTTCTGCATTAGCCACCGAAAATATTACAGTTGACCATCATGAATGTGAAATCCTTGCCATTAAAATCAATGCTTTGATTGATGGCTTATGGCTCGAAGGCAGCATGGCAGCCTACAAATTCAAAGATAATGAACTGGTCAATATCGGTATCGACAGTGCGTCTGCTATCCTATCTATTTCGTTAGAGAATATCTAACCCGTTATGTAAATAGTATTAGACCTAGCTCTCATAAACAGCATAAGAAAACACTGCCGTATTAATTTTAGTGGCGTTCTAACGGGAACGTCATGCAGTGTGGACCACCGCCCGTTTTCAATATCTCGGTAGAATGCAGTTCAAATACTGTAAAACCACGTTCACGTAATTGCGCGTTTACATCGGTATTTGCGCTTAACGAGATAACGCGTTTGTTACCTAATGCTTGCAGATTACAGAAGTGTTTGAATACGCCTGCTTCCTCAATTTTAATCAGGTCGTAACCCGTTTCATCGAGGTAATCTTTGAATTCTTGTGGTAAACCGTCGTAATAAGTCACGGCAGTCTTTTCGCCGACAATGTTAAAGATCATGTCAAGGTGCAGGTATTCTGGTTTCGAGTTCACCGCAATAATCGTATAACCTAATGGTTCAAGCTGTTCACGAATACTTTGAATGCCTTTTTCGTTAGAACGCTGTAGCGTACCAATGGCTAAAGTCTTTTCGTCAAGTTGCCAGAAGTCACCACCTTCAAGTACACCTTCGTGACAAGTGGCAATGATTGGCACACCTAGCTCTGCAAGTTTTTCTGCATACAGTAGGCTTTCTGCGTGGCGAATTTCTTCTTTAAAGCGGCCAAGTACATAACCTTCTTTGATATTAAAACCAAAATCACGGGCAAATACCTGACTCG
Organism: Moritella sp. PE36; assembly: GCF_000170855.1. Classification (GTDB taxonomy): domain Bacteria; phylum Pseudomonadota; class Gammaproteobacteria; order Enterobacterales; family Moritellaceae; genus Moritella. The sequence continues at coordinate 26,415 of NZ_ABCQ01000008.1, read as the reverse complement.
ACAAGTTTTCAGTCGGCGCGAGTACTTCGACATTAATGCCGTTCTGCTCGTAAATATCGATCAGCTGTTGATGTTCATCTAAACATTTCTGCTGATCAATGCTCTCACCTTTTTCTAACCAATCTTCAGCAATCTTGTTGATTGGCGAAAGATTAAGGTAAGTTGGTGAACAAAGTAATACTTGCTTCAATTCACCTGTCGCTGATTTTACATAACTGGTTTCCATAACCTTTTCCTTTTCCATAAGTCATATCTTTTAAATTATTTGAATTTGGGTTCTTTAATTTGTACTGCTAATCGCGTGTTTTATGTTCTTGGGCTTAAGTGAATGCCTGCGATCATGCAGCGGATCGAGCCACCGGCTAATTCGATAGTCGGTACGCTAAAGCCTAATATATTTGAGTGTTTTTCAATGCGTTCAATTTGATCTGGTGTTAATGCATCTTTCGCACGTTGCGACATAACCAAGTGGCTATTGCCGTTACCTGTGAGTTCGATAGCGTTACCCGCAAAGTTATCAATTTGGTCGAAGCTCAGTTCTATCACTTCAATACCAGATTCTTCTAAACGCTGCCTTACCGCTGCGCGACGTGCTTCATTTGGGATCATGTCTAAACAAATAAGCGCGTATTGAGACGCTACACACATCATCACATTGGTATGATAAATCGCAGTGCCTGTGGCATCAGCCGTTTCAAACGCCATTGGTTCGTATTGGAATGTGGTACAGAAGCGTTCAAGGATCACTTCGCTAGAACGGTTTGATTTAGCTGTGTAGGCGATGCGGTTAACGTTATCAAGTACCATCGCACCAGTGCCTTCAAGAAACAGGTTATCCCACTCTAAACCAGAGAAGTCGATAACATCTTGCACACGATACTGCGCTTTTAACATTTCAATAATGTCACTGCGGCGTTCGCGTCGGCGGTTTTGTGAAAACATTGGGTATAGGGCAACATGGCCGCCACTGTGGGTCGAGAACCAGTTGTTTGGAAATACTGAATCTGGTGTATCACGATCACCAAAATCATCAAATACATGGACGTTGATGCCGTTCTCGTTTAATCCAGCAACCACGATATCAAATTCGTTTTTAGCTTGTAGTGATATACCGCTGCGATTTAACTCAAGCGAGTCTTGTTCATCGAGGCCGGTTTTTTGAAAAGCATTATCAACTGCAGTTTCTGGGTTCGAGAAGAATTTCCATGGTCGAACCATTACAACTGAACTTGGCGCTTGGATTAAAGCCATACTACTTCCTTTTTATAAAACCATGTTTTAAAAACATGTCATTAACAAACTTGTCATTAACAAAATAAGCGTTTTGCAAAACTATGCAACTGCATAAACAATATGCCAGACATTGATTAAAGTCAATTAACGGCCGGAACGAGGACCGACTGTCGGCGCTCGAAATAACGCCGTAATGGCTATTTAAGCTATGTTAATGTGTTGTAAATACTGAACTTTATTATTTGTTAATAAATTATAAAATTTGTTATGGAATGTGATGGGGTTATCGGTTTTTTATATTGCTTGGAGTTGTAATGGCGGTAGTAATGAGGGAAATTAAGAGGTGGTTTGGGTTATTGTGTTATCAGAAATGCATATTGGCGGAATAAATGATGGCTTGTTTTTAGAATGAATGATGGTTTGTTAGAGGTATAGCAAACCATCATTATCAGTACTGTTTCTAAAGCAGAGTGGTTATTGCGCTAATAGTTTAACCAGCGTTTGCTCATATATTTCAGCTAATTGCTCAATATCAGCGATCTTCACACATTCATTTACTTTGTGGATTGTCGCGTTCACAGGGCCTAATTCAACCACCTGTGCACCGGTTGGCGCGATGAAACGACCATCTGATGTGCCACCAGAGGTAGATAGTTCTGATGGGTAACCACACACACTTTCAATTGAATCGGTAATGGCGTTTAGCAAGTTCCCCGGCTCAGTTAAGAATGGTTGGCCACTGTGGATCCAGCTGATCTCGTAGTTTAAACCGTGTTTTGCAAAGATGCCTTCAATGCGGTATTTGATTAAGTCCGCTGTTAGCTCGGTAGAATAACGCAGGTTAAACTGACAGGTCGCTTCGCCCGGTACGATATTACTTGCACCCGCGCCACTGCGGATGTCGGTGATTTGCAGTGTTGTTGCAGGGAAGTACTCATTACCCTGATCCCATACCACTTGGCTTAGTTCAGTCAATGCTGGCGCTAGCTTGTGAATTGGGTTGTCGGCAAGGTGTGGGTAAGCCACGTGACCTTGAATACCTTTCACTACTATGTCACCGGTTAATGAACCACGACGACCGTTTTTAACGATATCACCGACTTTGTTGGTGCTTGATGGTTCTCCGACAATACACCAGTCGATTTTTTCGTTACGCGCTTCTAATGTATCAATCACACGGGTTGTGCCATTGATAAACGGGCCTTCTTCATCACTGGTGATCAGTAGGGCAATCGAACCTTGGTGATTTGGATTGTCGTTGACGAAGTTTTCGACCGCCACTAAGAATGACGCGATAGAGCCTTTCATGTCTGCTGCGCCACGACCGTGTAAATAACCATCGATAACGGTAGGGACGAACGGGTCAGTATCCCAATCTTCGATTTTACCGACAGGTACTACATCGGTATGACCGGCGAAGCAAAATACTGGGGCAGCGGTACCGCGACGAGCCCAAAGATTAGTGGTGTCTTCAAATACCATGGTTTCGATAGTGAAACCTAGGCCTTCAAGACGTTCGATGATCATTTGCTGACAACCGGCATCTTCGGGTGTCACTGATTTACGACTAAGTAGATCTTTGGCAAGTTGTAATACTAAACTGTCTGACATGAGTAATTCCTTTTTACAGCATATTGTTAGCACTGACTTATGTTTAGGTCAGTGCTGTAAGTACTTTTGATTAATAGTGTTCTGGCTTATTTCGACTTTTTACTTTGACCCTTTATTTAGTAAAGAGCGCCGCATAAGTGTCGGCTTTAAAGCCTAAGGTAAGTTGACCGTCTACCTCAAGAATTGGACGTTTGATCATCGCTGGCTGTTCAATTAACAACTCGATAGCTGTTGCTTCTGTTAGCCCAGCTTTTTGTTCATCGGTTAATTTGCGATAAGTAGTGCCGCGTTTATTTAGTACTTGTTCCCAACCCAGTGTTTCACACCAAGCGATCAGCTGTGCTTTATCTAAACCGTTAACGCGGTGATCGTGAAATGTGAATTCCAGTTCGTTTGCTTCTAACCATTTCTTGGCTTTTTTAATGGTGTCGCAGTTTTTAATTCCGTACATCACAGTCGTCATTTCAATTCCTATTTTCTTTGGCTTTTTCTGTAAACGTTATGCCGCCCAGTATATACCTAAGTAGCTTAGGTATAAATAACTGGCTGATAATTGGTAGTCAAAAACGAAACCAAATTACAAAACACGATCCGAATGAATGGCTGAATACGGGTTAACTGACTGTTGTTGGGCCTGTGGATCGTTTATGTCTGTAATTTGCGAGCTAGCTCCTTTGCAATAGACATTGTTTTTCTTACTCTGTCTGCATTGTTTATTTATACAAGGATGTAGATTAGTTATGTCACAACAGTCTGTTATTCAGATCGCTTTAATTGAAGATGATGAGATTGTGCGTTTGGCTATTAGTCAACGACTCCAGCTCGCTGGCTATGATGTTATCGAATGTGCAGATGGTGAGTCGGCACTAAGCCTCATTCCAACAGGCTTCCCTGGCATTGTTATTTCTGATGTGCGTTTGCCTGATATTTCAGGGTTAGCCTTGTTACCGCAGTTATTAGCTAATAACCCCGAAATGCCGGTTATTTTGATGACTGGTCATGGTGACATTAATATGGCCGTTAATGCATTACGTGATGGTGCATTTGATTTCTTAGAAAAGCCTTTTGATCCCGATAAATTAATTGAAACAGTCGGCTGTGCAATTGAAAAACGCCAGTTACAACTCGGTGCGAATAAGCGTGAGGAATATTTACAGCAGGCACAAGGTTTAGATCAGATCCTGATCGGCTCTAGTCCTGGTATGGTTGAATTACGGCAACAGTTGGTTAAAATCGCCAATATCGATACCAACGTCATTATTTATGGTGATACCGGTTGTGGTAAAGAGTTGGTCGCAGATTGCTTACATAAAGTCAGCACTCGTTCGCAAGGTAACTTCGTGGCGTTAAATTGTGCCGCGATCCCGGAAGCGTTATTTGAAAGTGAGCTATTTGGTCACGAAGCAGGGGCTTTTACTGGCGCCATCAAAAAGCGAATTGGTAAGCTAGAATATGCAGATAAAGGCACGCTGTTTTTAGATGAAATAGAAAGTATGCCACTTAACATGCAGATCAAGATGTTACGTATTTTACAAGAAAAGCTAATTGTGCGTGTTGGTGGTAATAAATCGATTGCGATTGATGTACGGGTTATTGCCGCCGCAAAAGAAAGTTTGAAAGACAATCAAGGGTTTCGCCAAGATCTGTTTTACCGTTTGAACGTTGCCCAGTTATATTTACCGCCATTGCGTGAGCGTGGTGAAGATATTTTATTATTATTTGAGCACTACGTTAATTTGGCCAACATCCATGCCAAGCCGTTATCTGGACTGGATGAAAAAACCCTGTTGGCGTACGGCTGGCCAGGTAATGTGCGTGAATTGATTAACGTCGCGACCCGTTTCGGGTTAGATGCGTCGTTAACCGTGGCGGATATTTTAGTCACCAAGCCGCTTGCAAGTATTGATTCTAGCGCTAGTGAGTTGTCACTAGCTATGCAAACTCAAAACTTTGAGAGGAAGGTTATTGCTGAAGCATTACGAACACATAAAGGCAGTATCATCGAGGTAATGGATATACTTGATTTACCACGCCGCACTTTAAATCAGAAAATGCAAAAGTATGACCTGCATCGAGCGGACTATATTTAACTATTTTTAATTCTTCGTGCTAGTTTGGCTAGCTGTAGATTTCATCAAAGTGGCAATATCTTGCTTATTGCCCTTTATTTATCCTCTCTATCTCATTTCACATTACTTATTACGGCTTGTGAACTACCTCTTTAGTATGTGTTTTTTGCTTGCTTATCTTATATTTCAAACTTGAATTATAAATACGTTATGTTTTTATATTGTTAATGTGATGTTTATCTCCTTACTGCAGTGATGAGCTGTTTATTGCTTATCAAAAATCGCCATATAGGCGTAATCTTGCTTACTTATCCGCTTTATTTTATTTTTACTGTTAATTAACAGTAACTTAACATTTGGCACTCTTGTTGCAATATGTCATGCATAACGGAAGTGATGACATTACCTCGTGTCGACAAGCGATATGAAATGTAATGCGATTGGTGTTAACAATACTCTTTATGATAACAATGTAATAACAAGGAAAGACCATGTTTAAAGGAATGTTAAAAAAATCATTAATAGTCACTAGTGTAATACTTGGCTTGGCAACGACCTCTGCAATCGCGGCAGAAAAGCGCAGTTATATCCTCACAACAGCATCGACGGGGGGCACCTATTATCCAGTGGGTGTCGCACTCGCGACATTAAGCAAGATTAAACTTGAGCCAAAATATGGTTTTTCATTAGCCGCTATTAGCTCTGCTGGTTCGGGTGAAAATATAAAATTACTGAGTGACAATGAAGCGCAATTTGCCATCCTACAAGGTTTGTATGGCGCTTGGGCTTGGCAAGGCGAGGGACAATTCAAACAAACAGGCCCACAGAAAAACCTACGTTCAGTCAGCATGCTGTGGCAAAACGTGGAACATTTTGTGGTGCGCAGTTCGTTAGTTGAAACCGGAACCATGAGTGACTTGAATAATTTAAAAGGTAAAAAATTCTCAATCGGTAAGAAAAATTCGGGTACCGAGCACTCGGGCCGTCAGATCATGAGTGGCGTTAACGTTGATGTAAATAATTTTAACCTTGCCTATTTAGGCTATAGCTCAAGTACCGACGCGATGCAGAATGGCGCGATTGATGGTATGAATATTCCAGCGGGTATGCCTGTGGGTGCGATCACACGTGCATTTGCTGCGATGGGTGATGATATCTCATTATTGGAATTTACCGACGAACAAATTAAACAAGCAAACAGTGAATATCCGCTGTGGACTAAATTTACCATCCCTGCAAATACTTACCCAAGTCAAAGCAAAGCCGTGACGACGATAGCTCAGCCTAACTTCTTAGCGGTGCGTGATGATGTATCTGAAGAAGATGTTTATCTATTAACCAAAAATATCTATGAAAACCTACCGTTCTTAAACAGTATCCATAAAGCCACGAAAGCGATGGCTGTCGAAAAAGCCATTAAAGGTCTACCCGTACCACTACATCCTGGTGCTGCGCGTTATTACCAAGAAATCGGTTTAACAATTCCTGCTGAATTACTACCAACAGCACTGTAACAAACAACATTAAATATTGATAAGGACTGCTGCCGCGATGGCAGCAGTCAACAAGGAATTTGTTATGGACAAGCAGGTCGAAGAAAAGCTAGAACAATTTGAGTCAGCTACCCGCACGGACTTTCCCTGGGTAACCGCGTTTATATCAGGGTGTGGTGTGGTGTTGTCGATATTACACATCTGGTTTAATACGTTTGCCACGATCCCTGAATTATGGGCATCTGCGACTCACTTTGCTGGGTTTTCGGTTATTTGTGCACTTTGGTATCCAGCGCATAAAAGTCTAAAAAGCAGTAAGTTGGCACTCGGTGTTGATATTGTTATTGCGCTGGCTGCACTTGCTTGTTTAGCGTATATCCCCTTTGCTGAGGATGCGTTGTATGCACGCGGTGTGCGCTTTGTTACCAGCGATTGGGTATTTTCAATCATGGCTATTATCATTGTATTGGAATTGATCCGCCGTACTATTGGTTGGTTTATTCCGGTATTAATTATGATTTCGTTGACCTATGTGGTGTGGTGGGGTCAGTTAGTACCCGGTATGTTCCATTTTCCAGGGTTAAGTGTAGAAACATTATTGTATCGCAGCTTTTATAGTTCAGAGGGTATGTTTGGGGCCATCTCACGTATCAGCTGGAGCTTTGTGTTCATGTTCATTTTGTTCGGTGCTTTTCTGGTTCGTTCTGGGGTGGGTGATTACATCATTAACCTTTCTCGCGCAGCGGCAAACAAGGTGATTGGCGGCCCTGGGTTTATCGCTGTCATCGCATCTGGATTAATGGGTTCGGTATCCGGTTCAAGTGTAGCAAACACGGTATCAACGGGTGTTATTACTATTCCGTTAATGCGTAAAGCGGGTTTCCCTGCGCGATTTGCAGCCGGTGTTGAAGCCGCGGCATCAACAGGTGGGCAGATCATGCCGCCAGTGATGGGCGCGGGTGCGTTTATTATGGCCTCTTATACGCAAGTGCCGTATGTGGATATCATTGCGGTATCGGTTGTACCAGCATTAATCTATTTTCTCTCTGTCGCTTTTTTTGTTCGCATCGAAGCCAAGCGCAGTAACATTCAACAAATCACCGCCTCTGATGAATCATTAGCAAAAGTATTTATATCGGGTTGGTATAACCTGATCCCATTGGCTGTATTGGTATTTTTATTAGTCTCTGGATTCACCCCAACATACGCCGCTGGTTTATCCATTATTTCAGTGGTCGTTGCCTCTTGGTTATCACCGAATAAAATGGGTTTTAAAGCAGTCTTTGAAGCGCTAGAACAAGGCGCGCGTAACATGGCAACAACCGCGGTATTACTGGTTGGTATTGGTCTTGTTGTTAATGTGATTAGTACTACCGGTGTTGGTAATACCTTTTCGTTAATGATCAACGAATGGGCGGATGGCAGCTTGATGCTAATGCTAGCCTTGATTGCACTGGCGTCATTGATCTTAGGCATGGGCCTACCAGTGACGGCGGCTTACATTGTGTTAGGGACTTTATCGGCACCCGCACTCTATACGTTATTAGCGGAAGGCCAATTAATTCAAATGTTAATGGATGGCCAATTACCAGCGCAAGCGCAAGGTATATTTATGTTAGCTGCACCGGAGCAAATGGCGGCATTAACGCAGCCGATGTCGCAGGTTCAAGCTGAGAGCTTATTAAGCTTAGTACCAATTGACTTTATGGGCACCTTGTTAGAGCAAGGTCTAGGGTTAGAAAAGGTAGCATTAGTGTTATTATCGGCGCATTTAATTATCTTCTGGTTATCGCAAGACAGTAACGTTACGCCACCTGTTTGTTTAACCGCATTTGCTGCAGCGACAATTGCAGGTACACCACCAATGCGTACCGGCTTAACCGCTTGGAAGATCGCAAAAGGACTGTACTTAGTACCGATATTAATGGCTTATACTTCGCTCGTGAGCTGGGATGTTATGACGGTTATCACCGTAGGCTTTTTTGCCATCATAGGTACTTATGCGTTTATCGCCGGAATCGAAGGTTACTTAGAAAGTGAATTGAATATCTTCTTGCGTGGTTTTTCATTATTACTGGGTTTAGCGCTGACATGGCCTGATTTACCATTAGTGGTGAGGGTTGTTGCGACGCTTAGTTTTGTGGGATTATTTATTTACAGTCATCGCCGTTATAAATCAGTGGTGACGACTCCAGCAGCCGTTGCTACTGTTGCTGTTTCTTAAGGTAAGGATAATGAAGATGACGTTGACTACACCGAGCCCGGATATTAATAGTTCGGATAAAAATGACCCTGAAACTAATAACCCGGATAATAGCGTTTATGATTACATTATTATCGGTGGTGGTATTGTCGGTGTATCAACAGCGTGGCAATTACAACAACGAGAGCCTGAAAAACGGATATTATTAATCGAAAAGGAAGGCAAGTTATCACAACATCAAACCGGGCATAATAGTGGTGTGATCCATGCCGGAGTTTATTATGAGCCGGGTAGTATGAAAGCCAATTTTTGTAAGGCGGGCGTTACTGCGACCAAAGCATTTTGTGAAAAACATGATATTCCGGTTGAAAACTGCGGCAAACTTTTAGTCGCCACCAGTGTATTAGAGTTACAACGGATGGAAGCGCTGTATAAGCGTTGCAGTGATAATGGCATTGAGGTCGAATTGCTTGATGCTGCTGGACTCGCTGAAAAAGAGCCTAACATTACTGGATTAGGCGCAATTTTTGTGTCTTCAACCAGTATCGTTAACTACCGCTTAGTCACCGAGAAAATGGCGGAACAGTTCTGTGCGCTTGGTGGTAATATCGCGCTGGATACTGAAGTGACGCACTTAATCGAAACCAGTGATCAGATTAACGTCCAGTGCCAACAGAAAGCGACATTGGGGCATACCTTCAAAGGGCTTAATTATGTCGCTAAATTCTTAATTACCTGTTCTGGTTTAATGGCGGATAGGGTAACGAAGATGTTGAATATTGATACCGAATTTCAGATCATTCCTTATCGTGGTGAATACTATCGTTTGCAGTCTCAGCATAACAACATTGTGAATCATTTGATTTATCCCATTCCAGATCCGGAACTGCCATTTTTGGGCGTGCATTTAACCCGTATGATTGATGGTTCGGTGACTGTTGGGCCCAATGCGGTACAAGGCTGGAAGCGAGAAGGCTATGGCAAGATCAATATAGATTTACGTGATATCAGTGAAATGATTAAGTTTCCTGGCTTTTGGCGCGTCAGTGCGAAAAACCTAAAAACTGGTTTAATTGAAACCAAGAATTCCTGGTGGAAACCGGGTTATTTGAAGTTAGTTAATAAGTATTGTCCGATCTTGAAGGTCACGGACTTAGAGGATTACCCAGCAGGTATTCGTGCACAAGCGGTACTAAAAGATGGCACTTTAGTGCATGATTTTCTGTTTGCAGAGAGTCCACGTAGCTTACATGTTTGTAATGCGCCATCACCGGCAGCTACGTCTGCGATCCCCATCGGTGATTATATTTGTAATAAAGTGGCGGATAAACTGATTGCGGAAAATGCCGCTTAAGCTGAATTCGAGTTACGCGTTGATATTATAAGCGGTTTCATTTAGCCAAACTTCTTCTCATGTGCCTGTAATGTTCTTTCCACTTTTTGTAACGCAGCTAATATTTTGTCGGCTATTGATGGCGATAGATTTTTGCTGCCTAACAAGCTTGATGAATGTGCTGCACAAAGGTTTTCTGCATCAGTCCATTGCTGCGTCAATTGAATAGCCCAATTTCGAAAGTCAGTTGCAGCGCCTGCTCGTTTTTCTAATGTTTGCGCTAATGTCATATGAAATGAGATTTGCGGTTTTTTGAGCACGCCAATGATGCTTGGAAATTTTAAGTACATTAGCGTATCGTCTGCATGAATGGTTTTAGAGGCCTTGTGGTAGGCGAGCACGGATGAAAAATGTAAGTTTTCATTTGCGGAAATAAAGTCTACACCTGCCGGTACTGAAAATTCAAAATCGTCGGCAAACAAAGCGGCAAATTCATTTGATTCAGTAAGCTGTGCTTGCCAAGGTAAGTCCGGGAATTTGTCTAAGTGACGCTGGGTGCCATAGAGTTTGGCATTTGGATATGACTCATGTACCTTTTGCACATGTATGGTATGAAAAGGGTGTAAATTAATAATGGCGTCGAGATCAGCGCCATTATTGGTTAATGCATCAACTTGGTTTTTTAACTTACCTTGCAAAGTATAGGCATCTAACAGCACAAATTTACCGTTTTTACAGCGTACTATGGAGGCGTGAGTACCAATATTTATGATGCCGCCAATCTTAAAATCGCCGCGTATATTCCAAAAGTTATCCGCAATATTTAGTATGTGTTCACTCATCAGCTTTTTTACCTCAATATCAGCTTAACGTCCACGATAAGGGCGTTATTTATATTGACCGTATTATGTCACCCTCAATTAGGTGTATATATCTAATTGAGCGTATTAACTTTAGTTAATTACTTTTAATGATCACTCGCTTGCAGTGTTAACGTAAATGTCATGCCTGTTTGTTCAGTATTATTCCTCGCCGTGATCTCACCTTGCATATCGCGCATAATATTGGCGGTTATCGACAGTCCTAAACCAAGTCCTTCACCGATTTTCTTACTGGTATAAAAGGGTTCAAAGAGGTGCTCAAGTGCGTCCTCGTCGACACCCGTGCCATTATCCGTAAAAGTGATGATGATCATATCCTGCTGTTGAGAAGCGCTAATCAATAATCTTGGCTGTGTGGTGTGCTGCATTGCCGCCGCGGCATTACTGACTAAATTTGAGAATACCTGATGTAGTCGGTGTGGCTCTGCGAGCACTTGCGGGAGGTAGTCTGCCACATCAACGACGATATCAATCTTGGTTAGTTTAGGCTGTTGCAATGTGAATACTTCGGCCAATGTCTCGGTTGTTGAGGTCGCTATCAAGCGTTCGGGGCGGTTGAAGGCAAATACTTTAAGTTGCGCTGTCATGGATAGCATACGTTTAACAAGTTTGTCGATTAACACCATATTAGAGCGCAGCACTTTGGTATTCCCTTGCTCTAAAAATAATATGTTACTTGATAGTAAGGTTCTAATACCTGTTAACGGCTGGTTTAATTCATGGTTAATGGCACTCGACATGCGCCCAAGGGCTGCCATTTTACTGCTCAATAATAATTCTTCTTGGGCGGTATAAAGTTCGGCTGCGATCTCTTGCACCCTAGATTCAAGTTGGGTATTGGCTTGTGACAGAGCGTGTTCCGCGCGTTTACGTTTACTGATATCAACAAAGGTCATCAGCGAACCGCGCTGTTGTGACCAAGCCAGTGGGGTTATGGACAGTAATGCTGGGAAGTCGTTACCCTGGTGATTATTTACAAATACTTCCATTCCGGTGATAGTCGGGATCACCGCGAGATCATGTAATTGCGTAACGACATGTTGATTATCAGCATGCTGAGTGAGCAACTTGCTAGCATGTAAGCTATTGGAGTCATCGTTTTTTAATCCAAAGTAACGCATCGCGGTTGGATTGATATAACTAATGCTACGATCGTTATTGAGTAACACCAACCCGACATTGGTCCCTGTGATCATCTGCATTAACGCCGCATTAGAATAAAGTTTCTGCCTACGTTCATGGCGATATAATAGAATTGATAGTAGCAGTGACATTAGAATAGCTGCGATGAAGCCTGCTATATCAACGGTTTTATATAAATTTATTAAGGGTGTTAGGTAATAAATATGCCACTTTAGATCGTCCAACTGAACCTGCTGCACTTGATAATCGCTATTATTAATTTTCCAGTTATAGATATTAGCGTTATTGCTGAGTTGGCGAGTTTTAATGCCTATCGTTCCTCGCGTATTCATTTCTGTTGCCGAAATTTGCGGATGGCTCGATAAAAAGAACTGATTTTTGGCATTACTGATGAGAATAAATTCATTGGCAGTAAGCCAGGGTTCACTTAATGCGGTCAAATCAACTTCAACAGCGGCAATCCCGATCAGTTTACCGTTAAGGTTGATTGGTAAGCTTAAATAATAATTAGCAGTACCATTAGCAATATAGCTTGAGGTTAGTACGCCTTTGTCAATATCCAGTTCACCCGTTTTATTACGTAAGTTCGCGGTAATATTGTCGGCTTTTTTCGCGTCCCAGTTGGCGTTATGGCGGCTTGATACTAATAACGAACCATCTGGTTTTAGTAAATACCAGCCCTTGGTGTTTGCCGCTTTATCAAACTGAGTTAATGCGCGTTTAATCTTTGTTGTCGATATGTCAGGGTTGGTGAGTACAGCGGTAATATTTTCTTGTTCTGCGATGAGGTAAGGGAGGTATTTGTAGCTAGCGAGTACGCGCCTAATATCAACAACATAAGTAAGTAATTGATTCTCTGCCTGCTCTCGACTTGAATCTAATAGCCAGTCTTTACATATTTCACGTACCGTAAATGTAGTTGCTATCACGCAGCCCAAAATGACACTGGCTATAATTTTAAACTTATTTGACACCGACACACACCACAGTAGAAAAAAGGATAAGTTAACAATTTTTCGCGCATAAAACTGGCTTTGTAATCACACTTAATTGGATCAATAGGTATCGTTCTATATTAATACGCATCTATTTCATATTAATACACAGCTATCTGATATTAATATGCTGCAAGTTAGTAAGGATCCGTTGGTTTGAGTATATAGTGGGGTTATCTTGTTCAGGCTATTCACGTTTTAGGTTAGTAGCCAATGCTGTTGGAGTAACGACGAAGTGAAAATGATTTCCGGTCTTAAAGACATTATTAACGAGTTTGATACCTTTATTTTGGATCAATGGGGCGTACTGCATAATGGCGGTGATGCGTTTCCAAAAGCAATTGAGACCTTAGCGTTTTTAAAACAGCATGGCAAAAAAGTGGTGATCTTATCGAACAGTGGTAATACCCACCATTTCTCATATCAGCGTTTAACCGATTCGGGTATCAGTCGTGATCTGTATATCGATGTGCTGACATCTGGCGACCACATGCGCCACAATTTTAACCAGGGTAAATTTGCTCACTTGGGGTCTCACGCGTTGGTGTTTGGCTGGGGCGATGGTATTAACGGTACTGTGCTAGAAGACTGCGGTTTAACCAGTGTCGGTATAGAAGACGCATCATTTATCATGTGTTACGGCGTTGAGCGTGGCACTGTGGCTGAATACCAAGCCGACCTGGATATTGCCTATGCACGTGGACTAGAAATGATAGTAAGTAATCCCGACCTTGTGGCGATGAGTCCTGACGGCGGGTTAAAACTTTGCCCCGGTTCTATCGCTAATGCGTATGCTGGAATGGGCGGTAAGGTACATTGGCACGGTAAACCACAAGCTGAAGTGTATGACATGTGTCGTACCTTGTTAGGCGGCTGGGATAAGGCCATTGCGGTCGGCGATAGTTTAGAGCATGACATCCGCGGCGCGAATACAGCTGGTATTGCTAGTTTGTTTTTAACCACGGGTATTCATGCTGACGAACTTAACGAAAAAGTGGCGAATAAAGACGATGTGATTGCCGCGTCTGTGGTGGCTGATTTAAGCCGTGAGTTTGACGTGCTGCCGAGTCATTATATTGATTGGTTTCAAGTCGATTAATTACTGTTTATGGTTTGTATATTCCAGTTTCAACAGCTAACCTATTATTAACGTTAATATATTAGCTAAAGGGAAATCTGATGGAACTGGATATAAGACAAACCGTGATCGTGGCGATTTTGGTGTTGTTTTTAGGTAAATACCTGACACGCAAAGTCGCTTTTTTACAAGAGTATAATATCCCCGAGCCTGTTTCTGGCGGTCTGATCGCATCCATTCTATTTGCTATTCTCTATGGCGCCTTTGATATCGAATTACAATTTTCGTTAGCGGTGCGTGATAGCTTACTGATTGTATTCTTCACTATTATTGGCCTGTCCTCGCGTTTTTCAACCTTGCTGAAAGGCGGTAAACCGTTAATCATCTTACTGGTGATCGCGGTTATTTATCTGTTTGTACAAAACTTCACGGGTTTAACCGTGGCGCAGTTTACCCAGCAGTTACCAGAAATTGGTATTATCGGCGGTTCAGTATCACTCAGTGGCGGACACGGTACTGCGATTGCGTGGGCACCACTGTTTGTTGAGAAATACAATATTAGCAATGCCATGGAGATTGGTATTGCCTGTGCGACATTTGGTTTGATCCTTGGCGGTGTGATTGGTGGTCCGATTGCCAAATACTTAATTAGTCATCATCAGCTAGAGCCCAGCAGAGAACCTGAACTGACGGTGGGTACGCTGCATCAAAGCAAGCCGCAAGCCAAGGGGAAATCGACAGTTCCGCTTGACCCGCAGCCAATCACTGCGCCGATTGATTACCATCATATGCTCAATTCCATACTGATTATCAGCATAAGCATAGGTTTAGGATTGGGGCTGAATGTCGTAATTGCTAACTTGGGCTTACATTTACCTGAGTTTGTCACTTGTCTATTTGCTGGCATCATAGTGATTAATTTAGGTCCCGTGATCATGCCTAAACTAACGTGGCCAGAGCGTAGTCGTTCATTAGCGTTGATCTCAGATCTGAGTTTAGGGCTGTTCTTGGCCATGTCGTTAATGAGTTTACAGCTGTGGACGCTTGGTGGCTTAGGCGGACCAATTTTAATCATGCTGACCGCACAAGTGGTGATCGTCACTGGTTTTGTTATTCTTGTGGTGTTTCCCTTGATGGGCAAAGATTATGACGCGGCGGTGATGTCAGCAGGTTATGCGGGGCTGGCGTTGGGCGCTACGCCAACGGCGATTGCTAATATGACGGCGGTGACCGAGAAGTTTGGTGCTTCGGCAAAAGCCTTTGTGGTGGTGCCGCTAGTGGGCGCATTCTTTATTGATATTGCCAACGCACTTATTATTCAGCTGTTATTGGATATCTTTGCGTCATAATGAAAAAGGGCAGTCCGTGATGGATATGCCCTTTGCTTATCTGATTCAAACAGGTCTAGTTTGGACTTCCCCAAATATTCACTAATTCAGTTAAGCCTGCACCTACGCTTGTGTCTGGTGTGATGTAGACATAACTTGCTTTATTAGTAGCTGTTGCTTGGCCGTTAGCCAGTGGCATTAAGATGTCGTTAATGAACGGCGTTAAAAAATGGCTGTTGGCTGGATTTACCCCTGCCGCTTTCGGGAAATAAATCATGTTTTCGTTATGACGACCCGACATAGTTGCTACCGGATCTTTTTCTCGCACCATATTGATCACGTTGTTGTAACGCATTTTATTGGCAAACGCATGGATGTACTTTTCAATAATACGCGTTGCTGGTGACGAGAATACCCGTGTTAATACGCCAGTTCTCACACCAGCATCAATCGCAGTATAGGCACCAAGTGAATGTCCGGTTAATACCACATTATACGTTTTAGCTGCATTTGAGGCTTTATAACCACGGGTTAATGAAGCTGTGTTAGCCGGGTATTGCGCTAAGATTTGTTGGGTAAAGTTATATGCATCAACTTGCCAATCTTCATCGGTTTCAGAGAGGTTAGCGAGCATGAGTTCGATGTCTTGCATCACATCTCCGCCGCTGCTGGTGCCTTTAAAAGAAATGATGATCTCTTCTTCTAGGTTTTTACTTGGCACTGCAGGTACTTTAATTGCTACGCCGTGTACACCGCTATCACCCACATAAGTCGCAATCACATTCAGTGCCGCACTGTTTGCATCGACCATCAACTGCTGGAAAGTGGCGTTGTCAGTAAACGTGAAGGGATCTGCCCCTTGTTCTGTGCTGTAGACATAGCTGGATGCAAAGGCATAACGCAGCATGTTGTTATAGGCCACCGGTAACTCGGTATTGTTGATTGCTAACGCGTCAGTTTCTGTCATCACAGGGTATTCGTAACCAACTGAACTGTTGGATGCAAAATAAGTGATATTGCTAATAAACGCATCAGAATATTTGTTCACTAAGGTATTACTGCACATGCTGGCTAATACGCTGTGCACTTGTGCGGATGTCACGGGCACAGAATCAATGGCTTTGACGATGAAGTAGTTTTCGGTATCGGCATTATAACTGTTGTCTTTCCAGTAACCGTCGAGCTTGAGGTATTGGTTGCTGGCATTGACCGCCCATGATTTTTTGATTAAATCGGAACGTGAGGCAAAACTGTCTTTCACGCCATAACATTGCAGGTAAGTGCTATCGAGGGCGAAACTGTTAAAACTCAGTGCTGATATTAATAACGTAAAAATAGTGCGCATTGGCAACTCCATGTAATATGCATCGTCATCAAATAACGGTGATTAGAGGGGCAGGTTAGCGTATCTTTTTGAATATTTTTTCAATACAGATCTCATATTTACTTAATGGATCGAAAATACGTGACAGGTGGTCCGATTTGTCGTGATTTTGTGACCAGCAAGAACAATTAAGCATACAGGTGTAAGTCATAATATTATCTATGGTTTAGCCGTAGTTGTTTAAGGTTTTATGTTGTGTATTTTCTGTAGCCCACTCCGCTAACGGTTTAGGACGAGAATAATAAAAACCTTGGGCATAACGACAACCCAATTGTTTTAAACGCTGGGCTTGCTCGGCCGTTTCAACACCTTCAGCTACGATCTCGGCATTGAACACGTTAGTTATTGTTACAATGGCAGCGATGATCGCGGTATGGCTTTTACTCTCTAGCATTTGACTGACAAAAGAGCGATCGACTTTTAATGCATCAAATGGCAGTTGGGTCAGGTAAGCCAGTGATGAATAACCAGTACCAAAGTCATCAATGGCAATATGTATGCCTAAATCACGTAACTGTTCTAAGGTTTTATTTGTCAGCGCTGGTTGGCTGACTAAACGTGATTCGGTGACTTCTAAGGTTAAGTTTGCTGCGGGTAGCTGTGTAGTCGCTAAAATCTGTTTAACCGTCGTCACATAGAGTGGATGGAGTAGTTCACGCACGGATAGGTTAACGTGCAGGGAAAATGCGTTAGGCCAAAGCCCTTTATCAATTTGTTGTTTGGTGTCGGAGCACGCTTGCGTTAAGACCTGTTGACCAATGTCGATGATCATACCGGTACTTTCTGCTAACGGAATAAAGTCCAGTGGTGATACTAAACCACGCGTTGGACTGTGCCAGCGTACCAAGGCTTCAGCACCGCTTACTTGATCCGTTTTAAGGTCAATAATCGGCTGATAATAGACTTGGAATTCATGATTGGTAATTGCGCGTTGCAGCTCCGCTGTTAAGCGTGTTTGCTCTTGAGACGCGGTGATCATGTAGTCTTGATAATGGCAGCTTTGTACTTGCTCTTGTTTAAAAGCATGGGTGAGAGCGAGACTGGAGTTACGTAACCATGCTTCTATATCGATATCGTCGAGCTTACCACTCATGATGCCAGCGTTGGTACTCACTAACACTTCGGTGCCATTGATGAGAAATGGTCGATTAAAATAAGCTAATAGTGTTTCAGCAAAGTCATTACTGTGTTCAAGATCTTTAAAGTCAGGGGTAAAGATCGCAAACGTATCTTTGTCAATTCGGCTAATGACGACACGGTCCGTAATACTCTGTTTTAAACGAGCCGCAATCGCAACCAGTAATTGATCGCTTTTGTGCTGACCTAAACTGTTATTAGTATGGCGGAATGAGCGTAACCCCAGTAAAACTAAAATACCGTGTTGTTGAGTTGTGGGATGGTTAAGTTGTTCAATAAAACCATCACGACTTAATAAACCGGTGAGACTGTCGAATAATAGCTGTTGTCGTAATGTGGTAAATGAATTTTCTAACCGTGAAGACATGGATTTAAATGCTGAGATAAGCTGGGTTGTTTCATGTAGCTTGATGTCTTCTTTAATCGTTACATCCCAGTTATTATGATCAAGTTGTTGTGATATTTCGGCAATGTCCATGATCGGTTGGGTGATAATACGCAGTAAATATAAGCCCATCAGCAAACCAAAGAATGCGAGTATTAGTGCGGCAATTAGACCTACACGTTGTTGACTCGGTAGTCCATCTAACAATACATCTTCTGGTAAAGTAACGATAATAAACCATTGTAAGTTATTGTTTTCATAAGTGGTAATACGACTGAAATAACGAATACCATTGTGGTTAAATTCAAACGACGCTGGCGCATGTTTATTTTGTAATTGTGTATTGGCAATATACAGACCATTGGCGGCAATAAGAGCATTGTTACTTTCTGTTGCCTGGATACGATTGTTATCATCATCTGTTAATGCTGCTTTGAGTGAGTTAGCAACAAGTTTACTTTGATTATCAGTGATGTAAGTAATGCCTTTGAAGTGGCGGTTTTCAGGTTCTATAAAATTAGATAAATGGCGAAGATTAATATCCGTTGCAACGATGCCAAGTAATTCATCGTTATTTATGACCGGCGAAATACTGGAAATGGTAAAAGTATTTTTTTCATCTACATTGCTGTATATCTTTGCCCATCCTGCGGTTTTTGTTTTTGCAAACGGGGCGTACCATGGTCGAATTGTTGGATCATAATTATGAATACTGTGATCGACAATATCATCGCTGCTGGCCCCATGATAAAACTCTAACTCATGATCAGTACGCTTATCTTGTAACATTAACGAAACATCTTGGTTTTCATTTTTACGGAATCCGACATAATCTTTATCTTCACTACCAAATGAGATGGTACTTATTTGTTTTTGTTGATAGTAGATATCACTGATAGCAGAGTGTAGGTAATCTTCTATTTCGGTTAGATCTGAGGCTTGATAAAGTTGATTACGCTGAATGTTGTCAGCTATGGCAAGCGTTGTGTTGAAAGGCTGCTCTAAAAAAAGATCGAGATTAACTTTAATATTTTCTGAGTAGGAGTTTAGCAATTTAGCGCTAATCTTTGACTGCATTCTTTCGTAACTGTTATTTTGAACCAAAGTGATGATGGTGACAGTAAGCAAAAGCAGCAATGTGAACGGTAACATAACCGCACTACGAAGAGTGAGAAGTTTTGGTTTAATCATCAATGTGTTGTTAGACCATTCTGCTGTTTATCATGAAGCTATAGTTACTTAAATTTCGATATTATGCAAAGTTTCAAATTTATAGTTAGAGTTTCATCACAAAAACATAGAATAAATATTGTATGTCTACAAAAAATTAATTATTTATTACCACCATAGTAATAGTAGCCATAAAATCTGATAAGACACTTTATTTATTTTGGCCTGTGGACGCTAATTCAACACTAAATTAGCGTCTTAAATGAGACTGTGATGGGTGCATATCATGCTCGGCTAATAACGATTTCTCAGTGTTGGTATATCCGTATTATATTGCACAAACTCAACTTCGTAGCCATTGGGGTCGAGGAAGTAAATATTTTGACGGTATTCATCGTCCATCCCGTCTTTGGCAATGCTAAAACCAGCGTCGGTTAAGCGCTGTATTACCCCGGCAATATCATCAGTGACATAGGCGAAATGAGCAAGCCCCACTTGGTGCCCAGCTAAGTCGCGGTTTTCACCAACCCCGTTATCGCCAAAAGCGAGATATTGGTAATCATCACCAAAATGGACCCATGTTCTTGGTTTACCTGACCATTCACCCTTATCACCACCACGCACTGACCAATGCGGAAACGCGGCGCGGTAAAACGTTAATGTTTCTTCGATGTCGCGTACGATTAAATTGACGTGCTCTAAATGTATCATAATTATATCCTTTATTTTATGAACGAGGTCGTTATAAATATCAGTGCCTACATTGCGTAACTGTACTTATCTTGCTGAGAATAAGACTGTTGTTGCTGTAGTTGACGAACTTGCCCTAGTGCTTGGCTGTATTGATGTAAGGTATGCAAGCTGTAACCAATACGATGTCGAATACTATTATCACGTTCGCTGAGTTGCGCATCATCTGTGCCTGCATTTAATACATCGCCGACATTACGAATGATCAAGTGATCTGGTATCGGCACTAACTTATTATTTTTACAGCCATTCATTCTTAATTCTGCTATTGGGTATGCACCGCTGATACCGCTAACGACAGACACTAACAGCGCAGGTTTATGTGCGGTGTCATCCAGTGCACACATCATTAAAAAATTCTTCAATATCGGCGTTGCCATGCCTTCCCATTCTGGCGTGATAAGCACGAATGCATCGGCTTTGACTAATGCTTCACTGATGAGTGGCCAATCGCAGCCCGGAGCAGATTTACTTTCGTCATCGCCATCCCAAAAGGGTAGTTGGTATTTACACAGTTCGATATGTTGAACGGTTTTAAATTGGTTTGCTGCATTGGCGATGTAAGCCGCTACTTTTGCACTTTCTGAACTGTTTCTTTGACTGCCGCTGACGATAACTAATTTCATATTTAGTAAACCTTTTTGTTTATTAATTGTTTAGTAAAGTAAACTCTTTACTTAAGTTTGTAAAGGTCAAAGCTGAAATAAAGTAAATAAAAAAGTTTACTTAATATTTTTATCGGTAATAATACTTATATATAACGTGTCCGACGGCACCCCTTATGTGATTGGGGTAGGATTAATCGGAGTCAAAATGAAAGAAAAAACCAGTGATAAAATTCTTAGCCTGCTAAAGGTTGAAGGGGCATTAACCGCCAAGGTGCTTGCCAGTGAATTAGGATTAACGACCAT
This sequence comes from Moritella sp. PE36, assembly GCF_000170855.1. Taxonomy (GTDB): domain Bacteria; phylum Pseudomonadota; class Gammaproteobacteria; order Enterobacterales; family Moritellaceae; genus Moritella. The sequence continues at coordinate 5,311 of NZ_ABCQ01000008.1, read as the reverse complement.
GGGCGTACGCCAGCATTTGCAAGCATTAGAAGATGATGGTGATATTAGCTTTGAAGATAAGAAAGCAGTGCGAGGACGGCCAACACGCTATTGGTCACTGACGGTGCAGAGCAATAGCCATTTCTCAGATCGTCATGAAGAATTGACCGTACAGCTTATCGATTCAGTCAAAGTGATTTTTGGTGATGAAGGGCTTGAGCAACTTATTGCGCATCGAGAACAAGCGTCATTTGTGCTCTATAGTGACAGACTGGCGAGTAAGCCAGATTTACTGGGTAAACTTGAAGTGTTAGCTGAGTTGCGCAGTGAAGAAGGGTATATGGCGACGGTTGTTGTTGGTGATAACATTATTGTTGATGGCGACACTGTTGAAAACAAAACGGTTTATTGGTTGATGGAAAACCATTGTCCTATTTGTGCCGCAGCTTCTAAATGTCTTAATTTTTGTCGTTCAGAATTAAATTTATTTCAAACATTGTTAGCACCGTATGCAACGGTCGAGCGTGAAGAGCATATTGTCGAAGGGGCAAGGCGCTGTGCGTATAAAGTGACTGCGCTGGTGTAAGTAGTACAGTACTGAATAGATAAGTGATTGCATAAATGGCAGCAGCCCACATTAAGCGATTAACGTGGGCTGTTGTATTTATAGCTTTTGGACAGTTGGTATAACTATCTGTTCGGCTAACAGATTAGATGCTTTTAGCTTCTTCGTCTGTTAAGTAACGCCATTCACCTAATTCTAGTGCTGGGTCTAATACGATCTCACCGATCTGTTCACGATGTAAACCAACAACGCTATTGCCTTGGCTTGCAAACATACGTTTAACTTGGTGATATTTACCTTCTTGGATAGTAAGCAATACTTCTTTTTCGCTTAAGATCTCTAATTTTGCAGGTAGGCAAGGTTTGTCTTCGCTACGCAGATGGATACCGGCTTCAAAATCTGCCACTGCTGTTGGTGCAATTGCTTCGGCAAGTTGTACACGGTAACGTTTGTTGCATGCACGCTTAGGTGATGTAACGCGGTGTGACCATTTACCGTCATCGGTGATCAATACTAAACCTGTAGTATCAACGTCAAGGCGACCAGCGATGTGTAATTCTTCACGCTTGTCTGCTTCGATTAGATTCATTACAGATGGGTGTTCTTCATCTACTGTTGAGCAAATTACATCTAATGGTTTATGCATCATGATATAACGCGGTGCACGTTGGCTTAATGACTTACCACTAAACCAAACATCCATGTCTGCTGTTACTTTATGGTCTGCTTTACGTACAACTTCGCCATTAATTTTCACGTTGCTGCGTGCAATTTCACGCTTGGCAAGAGTTCGGGTCAGGTTAGTACTTTGGCAAATAAACTTATCTAAACGCATTTATGTTCAACTTTTGTCTGGTGTTATAGGAATATATCCAAACTGAGCTCGTATTTAGTTCGGTTTGGATAGATGGGCTGATTATCGGCCTTTTTCTCTGTAAGCGCAAAGTATAGTGAACAAATATATTCCCGTAAGTGTGTTTAAATTGTTTTAAGCACTCAGTAATTCGTTAATACGTGCGTCTGCGTTGCTTAATACATCGTCTGCCGAGTTCATCGCGACGCCTTCTGCAAAGATAAATTCGACTTCTGGAATACCGATAAATTTAAGTACTTGCTCTAACCACGGTGCTTGAGTATCTGCTGGTGTGTTGGCATACAGTCCACCACGGGTTGCGATCACATAGGTTTTTGGCATTTTCAGTAATGGTTTTGGGCCTTCTGCTGTGTAGGCAAAGGTTTTACCTGCACGAGCGAGGTGGTCAATCCAAGCTTTCAAGGTTGACGGCACACCAAAGTTATACATAGGCACGGCGATAATTAAGATATCACTGTTACTGACTTCATCAATTAATTGGTCTGATACTGCCGCTGCCGCTTGTTGTTCTATTGTACGCTCTGCTTCCGGTGTGTGGAATGCACTAAAAATAGCCTCGGTTAAGTGTGGTACTTGCGATATATTGAGGTCGCGATAGGTGATTTGTTGCTGTTGAGCATTATCTACATCTAATTTTTCGATTAGTTTTTTTGCAATTTTTGATGATGTTGAATTGTGGCCTTGCAGGCTGCTGTCTATATGTAATACTTTCATTTTCGCTTCCTCGCTTTATGTTGTAGAGTAAGCTTACGGGAAATTAAAAATTAATTAACCGGGTAAATCCAATCTATATCATCGACATTTTAGATGGATTAACACTGTCATTTACACATATGCGTTAAGGAGCATGATGAAAGAGCCAGCGGTGAGTTTAGAGCAATGGTATATCTTTAAGATTGTGGTCGAGCAGGGCAGCTTTCAGGGCGCGGCAGATTACTTAATTAAAAGCCAGAGTTCGATTAGTTATGCGATCCAGAAACTGCAAGATAACCTGGGTGTGCGTTTGTTTGAACAACAGGGCCGTCGCGCAGTGGTCACTGATATGGGTAAGAAGATGCTGACGCAAGCGAATGAATTGTTAACGCAAGCGGCAAGTATCGAACAATTGGCGGGGGAATATAGCGCAGGTTGGGAGCCGCTGTTAAAAGTAATGACAACACAACTGTTCCCGCAGCAATTATTAACTGACGTTCTGGTATTATTTGCTCAACAGTGCACGGTGACCAGCATTGATTTTCAGCAAGGTACATTATCAGGGGTGACGGACGCGGCAACTTATGGCACGGCAGATCTGATTATTAGCAGCCAAATACCCACTGGATTTACGGGAGAGAAATTGTGTCCTGCACAATTATCGCGTTTTGTTCATCATCAGCATCCGTTAGCCTTGTTAAATCGACCGTTAACGCTTGCTGAATTAAAATCCCATGCCCAAATTGTGATGAGTGATTCGAGTGCGCTTCGCAGTGTCGATGCCGGTTGGTTAGGCTCGCAGCAGCGTTGGACGGTGAATAATTTTCATGAGTCGCTTAGCTTGGTTAAACAGGGGGTAGGGCATGCGACTTTACCCGTTAGCCGCATCCAAGATGAATTAGCCAATGGTGAGCTGGTGGAACTTATCATCGAAGATCATGTACGCCTTGATTTGTCGTTATACTTGGTATGCGCCAATAAAAAAACACTTGGTCCTGCTGGCTTGTTGTTTGCTAAATTGTTAAAACAACAAGCCAAGCAATACGTCATTGATATTTAGATCATGCTAAGTTGCGATATAAACTACTGGCGATCACCCACATAATACAACCGACTGTGATGTCGATAATACGTTGTACTTTGGGTTGGTTGAGCCAGTGAGAAAACTTAGCCGCGCTAAAGGCGAGACCATAAAACCATAAGATTGAAGCTAGAATCGTCCCCCCTGTAAAAGCCAGACGATTATCACCACTAAACTGGTTACCGACACTGCCTAACACCACCACGGTATCTAAATACACATGCGGGTTGAGCAACGTCACAGCCAACGTTGCCATAACCACCATTTTTCGTGATTTGTGGGTGCTATCTAATTCGGTTTTTCCGTATTGAGACTGCCAGGCACTGCGAAATGACATGGCGCCATAAACCGATAAAAATATAATGCCGCCCCAAGTGATAACCTGTAATAAGTCAGGGTTTAATGCCAGCAAGCTACCGGCACCAAACACACCTGCGCTGATGAGTAAAGCATCACACAAAATACAGATACTGGCTGTTAACCAATGATGATTGCGCTTGATCCCTTGATTTAAAATATACGCATTTTGCGCGCCGATAGGGATGATCATACTACCGCCAATCAGTAGCCCTTGAATTGTTGCTGTTAGCATAATAAACCTCTAGAAGATGAGATTTGGAGATTACAAAAATTAACGAGATAAGTATAATGAATAATAATTATGATTGATAAGTTATACTTATGTGTCGTGCAGGATGACAAAAAGAGGGAAGAGATGGTGGATTACAAATTACTCAATGCTTTACAGGTGGTGATTGAACAGCAAAGCTTTGAACGTGCTGCGAATGTATTGTGTATTTCACAACCCGCAGTGTCTCAGCGTATTAAGTTATTGGAAGAGTATGTGGCGCAGCCTGTATTGATCCGTAGTCAACCGTTGATCGCGACGGATATTGGTCAGCGTTTGTTAAAGCATTACAAACAAGTGCAGCATTTAGAAGCCGAATTATTACCCAGCATCAGTGCAACTTCGACAGAAAAGTCAGTTGTAATGGCGATTGCAGTGAATGCCGACAGCTTGGCAACCTGGTTTATTCCCGCACTCGCGCCATTATTGAAACAATATCCCATAGAACTTAACTTACATATCATGGATGAAGCGAGAACATTGGAGAAAGTAAAAGCGGGTGAAGCTTTTGGCGCGCTCAGTTTACAAAGCAAGCCCTTGCCGGGTTGTGAAGTAACGTTATTGGGTGAGCTTAATTATGTGCTGGTGGCAACGCCTGAGTTTGTGCTGCAGTATTTACCAGAGGGGATCACGCAGCAAGCTTTGCGTAAAGCACCTGCGGTATCATTTGATCATAAAGACGATATGCACATTAAGTTTATCGAGCAGCATTTTAATTTAGCGGGTGGCAGTTACCCTTGTCATATTGTGCGTTCATCTGAAGCGTTTGTCGCCATGGCCAATGCGGGGGTGGCGTACTGCTTGATCCCTAAATTACAAATCGAAGATGAATTGGCTTCTGGGAAATTAGTCAAAATAACAGAGACACAATTAACAATACCACTCTACTGGCATCGCTGGATCCTGTTGAAAGGATTATATAAACAAGTCTCAGAACAGATTATCGCGGCCGCTAAACACACCATGTAGAGATACGATGGGTTTGGTTCTATAGCGTCAGTACAGAATATCAGGTGTTAGTTTAGTCTGTTTTAGCTTCGATTAAATACTTCGGCTGCATTACGAAAAATAGTACTAATTAGGTTGATGACGGCCTCGATAAGTTCTAGGCTGTTTTGCCCTGTCGCGTAGCCATATACAATAATCAAAGCTAAAAATATAAAAAAAGGTGAAATGGCTTTAATGAATAATTCAAACATGGATAACTCCGAAAGTAAGTTATGTTGATCTAACACTTCCATGTAAGTAAGCTGAAAGTATAATTGATATTTAAAAATTCGCCTGTTTATGCGCCTTTTATTTCGGCAGTGTCTTATATAAATAAGGCGTAATAGTCATTATTTGCTATCACGCCTTGTTCTGATATCCCAGCCAGTCTTAATCGCCAAGCTTAGTGTTTAACGGAACCTGTCACTAGCAGCCAGGGCCACAATCCATACAATGTTTAATCATATCAGGACCTAGGTGTAGTTTCGCATTGAGGTCACGTAA
>NZ_ABCQ01000009.1 GCF_000170855.1 Moritella sp. PE36 | reverse complement strand
CACAAAATAAAAAAATTGATTTAGAAGGGAAAACGCTTGTTCCCGGCTTCATTGATTCGCATAGTCATTTTTTGATGCATGGACTGTACGCACCTTTTGCCGATCTGCAAAGTCCACCGCTGGGTGATGTAGTGAGAATTGGCGATGCAAGTAGCCTAGATAATCCATCCACATTACTCGGTTCTCTAAATCAAAAGTCTACGCAGTGGAATGGCTGGTCAAGTCGAGATTGGATTATGGGTAATGGCTATGATGATACCCTGCTCGAAGGTAAACAACATCCTACCACTAAGCAACTTGACTTGATTGACCGTGCGGTTTATGTAACCCACACCTCTTCACATATGGGTTCCGCGAATACTAAAGCGCTCAAAAAAGCGGGTATTTATGGCGTGGACGGCGAAGGATTCATTTTAAATAAGCACTTGGAAAGAATTCTTGATGATAGTGATAATGGTATTTGCTGTGGTGTAAAAGGTCAACCCATAGAGAGTGGTAGTTATAAACCAAACGGTGTATTGAAGGAGGCCGCTCACGCCTATGCCCTAACTAAAGTCGCGTCACATATACCGATGGAGCAAGTATTACTCGGGCTTTTGAGTGTTGGTGAACATTATTTATCCGCTGGGGTGACAACCGCTCAGGACGGTTTGACACCAAAGGCGGCGTATTCGGGAAGGTTGTTAAAGATTATTCAAGCTATCAGTAAAACACCACGACTCGTTATTTTACCTGACCAAGAAAGTGCAGAAGCGATAGGCGACTTTGATTCCCCTAATTTTTTACCGAAAGAGACTGATTTTTTCAAAGTCGGAGGAGTAAAGCTAGTTCTTGATGGTTCGATACAGGGCTATACTGGACATTTATCCGCCCCTTATTATTCTATTAACCCCACTGATTGCCCTGATGAAAGTTGTGAAAATTGGCAGGGACAAGCACAGATTAAAGATAAAGAATTGAATCTCGTGGTGAAAAATTTGTTGAAAAATAATTGGCAAATATACGCGCATGTTAATGGTGATGCGGCTATGGAACAATATTTGGTGGCCATTGAAACAGCTATTTTAGATGGCGCTATTAGTAAGGAAGAGGTTAGAGCGAAAAGATTGGTGGCAATACATGCGCAAGTTACAACGCGCGAGCAAATGTTGCGACTCAAGGGCCTCGGCATGATTCCATCCTTCTTTACTGAGCACGTATATTATTGGGGGCTTCGCCATAAAAAGACTTTTCTTGGTAATCCTGGTGATGTAGCTGGCCGTGCTGAAAACATTAGCGCTACAGGCTGGGCTAAAGAGATAGGCTTACCTTTTACGCTACACAGTGATGCCCCGATTGTTCCCATCGACCCTATGCATATTATGGAAACGGCGGTAAAACGAGAAATGTGTGATACCGACAACGTGAAAGTAAAAGATGAGTGTAAGACATTACCTGAGCCCTTAGGTCGTGAACATCAATTGACTTGGGATGAGGCGCTGATGGCCAATACTGTTACGGCGGCTTATCAATATGGCGAAGAAAATACACGAGGCTCTCTGGAAGTCGGAAAGTTTGGTGATGTGGTTGTTCTTTCAGCTGATCCTAGAACTTCAGACGATACACCAACCGTCGTACAAACGTATGTGGATGGCAAGTTACTTTTTGACGTCATTAATAGTCAACGTGACACCGAGAAGGTACTGTCTGTGCTACGTAAAGTGATTAAGTCAGGCGCCCGATCTGATGTCAGAAGTCTTATCCCTGACAACCTATATAGTGAGGGACTTGAAAAACTCGCAGCGATGAAAAATGATGATATTAAGTTTTTGATACAAAATTTACCATCGTTAGAAAAGCTCTATTTTCAGCACGGCGGACATTAAAATTGTTGTTTAGTCCTATCTAGATCTTATTTATTTACAGTGCTTTATCTAGAGAACCAGTGTTTGACACTGGTTCTCTAGGATTAAGGGAATATTGGAACAATCTTGAGAATGCATTAAGGATGCTAGAACACAGTTTGTGTCTTAAATAACTAAAGTACACGGCGTTGAAAGTGCGAAGGGGTAATTAAAAATGCACTCTTAAAGGCTTTATTGAAATGGCTTTGATCAAAAAATCCAACCTGATAGGCCACATCAGACAAGTTACCACCTTTCATTAACGCTTTTTTCGCATACTCTAATCGTACTCTTTTTAAATATGCATGGGGTGTCATTCCCATCGACCGTTTAAATTGACGTAGAAATTGAAACTTACTTAAATCAAGCTGTTGTGCTAAATCATCTAATTGGAATGACTGACCCGGTTCATCGTGGAATAACGTTTTAATATAACTTAGCTGCTGCGTAGAGAGTTGTTTGGTTGATATGTGTTGCTGTATCGGCATACCGCTATGGTGCATAAACAACTCTGTGATGAACGCGATCATCGTTGTTTCGATGTGCAGTTGTGCAGATCCATCTTGCTCTGTGGTTAAGAGTTTATGTAAATGTAAGAAGGCATGCGATAGCGTTGGATTGTTGATAAGTGGGGCATTGAAAAAGGTTTCTGCCTGATTCATTTCTCGGCTAATATCGTTAACATAATCAACGGGTAATGCCATTACATGTGATTGATAACCACCAAGGGTAATGTTCTCGCCATTGTGTGCTTCGTCTGGATTTAACGTAGAAATAAAGCCAGGCGCAAGGTGGTATTGCTTCCCCTTATGCAAGTATTGCTGGCAACCACTCGTTACAATCCCAATGTGATAATCAAGATGGATGTGTCGTTCGAAAGCAAACTTTTCAACATTCGCTGAGCTTAGTTCAATATTGGGTAATACAGGATTATGCCAGTATTCAATTTTTTCTTGTCGCATCGTTTTTACCTATATCACTTACCTACATTACCTTAATCAGCATATTAACAGTGCGTTGTTGGCGGTGATAGTAAATAATTGCATAAATATTATTTTTGTATAGGCCAAGATTAATCCATGCTTAAACGCGCGCCAAAGTGTCGTTCACCTTTGCTGAGGTCGGTTCCATACTGGTGATTTAGCGATATGGCACAAGGTAGTTATGTCGAGATTAAAGATCGATCCAAAGATGTAATTATTTCTGGTGGCGAAACGTTCTGTTCCTTTGTTTAGAGACAGAGCTGGTCATCGATCAGTATTACGCTGTTATTTCATCGCCATATGTGTGTTTATACCCACAAATGTGTAAATTTGATGTGACCTATGTTGTATTATGGTTAACAATACTTTACATCGATATTAAGCCTATGTATTGTCCATTCAACTGGTTTTTAAGGTGTAGGCAGTTAAGTTATCTGCATTTTAGTTGAAGATCTGTTTAATACACTGCATTCGATATATCAAGGATTAATACGTGTTAAATATTAAAAGTAGTCAATCTCATTCTCAACCACAATCTAAGTCTCATTCAGCTACTGGCCGCTGGAACGCCCATGATACGAAGTGGACGCTTAGTTTATTTGGTACTGCCGTAGGCGCTGGTATATTGTTTTTACCTATCAATATCGGTGCTGGTGGATTCTGGCCACTTATCATTATGGCTCTGCTCGCTGGGCCTATGACGTTCTTGGCGCATCGAGGCTTATCTCGATTTGTACTGTCATCGGAAAAACCTGAAGCTGATTTTACCGATGTTGTGGAAGAACATTTCGGCCCCAACGCAGGTCGTATTATTTCTATTTTGTACTTCTTATCTATTTATCCTATTTTGCTTATTTATGGTGTTGGCTTAACCAATACGGTCGATAGTTTTATTGTTAATCAGCTTGGTTTAGTATCTCCTTCACGTGTGTTGTTATCCGGCATATTGGTTGCAGGTATGGTAGGCGTGATGATGGGAGGAGAAAAGCTCGTACTCAAAGCGTTTGAGATCATCGTTTATCCATTGGTGCTTATTCTTGCTGGACTGTCAATTTACATGATCCAAGATTGGCAAGTACCTGATATATCAATGGCGACGGATATGGGTGAATTCTCGCGTACGTTATGGTTAGCCGTGCCAGTCACTGTATTTGCGTTTAGTCATGCAGCGGCTATCTCTAGCTTTTCCTCGGCACAAAAGCGCCATTATGGTCAACAAGCTGGGGAGAAGTCAGAACAGATCCTGAAACGTACGTCAATCATGCTTATTTCGTTCGTTATTTTCTTTGTATTTTCTTGTGTATTTAGTTTAACCCCTGAGCAGTTGTTAGAAGCTAAAGTACAAAATATATCTGTTTTATCGTATCTTGCAAATGTGAAAGACAATGCCTTAATTGCTTCTCTAGGTCCGTTAATTGCTTTCATTGCCATTACATCTTCATTCTTTGGCCACTTCTTAGGTGCACGTGAAGGTTTAAATGGTCTGATACGTAAACAAGTAAATATGACGCCTGCTGCGATTAACAAGCTGACTATTTTTCTACTGTTTACTAGTATCTGGGCTGTTTCGGTAATGAATCCAAGTATTTTAAATATGATGGAAATGTTTTCTGGACCGGTTATTGCGATGATCTTGTTTGTGATGCCAATGTACGCGGTATCTAAAGTTGAAGCATTGGCTAAATACCGTGGAGCGTTAAGTAATATCTTCGTTACCATCATGGGATTGATTGCAATTTCAGCGCTGATATTTAACGTGTTTTTATAAAAATTGAAAATAAAGAAAGGGACTCAATTGCATATGTTTAAATTGCACATACAATTGAGTTCTGGCTTGCTTATTATAAGAGCTATTATGACGTAGCTTGAATGCTTGCTAAACGCGGCAATTTGTCTTTTAGAGCGGTAATATGCAAAGTTTTGTTGGTTAGATAATCATTTAACCCGTTGTTACGTAATAGACACGCGGGACAATCGCCACAACCTTTACCCACAATACCGTTATAACAAGTCAGTGATTGGTGAGTAACAAAATCAAGTTCATCATGCAAGTCTGCAAGCGCCCATGTTTCTGCCTTATTCAACCACATTAATGGTGTTTCAAACTTAAAGTCTTTTGCCATACCTAGATTACAAGCTTGGTTAATTGACTTAATAAACTCATCACGGCAATCAGGATAACCAGAGAAATCTGTTTCACATACCCCGGTAATAACCGTGTTTGCACCAATTTGATAAGCATAAATACTCGCCAGCGTCATGAATAAGATATTGCGACCAGGGACAAACGAATTTGGTAAACCGTTCTCCATTAGTTCGTGAGAAACTGCGATGTCGTCACGTGTTAGCGAACTAATCGCTAATTCGCCAAGCAGATCAACATTGATGATCTTATGATTCTTCACACCGAAATAAGCCGCAGTCTTTTTCGCTACCTCGATCTCTTGGCTATGACGCTGGCCATAATCAAAGGTAATGCAGTCTACACTGTCATAACGTTGCAGTGCATCCACTAAACAGGTAGTGCTATCCTGACCACCACTGAATACTAATACGGCTTTGTTTGCTGTCTGCTGTGACATTTTTTGTCCTTTATCTACTTTAATAAGCCGATAATAGCATAAGAATATTCAAACAAGGTTAAATCGGTTGTTAAAATCGCTTAAACAATTACCTGTCAGTGGTTAAAAAACAACGTGGTAATAGCATCTATGCAGGAGGATGTTGTTTCGGTAGAATGTAATAACTGCTGTATAAAAATATAGTAGTAAATTTTGTCTATCAGTCGGCTATTGCTGGCTTTTTGTTTTTTATTGGTAAGCTCAAGCATGTCAAATAATAGTGAAAACACGCAATCAAAGCCGAAAGATCCCGGTTTACAAATTATCTCAGAAGCAGAGCAGGGTAGCCCTTTTTCTCAACTTGCAGCGGCAGATATGTGCTATGCACGAAGCAATTTTGATGACGCTTTTTATTGGTACAGCATAGCTGTGCGTTCATTTACCAGTAATCCTGATGCGTACTCAGCCGAAGTGATTAAATATGAAGTATCTGCGGCAGAATGTAACCTTGCAAGCATGTTCTTTAATGGGCAAGGCACTGACACGGATAAGATCCAAGCGTTTAAATTGTATGCGGAAGCAGCGCGAAAGCGTTATGTTAAAGCACAAGTACAATTAGGCATGATGTATGTGTACGCCGAAGGTATCCAGCAACACTATGGTTTAGGTTATGCTTGGCTTAATGCGGCACAATTAAACGGCGACGATAATAAACAAATTAAAAAAGTATTGAAAATGATCGAAGGTAAAGTGGATCGTAAAGCCCTAGATAATGCGCGTAAAATGTCAGAACAGTGGATTGATGAAGCCATTTTAGAAACACTCGCGCAACGTAAGAAAACCCGTTTTTCTTTCATTAGTAATTGGTTTAAAAAATCAGCCTAGAATCTTTCACCTGTTAAAATAACTTGGGTCTTCTACACTTAACTTATCAGTACTTATATGATGGGTGATGAAGATGGACTTAAGTAATTTTGAACAAATGGATACCGCGATCCTACTCGGGATTGTTAATGAAAAACTGCGACTTGAATGTCCCGATCTACATGATCTCTCAGCATGTTATGAAATGCCTACCGAAGCGCTCGCGAATAAATTATATACACTTGGCTATCATTACGACACAAAAACCAATCAGTTTAAAAATTTTTAATACTTAGCCTGTTGTTAGTATTGTACTATTTGTAGTGTCCTCCTTATACTGGTTTGATAGAAAGTTATCTATTTACACAATAAAGAAGCCAATATGGAGGGCGCATGTTTAAACAAATCTTACCTTTAGTCGTATTATCATCTTTGGTTGTCGGGTGTACAGCATCGCCAACAGGCCGTAATCAAGTATTGTTGTATTCAAGCAGTGACATGACGCATCTTGGCGCACAGTCATTTGAGCAAATCAAACAGCAAGAAAAGATCAACACAGATCCGAAACTGAATAATTACGTACAATGTATTGCTGATACCTTGACGCATTACGTTGATCAGCCGACCAATTGGGATGTGGTTATTTTTGATAGCCCACAAGTGAATGCCTTTGCCCTGCCGGGTGGCCATATTGGTGTGTATACCGGGTTATTAAAAGTAGCAAAAACACCGTCACAATTAGCGGCGGTAATGGGGCATGAAATTGTTCACGTCACTGCTAATCACAGTAACGAGCGTTTATCACAATCAAAGATCACTAATTTTGGCTTACAGGTGACGGATTACGCGTTGCAAAACCAAGAGTATAAAGACACGGCAATGCAAGCGCTAGGCTTAGGGCTGCAATATGGCGTGGTGTTACCGTATGGACGCACACAAGAATCTGAAGCGGACGTTGTCGGTTTAGAATTGATGGCGAAAGCGGGTTTTGATCCAGAAGAAAGTGTGGCGTTATGGCGTAATATGGCTGCCGCATCAGATGGTAAACAACCCCCTGAGTTCTTATCAACGCATCCATCACACGATACTCGGATTAAAGCTTTGCGTAAGGCTATCGCGAAACTACCCGCTGAATATCGTCGACCGAAAGAACTGAGCTGTAAATATTGATAGGAAAATGAGTCATGCTTCTAACACCATAATATTTACGTTTTGTTATTGAAAATGAGGCCTTTAAATTTGCGCTTAACTACTTTTTCGACAGTGAGTGGGTGATTCGTACTCTTATCTATTAATCGTTGGATATCATCACGGCTAATTTCGGTATAACCATCATGCGCCATTAATATTTTAGTGATGTTGAGTTGTAATAGTTTGTTCAATGATTGCTTATAGGCGTCGGGCTGGTATATCGGAAAGGGTGAGGTGAATCTGTTTTTTAGTTTTAAGATCATGTCACCCACATACATCTGTTGAGTGGGCTGGTGTAAAAACGACAGATCACGATCGGTATGTCCTGGAGTAAAATGCACCATCCACTCGCTAAAGTCAGGCACACAGATTTCGTCGTGTAAAATAATATCGGGCTGCAGATGTGGATGATAATAAATATTTTTGAATTTTTTACCTTTGCGGCGCGCTACATATAACGCCAACATCACATCAATAGCATGGCCAACACGGCCTTTGAAACCTTGATACCATTGCTTCTCAAACCCAACCGAAGCAATTTTACAGCCAAACTTTTTACGTAATAAGTGTGCTCCGCCAGCGTGATCTGGGTGCATATGCGATACCAATATCAGTTTTAAATCACTCATCTCGCGCTGTAGCGTTTCAGTAATGAAGGCTTTTATCACAGGTACGTCACATCGACAGCCGCCATCAAGCAATAATAACTTGTCTGGATATTCGACTAATAGAATAGTTTGAATATAACCTTCAATGTGGTGTATTTTCATGGACGTAACTTCTTTTAAATTATTTAGTTGTTCGAGCATTCTCGCACAGTTTTGTGCCGATAAGACCCATGTGATGTTAAATTTTTGTAACTTAAGTGATTAACCGCAAAACAACTGGAAGTAAAACCAGTATTTATTTACACTAGCGATAGCTTACCTTTACCGCTAGGAAACCAACGTTTCATGAAAATACTGCACACCTCAGATTGGCATCTTGGCCAGCATTTCATCACTAAAAGTCGCGCTAATGAACACAGCCTGTTTATGGCTTGGTTACTCAAGCAGATAGAACAGCATCAAGTGGATGCGGTTATTGTCGCGGGTGACATTTTTGATACTGGTACACCGCCAAGTTATGCGCGCGAGCTTTACAATAGTTTTGTTGTTGCCATGAGTAAAATCCAGTGTCAGTTAATTATTCTAGCGGGTAATCATGATTCTGTGGCAACGTTAAATGAATCAAAGCAATTATTGTCACAGCTTAATACCCGCGTTATCTCGAGTGTGTCGCTTGATTTAGAGCAGCAGGTATTAGAGTTGAAGGATCGCAAAGGTGAAGTCGGTGCATTGCTTTGCGCGGTACCGTTTATTCGCCCCCGTGATGTGATGCAAAGTGAAGCATGGCAATCAGGTACAGAGAAACAGCAACGTTTAGGGTCGGCAATTACAGAGCATTACGCTAATTTGTATCAATTAGCGAAGCAAAAGCGTGAACAACTTGGGTTCGCAGTGCCGATTATTGCCACGGGTCATTTAACTGCGCTGGGTGTCTCGGTCACAGAGTCGGTACGCGATATCTATATTGGAACCCTTGAAACATTCCCTGCTAATCAGTTTCCTGCTGCAGATTATATTGCCCTTGGACATATCCACCGCGCGCAGAAGGTCGCTAAATCGGAACATATCCGCTACAGCGGCTCACCAATACCACTTAGCTTTGATGAAGTTAAAAAGCCAAAGAGCGTTAACTTGGTGAGTTTTTCCGAGGGTAAGTTAGATGGGGTAACGGAATTAACTATTCCCCAGTTTCAACCTATGCAGGTACTTAAAGGTAATCTTGAAAGTATTGAAGCACAATTAGCCGAGTTTAAAAGCCACGAGGATGAGCTGCCGGTTTGGCTGAGCATCGAAGTGCAAGAACAAGATTATTTAACCGATTTACAAACCCGCATTGAAATGATGACCACAGACCTGCCTGTTGAAGTATTACAAGTACGTCGCGCCCGTAAAGACAGAGAGCAACATTTGCATAGCCAAGTAAAAGAAACCTTATCAGAATTGTCGGTGAATGATGTTTTCCAGCGTTGTTTAGCAGGTGTTGAGTTTACCACTGATGCGGAAATTGCCCGTAAATCTCGTATCGAATTAGCCTTTAAACAGATTGTTGAGCAAGTAGAGCATGCAACGCAGGAGGACAAATAATGAAGATCAAACGTCTTTCCTTTAAAAATATTAACTCGTTAAAAGGCGAGTGGCAGCTTAATTTTGACCAAGAACCGTTTCTCAGTAATGGCCTATTTGCGATAACCGGACCAACGGGTGCGGGGAAAACCACGATTTTAGATGCGATCTGTCTGGCCTTGTATCACGAAACGCCACGCCTAGTGATATCGAAATCGCAAAACGAGGTGATGACGCGTAATACCGCAGAATGTGCAGCGGAAGTTGAATTTGAAGTACAGGGTAAAGGTTATCGCGCCAGTTGGAGTCAGCGCCGTGCTAAAAACAGTCCGCAGGGCAATTTACAAGAGATGAAGGTAGAACTAGCAGAAGTTGTCTCGGGTAATATTCTGGCAAGCCAAGTGAAATTGAAAAAGCAGCTGGTGGCTGAGATCACTGGACTCGATTTTTCGCGTTTCCGTAAATCTATGCTGTTATCGCAAGGTGAATTTGCCGCGTTTTTGAATGCGCCAGCGAATGATCGCGCTGAGTTACTTGAAGAACTGACTGGTACCGAAATTTATGGCCAGATCTCCCAAGCGGTATTTGAAAGCCATAACCTAGCCAAAGCAGAATTAGATAAACTCCGTGCGAAAGCGGATGGGGTTAACTTACTCACGGACGAACAACGTGCTGAGATCGTCGGTGAGCAAACAGGGGGAGAAACCTTAGTTACCGACCTTACTCAGCAGCAAACTAGCTTACAACAGCAAAAGCAATGGCGTGAACAGCTTGAAAAAGCCCAAGTCGGCGTGACCGAAGCGCAAACGAGTTTAGTTAATACAGAACAAGAGACAACAGCTCAGCAGCCTGCACTAGACAGATTAGAACAGGCAGAACCTGCAGAAGCATTACGTTTACCTTTTACCCATTTAAGCCAAGCGGATACCAAGTTGGCTGAATTAGAACAAAAGCAACAAGCTCTGCAAACGTCTGTAGTTTCTGCGCAAACTGCGGTTGCAGATAACCAACTAAAGCTACGATCTAGCCAAGCACAACTTGATGCCTGTAAACAACAAAGCCAAGCACAAGAAATATTAATCAATGAGCAGATTATGCCATTGGATAATGAGTGTGCGCAGCTAAGTAAAGAGCAGTTGCAATGTCAGTCACAACAGCAACAGCAAAATAGCGAACTGCAAACCACGCAGCAGAACCTCGCCGCATTAACGCAAACAGCCGAAACAGCTAAAACTACGGTTAACGCATGCCAAACGTATCAACAGCAACATGCACAAGATGCGCAGTTAAGTACGCGATTACCGCTATGGCAAAGTCAAATACAGCAATGCAATCAACAACAAGCGAATGTCGCGACACTGCAGCAGCAAGTGATTACGAATCAGCAGTCATTACAGCAGAGTTTAACTGCGCAACAGCAGCTAGCGAATAACGTGACCGCCAATGTTGAGCGTGAATCGGCGGTAAAAAATGCGGTTAATCAAGCGCAGCAGCAAGTCTCTGATTTACTAGTCGGTGATGATTTACCAGACCTTGAACAGGCATTTAGCCAGCAATCACGTTTACAGGGTATTGTTGAGCAGCTTTCTGGTTTACAACAGCGTTACCTGACAGAGTCGCAAGAGTTTGAGGCCAATCAAGCAAGCATGGTTGCATTAGAGCAACAACGTGCTGGTATTAATGTTGAGATCACCGCCAAGCGCGAGCTGTTTAAAACCAAAAAGAACGAGTTAAATGATGTTCAGCGTTTATTAGAACAAGAACAGAAGATTGCCAGTCTAGAACAATTACGTAGTCAGTTAGAACCGGGGCAAGCCTGTCAGTTATGTGGTTCGACAGAGCATCCGTTGATCGAAGAATATCAGCATATTGCCGACTCACTGACAGTGCAGCGTAAAACCCAATTAGAGCTGAACCTAAAACAGATTGAAACCGATGGTGGAGAGCTTAAAAACCGCTTGGTTGAAGCGAATACCAAGCTCGAACACTTTAATCATCGTAATGCGACATTGCAGCAGCAGTTAGATTCGTTTGTTGCGCAATGGCAAACCTATAATGAGCAACTCAATGCCAACCTGATGATCACGGATAGTGCCAATACCCAGGTATTTGTACAGCAGCAAGGTGTGCAATTAGCGCAGTTATCACAACGTATTCAAGCCTTGAAAGCAGCGAACATGCAATTACAAAGTGCGCAACAGGCATTAACTGAATTTGATAAGAACAGTGCACAGCTGCAACATCAAATTGAATTGGTAAATCGCGATGTCAAAGCAACACAAGACGCCGAACAGAAACTAACACAAGACGCGCAGCAACAAGGGCAGGTATTAACCGAGCTACAACAGACATTAATCAATAACGTGACAGAGCTAGGACTTACATTACCGGAATGGAGCCTGCTTGATAATTGGTTAGTGACATGTCAGCAAGCACTACAAAAGTGGGATCAACAATCTCAGTTGTTACAGGCTGCGAATGAGCAGTTGTTACTGGCAGAAAGTCAGTTAACGCCATTACGTGAACAGCTGGTGAAACTGGAATTAGCGATAGCACAAACCCTCGAAACTTTGTCTAACTTGTCTGATAACCTCACTGCTAAACAGCAACAACGTCAGCAGTTATTTGGTCAGCGTAGCGTGGCAGATGCACGACAAACTATGCAGCAGCAATTAACGACAGCAGAACAAGCGCATCAAGCATGTTCAACGCAAGATCATGCATTATCGAATCAGTTGCATGCACAACAAGGTGAATTAACCACATTACAACAAGGTTTGGTGCAGCAACAGCAAGAATCAAGTGACTGTTTAGCGACATGGCAACACGCATTAGATGCAAGTCCTTTTGCTACTGACGTTGAGTTTAATCAGGCGTTACTGCCTGCAGAGGAAAAACAGCGATTAGTGGTGCTTAAATCACAGCTAACCGCGAACTTAACGCGTTGTCAGGCGTTGTTTGAACAAGCCCGTGAGCGTTTGTTAACACTGCAACAGACGCAGTTAACCGAATTGGATATTGTCACTCTGGTTACTCAGTTAGACGAGATAACGACACGGCTAAACCAAGGTTTACAGCGTCAAGGTGAATTGAAACAACGTCTTGCCGATGATACTACACGCAGCGCTGACTTAGCTGATTTTTATCAGCAGATCAAAGCCTGTGAAGCTGATTATGATGACAAAGCGTATCTGCAAAGTTTGATTGGCTCGAAAGATGGCAGCAAGTTCCGCCGCTTTGCACAGGGGTTAACGCTCGATCACTTAGTGACTTTAGCCAACCAACAATTAAACCGTTTACACAGCCGCTACCAGTTGCAGCGTAAGCTAGCGTCAGGCAGCGAAGCCTTGGCCTTACAAGTTGTTGATACTTGGTTAGCGGATGCAGTGCGTGACACCAAAACCTTATCCGGTGGTGAAAGCTTCTTAGTGAGTTTGGCGCTGGCACTAGGCTTGTCTGACTTGGTTAGCCATAAAACCAGCATTGATTCATTATTCCTTGATGAAGGCTTTGGTACGCTCGATGCTGAGACATTAGATATCGCCTTAGATGCATTAGATAATTTGAATGCGTCAGGCAAGATGATAGGTGTGATCAGTCATGTTGAAGCTTTAAAAGAACGTATTCCGGTACAAGTTAGAGTGAACAAGGGCAGTGGTTTAGGGCTGAGTTCGTTTACTGTTGTGAGTTGATTTAAGTTTTATTGCTTTCAGTTATAAAAATAAAATTAATCCGGTGGCGAAAGCTGCCAGATTGATTTTATCGTTTTTAAATCGATTTATTTAAAGGATTAACCATGATTCAACTTAGACCTATGACATTAGTGGAATATCCCGCTTATTGTGATTATTTCATTGATGATTATAGTCGTGAAATAGCTGAGAACTACGGTCATACAATGGACAGGGCTATCGAATTAGCCGAGCAAGATTTGATTCGTAGCTTCCCTAATGGATTGGAAACTAATGAACATGATTTACTGTGTCTTGAACTTAAATCAGAATCAGGCTCGGAATCAGAAGTTGTCGGTTATCTATGGCATTCAGTTAAGGTCAGCGATAAATCGACGTTTATTTATGACTTTTTCATTTTCTCGAATCAGCGTAATAACGGGTATGGGAAATTAGCTATTAAAGCCCTTGAATCTCAACTGCAAGCGATTGGCATTGAACAAATAAAGTTAAGAGTAGCGTATCAAAATCAGCGTGCTTTAAAGTTATATCAAGACGTTGGCTTTGTTATTAGTGGCTATAATATGTCAAAGAAAATAGTGAGTTAACGTTTATAATATACGTATTAGAATAACTATCTCGCTGCTCGTCCAACCTTTAATGGTAGCCACCGTTTACCTCGCACCCTTAAGTTGTTAATGTATTGTGAATACATTAATTCAGGAGGTTCACATGATCCCGTTAGATACATTGATGCTTTTTCTCGCCGCGACTTTTGTCGTGGTACTTTCACCGGGACCTGCTGCAATTGCTGTCACAGCTGAGTCCGCGTCCAATGGATTTAAGAGTTCTGTTTGGGTGATATTAGGTATTGCGACAGCAAACGTTGTATTTTTCGTCTTGTCTGCTACAGGTATTGCAGGACTCCTAATCGCGTCACACAGTTTATTCACGGTAATTAAATGGGTAGGTGTTGCATACCTTTTGTACCTTGGGTTCAGTGCAATCTTTAGTGATGCAGGCCCTTTAAGGATTAACAAGTCAAACAATGAGAAAGGCAGTTGGTATAAAGTATTTTTGAAAGGTTTTATTTTAGAAATATCGAACCCAAAAGCACTGTTGTATTTTTCAGCATTGCTGCCACAGTTTATTGATATATCTCATCCAATTATCCCTCAATTAGCCATATTGTGTTTAATCACTATTTTTATAGATCTTTTTTGTTATTCGCTATACGGGTATTTGGGGTTCAAATCAATTAGTGTTGGGATAAAACCCATCATAACGAAACTGATAAATCGGTCTGCTGGCTGTATGTTAATTTTCGCTGGGGTAAAAATGGCTTCAGTGGAAAGCCAATAAATATAAAACGCATAGCAATCAGCAGTAAAAATCTGCGCTTCAGTGCCACGATTCGTTGCCTCTGTTGTTTACAAAATTTGATACTTAGGAGTAAAAATGTCAGTTATCGCCAATACACCTAAACCACCCTATTTTGCTGTTATTTTCACGTCTACACGTACAGACGGTGATAATGGTTATGATGACATGGCCAATAGGATGGTTGAATTAGCAGATCAGCAATCTGGATTTTTGGGCATTGAATCAGCAAGAGAAAATGTTGGGATAACCGTTTCTTACTGGGCGGATCTCGAGTCAATTAAAAATTGGAAAGCGAACACTGAGCACTTAACCGCTCAAAAAATTGGTCGTAAGTCTTGGTATGATTCTTTCAAGGTTCGTATTTCAAAAGTAGAACGAGATTACGGTATATAATAAATATGAATTCAATTCCGTATAGGAGAATATAAATGATTGGATATGTAATGTTAGGATCACAAAATATCGACGTTTCGCGTTATTTTTACAGCTCTTTAATGGATATGATGGGGGCTAAAAAAGTAGCCGATTCGAAAACATTTCTAGCGTGGAGTTTTGGTGACGAAAAACCGGTACTGGCAATAGGAACGCCCTTCGATGGTGAAGATGCGAGTTATGGTAATGGCACCATGGTCGCTTTAGCTGCTTCTTCGGTTGAGGACGTCGATAAGCTGCATAAAAAAGCATTAGCTTTAGGTGGACAAAATGAGGGCGACCCTGGCGTGCGCTCAGGTGGGTTTTATTGTGCTTATTTCAGAGATTTAGATGGCAATAAATTAAACTTCCATTGTAAACCTTAGAGAAGTAACTCTTAGAATTAAAACAAAAATTGTTATCTGATGAGGGAATATCATGAAGTTAGTTATTGGCAATGATCCTGAGCTTATTGGAAAAGCCAGAAAAATTAGACACAGTGTATTCGTCACGGAACAAGGCATACCTTCACAGCTGGATTCAGACGGATTAGATGACGGCGCTTATCATGCCTTAATGACTCAAGGCGACGATTTAGTGGGTACGGCAAGGCTAACACTCGTGAGTCCTACCCATGCGACCTTAGCTAGGGTTTCTATTATGTCTGATTTCAGAGGCCAGGGGTTATCCACAACGTTAATTAGCTCGTTAGTCAACAAGGCGAAAGAACTCAATTTAAATCGGATTGAAATTCATGCGCACAAAAATCTTAAACATTACTATGAGTCGTTGGATTTTAGCTATATTAAGGACGCCGGGTCGGTTGCTGAGCATCCGCTTATCGAGATGCATTTGAAGTTAAACCCCGAATAATACCCCTCCACATTCAAGAACATTTCTGCATATGAGTACATAATGAGACAAGAATTAAGAAACAAAATAATTGATGTTTGTAATAAAAAAATAGCCAGCAAAGGCGATAATGTCGGCCTTTCATTTTATGCCTTTTTCGCCAACAAAAATGATAAGCCGGAGTTACTGATGGAAGCGGCGACTTGGTGGATCCAAATACATAAATTGGATCACTTCGTTAAAGCGGTTGTTATTAAAGAGATGATCCAAGCTGGACTGTAGTGGCATATAACAAGAGATCATAACCTCGGAGAGTATGATGCAAGCACTTAAACATAGAGTACCACCACCACTTGTAGCGGGACTATTTGCGTTTGCTATGTGGGCTATTTCATTTGTTGTACCGACGGTTGAGATGAATACCGTGGCGCGTTTGACCTTATCAGCTGCGACAGTCGCTTTAGGGATCTTTTTTTGTCTTGCGGGTGTTGTTTCTTTTCGACGCGCTAAAACAACGGTTAACCCTTTAAAACCTGAAGCAGCGACTGCGCTAGTAAGTTCGGGTATTTATGCCATATCACGTAACCCTATGTATGTTGGCTTTGCTTTATTTTTGACTGCATGGGTTATGTATTTATCATCACCTTGGGTAAGTATAGGCGTTGTCGGTTTCGTGCTTTATATGAACCAATTTCAGATTGAACCTGAGGAGCGAGCGCTTGCAGAAATATTTGGACCTGAATTCATCAGTTATCAAGCAAAAGTTCGTCGCTGGTTGTGAGTTTATCTAGGCTGGTATTTACCTTATCGCCTTAAGTTGTTAAGGTATTGTTACATTGTGTCTACTTTGCCATTTTATTGTATACAATTTAACGGGGTTAGTGTTTCAATATAATTACATTCAATACAGTTACATTCAATACAGTTACATTCAATATAAGTAGGTATGACTTATGAAATACGTTGTTTATTTATCAGGTGAAATTCACAGTGATTGGCGCGAACAAATTATCAGTGGTTGCGAGCAGAAAGGGTTAGATATTCAATTTACGTCTGCGATAACGAACCATGACGCAAGTGATGCTGCTGGTGATTGTTTGGGTGAAGAAACCACTTCATTTTGGCGTGATCATAAATCATCAATTTCCCTAATACCTTCATTGAATCCTATAAGTTATCAATTATAAACCTTGTTTAATCATCCTGATGTTAATATCGTTGTTCTGATATCAACGCTATCTTCTTTAAATAATTTTATATTACTCATATTATCAAAAGACTAATAATAACTAAAGTCTAAGAAAACTAGAGTTACTTGATGAACCTGTTTATTCATTTATTTGAATAAATATGATTATTTTGGTATTTACATATTTGTTTGTCTGAAATATCAGAGAGTCGGAACCAAGTTTTCATAAAATACCGTTAAACATTAATAGGTCAGATAAGGGATAACAAGATTTTGGATAGAATCGCGTTAGAATGTATGGGAATGATGACAAAATTTTCAGCTCGACATAAAATTATATCGGGAGTATTTGTCAATATTATTCCATCATGTATGATGTTAACCGCGTGGCAATCGATAATCCAATAAGCGAGCTATCTACTCTGTATACTCGATATGACCAATCTATGTAGACGTATACATGAAGGCTACTCTAGGGTACGGTTAATACTAATATTAACCACTGTGCATAAAGTATGTGATGTAAGATCAGTATCTAGTAGTGGTTCGCTACGTTAAATCTATTGAACTAATTACGCCCCGAAAATATCATTTCAAGCAAGCTAGTTCCTTATGCAATGCTTCAACAGTTAATTTAATTACATCGGCATTAGTTAACTTTTCGTCAGGATAATACCCCTTGATGTGATTCAACGAATTAATCAAATTAATATCAACGATAACACTACTAACTTTGGAATTTCCTAGGTGTTTGTTTATTACCCTGACACTGGTCATGCTAGCGTAACTATAAGTAAACTTTAAACTAAGTTCCACATAACACAAAGATGCCATAGACCTCTTAGGTATTTACAAATTTGTGGATTATTTTACTGAATTACAACAACTTTCAGTAAAGGTTATGCGCTATATTCTTCTTATGTACAGAATTAAATTATTCTAATGTTCAACCGAAATACTGTAATATAAAATGCTCTGACGATTTAGGTGGGTATTACCTATTATTTAAATTACGTTACTAGGAGTTAAGCATGGATTTGAACCAACTCATTGAATTTTCCTGGGGAGCTATAAGTGGAGGAGTATACTATGATGCACTTAAAACTACTTTAGGCGCCGTTTTCCCAAGATTGGAAGCATTCAAAGATAACGATAAAAAAGAATTGTTTGACGCTTCTTTACTTGCGGTTTTGGAGACAAATGAGCAAATTAAAGAAGAAATTTCACATATGGTCCAAGGGATTTCGTCTATAGAAGTGACTCAAATCACTACAGGTAATATCGAAGCTAGTGGTACAGTCATTGTGGGAAACCACAACATAATAGGTAGCTCTAAGTGAGTGAATCTAGCTTTAGTGTTGGGGATATTGATGCGGAAGGTTGCGTAATTGTCGGTAGTGGAAACAGCATAATCCAGAATTTTTATAATACACCTGATTACAAACGTCTTAAAGGCGAGCTTGAAGAATCAATCACTAATCGACAAAAATGCGAGATTAGATACAATAAATACCCCGAAGATAATGACTTCAGTAACGATCTTAACTGTGCAACTCAAGCTGTAATTCAGTGTGAAGATCAACTAGTACAGTTTGAGAATGAAATAATTTCATTATACCAGTTAATTAAGAATTCGGAATCCCATAATGATTCTGAACGATTGAAATATGCTAAAGAATTCTTTAATAATGGAGACTTAAATTCTGCCAGAGAAGCTCTAAATGCTGATAGTTTAAACTCTGAACAGATGTCTTTGTTACAACTAAAAAGTAATGCTTTGGAGTTAGTAAAAAAGACACAAGTAAAACTAGAGGTTAATGCTGAAGAATTTTCCTTAAAGGCCAAGTTAACTGCTACAAACTTTAGTTTAAATGACCTGCGTATTCCACAAACAATCAATTTTTATAGAAAATCGTTAGTTTCATCCAACTCACCTGAGCACAAATATAGGTTTGCTAGTTTTTTGTATGAACAT
This sequence comes from Moritella sp. PE36, assembly GCF_000170855.1. Classification (GTDB taxonomy): domain Bacteria; phylum Pseudomonadota; class Gammaproteobacteria; order Enterobacterales; family Moritellaceae; genus Moritella. The sequence continues at coordinate 108,686 of NZ_ABCQ01000009.1, read as the reverse complement.
AACTTATTTACTGAAGCTAAAAGTCTTTATCAAGAAGCTCTGACTCAATATAGACAACTATTTGATATGACTGGAGTATCTGGTGTGTTAAACAACTTAGCTAATTTGTATGCCGATGAAAATTCACTGTTTGAAGCTAAGAGTCAATATCAAGAGGCATTAGTTATTCTACGCCAGTTAGCTAAGTCTAATGCCCATGGACACTTGTCTAATTTATCAATAATACTTATCAATATAGCAATCTTGCTAAATAGTCAGAATGAGCACCCAGAAGCTAAAGAATTATATCAAGAAGCTATAGATATTCAGCGTCAGTTAGCTCAATTAAATTCGCAAATTTATTTGCCTGTATTGGCTGTTTCACTGACTAACCTAGCAAACTTGCTTGCAAAAGAATATTCAGAGACAAAGGCTTATGAAGCATACCGTGAAGCGCTGAATATTAAACGTGAACTAACCTGTTTGGCCCCACAGATATATCAGTCCAGTTTAGCAATCACTCTGAATAACTTTGCGTATTTTCTCTACAGATCTAATATGCTATCTGAGGCAAGAGAAATATTTCTAGAGGCGCTGGTTATCCAGAGGGAATTAGTCGAATCTAATCCACAAGTGTATTTACCTGACATGGCAAAAACACTTAATAATTATGCAAATCAGCTGGTTAAAGTAAACGCCTTAGATGAAGCGCGAAATAAATTTCATGAAGTGTTAGTTATCCGGCGCCAGCTAGCTGAATCGAATTTACAAGTTTACTTACCCGGTGTAGCGACAACGCTTAACGATCTTGCTAATTTATCATCGATAGAGAACGCGTTAGTTGATGCCAGAGATCAATATCATGAGGCGCTAATTATTAGGCGTAGGTTGGCAAAGTTAAACCCAAGTGCTTATTTATCGGAATTAGCTGTCTTACTGAATAATCAGGCGAATTTATTCTTAAAAATGAATTTATTGATAGAATCCAAAAAAATGTATCAAGAGGCTTTAAGCATACAGCGTAAAATGGTTGAATCTAATCCCAATACTTATTTGCCAGATCTAGCTGTAACTCTCATTAATCTTGCGCGTTTATTTACTAGAATAAATGAGAAGACTGAAGCTAGAGAAAAGTGTCAAGAAGCATTGAGAATATACCGTCAGCTGAACGATTCAAATCCAGGAACTTTTTTGCCATACTTAGCTATCACACTTAATAATTTGGCTAATCATTTTGTAGATGAAAACATGTTAGATGGAGCAAGAAAAAACTATCAGGAGGCGCTGTATATCAGACGTCAACTTGCTAAATCGAACCCACAAGCATATTTACCGGATGTGGCTACTACACTAAGCAACATAGCGCTTTTGCTAGAAAACGAAGACAAACTAGCTGAAGCTCTAGATAAATACCATGAAGCATTGAACATTTACATGAAATTTCATGACAATATACCACTTGTATATGAGCAATACGTGGAAAAGGTAACTGATAGAATTAAATTTATTGAAACTATGTTATCGCTCAGGAATAAGAATAAAATAGGTCCGTAAATATTTACATTATCCATATTCAACATTTTATCTTATGTTCAATATGGTGGCCGTCTTGTAATAAGAACAAACTAAACTAGCATTTTACTCTAACTTACTTGTGTCCTACTTTAGCCTTGTACCTCCCTACATCATCATGACCTTTTATCAGTAGTAGATAATGATGATTGCAAAGAACTAAAATCACGGACGTGAATCTCTATTAAGCCACTTACTTGTGGGTTTTACATTTAAAATGTTGATTGTAAGTAATTGATATGATAATGTAATTTCACGGTGGCGTATCGCTGCTCTACTACGACAAATTATTAAAATATTTGATCACGTTGCTAGTTAGATTTTAATTAGCGTTCTAAGCATTTGCATTAGAACTACACCAGGGCCCCCCTGCCTTCGCCACGGCTGCAAGCAACCGTAGCGCTTGATATGCCTAGCCGCAACCAAGAACAGGTAAGTTGTGATTAAGTTAATATGTTTCGGTAGCTGAGTTTGGTTGTGACCTATTGTATGGGTAGGCTAGGTATATAATTATTCTGGAATGATATTGAATGTCTTATAAGTATGACTTTGGTAAAAGGTCTAAGCGCTCTATTAGTAGTGTTGACAACCTACTTATAGCTTTAAATATTACTCGTAACGAATTTGATCATGTTAATGCATTAACTGAATTGCAAAATACAAAGAATCGAAGTTAAAAATCTAATGGTTCTATTCGAGTAGTTTATAATCCCGAAAAAACGCTTCGCAAAATTCAAAGGCGTATCAATAAACGAATATTTAATCAGCGTCATATCAAAGGTGGATTGATATCTTGGCCAAGTTATTTGTTTGGTTCTATACCTAATGATCCTCAACATAATAGTTCCGTTCCAGTAGTAGATTTGTCCAGAGATTATGTGGCGTGTGCTACAAATCACTGTAATTCGAAAAGCTTACTTAAAATGGATATAAGTGATTTTTTTGATAATATTCATGAAATACATGTATATAGTATATTTTCAGATCTACTTAAGTTTCCAGACGATGTCTCTAATGCTCTCACTTCGTTATGTTGCTTGAATGGGAATGTAGTACAAGGTGCGTTAACATCTAGCTATATTGCTAGCGCCGTTCTATTTGATGTGGAAGCTAAAGTGGTAAGAAGGCTTCAATATAAAAATCTAACATATACTCGACTCGTTGATGATATTACAGTTTCCAGTAAGAAATTTGATCATGATTTTTCCTATGCTCAAAGTATTATAACCGAAATGGTTCAGTCAAAAGATTTACCTATAAACATAGAAAAAACAACGATATCTAGATGTTCAACTGAAGAGCTGATGGTTCATGGCCTTAGGGTTAATTATAAAGAACCTAGACTTCCAGCAAGTGAAGTTTCACGTATACGATCTTCTGTAAAACACTTAGAGTTGTTGGCTCAAGACTCTGTTTATCGTGTCAGTAGAGATTATCGAAAAAGTTTTGATCGATGCCAAGGTAGAGTCAATAAGCTTGGTAGGTTAGGGCATCGGCAGCATAAAATTCTTCTAGATAGAATTTTGAGAATTAAACCATTGCCTAGTAAAAAAGATATAAATTTGGCTATTAAATTTATTACTAAACTCGAAAATTGGCATATAACTAAGGCTGGCGAATACTGGTATTTTCGCTTATTCCATAAAGCCCATGCTGAATTAAATATCCTTCAAAGATGTTTTAACAAAACAGCTTATTCTTTGCGACAAAGGCTTAGAAAAATAAAACCGACAGCTGGAGATTAGCATTGATATGAAGTCAAATTACTCAGAAGTAAAAGCATTATTAAATTCATTAAAAATATACTTAATCGTATCCGCTATTCTAACTATTTTAATAGCAATATTTTCACTTGGTAAAGCTGGGCTTTTTAGTCAAAATATTTGTTTTACTTATCAATGTATAGATAGTTTTTTCAGTGAGCTTACTAATGTTATATCCTTTGTTGACTTCGCTCTAAAAGTACTCGTATCGTCAGTTACCATATTTGGTATCTACCACGCACTAAATAACTACCTTAGTAGTATTGATGCTTCACGTTCAAACATTCATTTAACTCACTTAAATACATTCAAAGATTATTTGATATCAGAAGTTAGCAGTCATGACCGATTGAACATAAAGAGTTTTAATTTTTTCAAATGGTATAATATAGCATTTCCATTGTCACGAAATGGGAAGTTAGACATCGGTGTTGATTATGAGAATTGGATAAATGAATTGAACGCTGAAATCAAAATATCAAATGATTTGGTTCAAGGTGTTACAGCAAGTGGTTATGATTATAAAAAGCATCAAGGTAGAATGATTAAAGTTATGAAAAAGGTAGGAATAAACTGTCCTCGATTGCATAGAAATGATTTTTACGAACTTGAAGGTGAGGTTATGCAGTTGATTAACAAAGTAAATATGGAATTTTGTTTTCTCGATAAAAAGATTTTTAAACGTCATTATAATTGAGTGAAAAATCAATGTTAAGTTAAGCACCGTTACAAAATTGTACATGATATTTAATCCGTAACTTGTTTATATGCTCTTGTGTTGCTGAGCTTGTAGGAAGAGGATCTACTAAAGTACCAGAATTTTTTATGGCGATGAATTTTCAACTATTAACAGCAGTGATTGGGAGTCCTTCTTTAAAGATGTAAAGCTTAAGGTAGTAAGCCTTTAGCATCACACTCTAACACTTCAGCGATTTGATATAGTTTTTCTAGCGTAATATTGACTTCACCACGTTCAATACGGCCCACATACGATCGATCAATATCGGCTAGTAACGCGAGTTTATCTTGAGATACTCGCATTTCTTTTCTTCTAACTTTAATTTTCAATCCAACATTAATCGCTAAGTCTTTCATTTTAAATCATTCTAAAAATGAAAGACTATCCGCTCTTGTCACACCAAAAACAACGGACTATAATCCGCATTTTGTAGTGCGCTTTAAGTGCGACCCTTGGATTTAGAATGATGCCGAAAAAACCGATAAAAGTTACAACGTCAATATATTCAATTTTTATTACTGATGATTTGAATAATTTTACAGTCAGTGAAATGAGAAGTGCTTATATGGATATTACCTGTGAAACAGATCCTGTTCTTTCTCGAAAGATGGTTTACCGACAGATTTTGCGCCTACAAAAACTAGGTATGCTTGAAAAGATCGACTCTGAGAACGTAAAAGAGCATCGTTATAATAAAACAAATGTGTTTCACCAGACAGGCTTAACAACTGAGGAAATTAAGAATAAACAAACAAGTCCAATGCTTGTAAAGAGTCCTAAAAAGATTACTAGATCATTACTTGATGAACGTTTAAAGCAGTGTGAAGTAGACTTGATTGCAAGTATTGCTGAGTCAGAAGAATACATGGCATTGTACAAGTCACTCCCTGAATTGAAAGAGCACTTAGAGTCGAATTACCTGCAGTCTCGCGAGCACAGCTCTAAGTTATTAGGGCAAATCAAAGCGATAAAAAGCGTTATCTCATACCAGAGGAAGCAATGATGAAATTGAGACCCTGGCAAGAAGAATGTGTATTGACAGCTGTTGAACATTTTAAACATACTAGCAAGCATTTTTTATGTTTAGCTACGCCTGGGGCTGGCAAAACTATTATGGCTGCAGAACTAGCTGCGAGTTTGCATAAGTCTAAGCTTATTGATTTTATTTTATGCTTTTCACCATCGATTAATGTAGCCCATAGTATTCGAGATCGGTTCTCTCAACGTTTAAACTACCGGTTTGATGGTGTTATTGGTGCATTAGGTTGTTCATATACATACCAAAGTTTATTGTTTTTTAATGATGACTTTTGGCAAATCATGAATAACCATCGCGTATTGGTTATTTTTGATGAGATCCATCATTGTTCTGGTTCGACAATTGAAAACGCTAATGCATGGGGTGAGGAGATTATATTAAAGATTCAATCTCAAGCTGCCTATACCTTAGCATTAACAGGTACACCATGGCGCTCAGATAAGGCTCCTATCGTTCTTTCTAATTACATCGAGCCAGATGGTGCTATTCAATGTGATTACGCCTACGGGCTTAGTGAGGCCGTGAGAGACAGTGTCTGCAGAAATCCTAAAATTGTTTTGATTGATAATGAAAAACTAACTGTAACTCAAGAAAATAAAGTTTCAAAAGTATTCTCAAGCTTCCAGGCTTTATTAGGCGACCCTTCTATATCCTACCAAGCGATTATAACGAACGATACTGCGATCCGTTATGCATTAAATTTATCATGTAATAAGTTAAGCGAAATAAGATGTATGAACCCAAATGCAGCCGGTTTAATTGTCGCATCTTCAGTTGAGCATGCAGAATATATTATGAATATTCTACAGGTTGAATTTAAGCAAAGTGCGATATTAGTGACTTATAAGCAACCCGATGCTCAGTATCTTATCGATCAATTTCGTCATAGTGATTCGGAATGGATAGTGTCAGTCAATATGGTTTCTGAAGGCATAGACCTCCCTCGTTTGCAGGTATGTTGTCATTTGAGTCACGTTAAAACTGAATTATATTTTAGACAGGTGCTAGGTCGTATTTTACGTATGAATAATGCTCCAAATAAAGATGCATGGCTTTATACGTTTGCAGAGCCGTTACTCAGTGAGTTCGCATTAAGAATTCAGCAAGAGATCCCTGATGTAGAAGTTATAATGGATAACAATATTAAAAAGGTACCTGGCTTTAAAGCATTAAATAAACGGGGTTTCGTTGGGAAAAGGAATGATAGTGTAAAACTCGATATGGGTGTTGAGAGTGTTTCAGAACGTCCATTATCACCTTATGCTATCTATCAAAATAAAAGTTGTATAGATGATTTTACATTTGAGATTAGAGGCGATTTCAGGGAAAAAGTAATAAGAACCTTTAGTTCACCATTTTAAGCGATAACTGTCATTAAATAGAATTTTGAGTGAAGTTGAAGTAACAAAGATAATGCAGTTTATAGTCAATTTTACATGCCGTTGCATGCAACGGCATGTGAGCGTACAAGCCGCAATATATACTTTTAAAATACTTAACTATCTGACTGAACTAATTTTACGTCTCTTTAGCGTTTAAATTACAGATGTTTATAGATTAGTTAAAATCCATCTAAATCATTATGCCCCTTTCTGTAGAGTAGTTACTCACACACAATATATTCATATCGGTTTGCCATACATTTATTATGCATATTGAAAACTGTTCGACGAGATGATTTTATACCGTATTATTGATATTTTGGTGAACGCAGTCTCGGTTTGTCAAAAAACAGTCAGGTTTATCTTGTGACTGAAAATTAATATCAATATACTCAATCACATAGATAGTTTTGTATATAACTTATAAGACTAAATCAATAACTTACAGGACGACTCGTTCCCCCTGGAATCGGTAATCAATAAATTTCTAATATAATCTTATTTTTCAGTTGATTAGTTACCATCTTTAGCGGTGAATGAGTTTGGCAAACCGACACGTCCTACTATACATACGTTCAAGCGATTTGAGCCTTGCAAAGAACGCAAAGCACAAATACTAAGACGTTAGAGGTTCGAGGATATAAGATGGACAAATTAGTTTCTGATTTTATTAGTCAAAGAACGTTATCACTTGATATGGAACTTAATGAACCACTTTACAATGCAATTTTGTACTTAGAAAAATCTAATGTACTAATTAATCAAATGTGCGAAGAAAACCAAGAAAATTTAGTTAAGGCTGTTCCATGGTCTTCAATGCATGATATGTACAAAAGAAACTACGAGTATTGCAGTGCCGTTCTTGGTTGTTTCCTTATCGGTCAATTTCCATCAAGTGAAGCACTTTGCAGAACTGCTATTGAAGGTGCTGTCAATTTACATTATGTAAGCCTTGGAGATTCAATGGGCAAACAAATAGCCTATTTTAAAAATCACCTAACTACGGAACGTAAACAAAATCGGAGCTGGAAATTAAGTGTTGAAAATTCAGAATATCCCCAAGAAGCGAAAAAACATCATTTTACAAAAATTGAGGAAAAAGAAGAATCGTTAAATCACTATGAAAATGGTCTTAGACAGTCTCTCGCTCTGTCTGGTGTAGACTTTGATGCTGTTGATTTAAAGTGGCCTAATATTTTTGATAGATTCAAAGAAGCCGATGATGAAGTTGGCTACAGAACAGTTTATGCAGCTCTATGCTCTCAAGCACACAATGATGCAGAGGATATTCTAAATAAAATCATGTCTCGAATTACCGCTAATGCTTCTGGAATGGAAGAGGCTCAATGGATAGAACAGTATAATTTTTCTCTTTATTTATTATTGACTGCCATCAATTACCATATCAATGCATCAGCTATGTACATCGCAAAATTTAGTATAAAACCGGATCGTTTAATCGAATGTAAAAATAAAATAGTTGAATCCATTATTCTAGTTACAGAGCACGGTCCTAGGTTGGTAAAAGAAAAAATAAATTTTAATGTAAATGGAAACCTCTAACAATAAGAATAGGTGTCGCGTCGCCGACACCTTATTCGGGTGTTGAACAAGTCCAACAAGCAAATCAAAGCGGATCAATTAAAGTCGGCTGGTTTCGCTTCGCTATACTTTTCTCATGCATTATTTATAAGGTATCCACCTGCGTCTAAACGCTTACATGCTTAATAAATTAAACCGACAAAACTACCGTATTTATCCATAATACATACGATTGTTCAACTGCACATTTAATTGTGCTTTATACAGTGTTATTTGATTTTTGATAATAGTATTCTCGTTTTTCCAGTTAATTCAGTACAGTTTCTCTTGTAGAAAATAATATTATTCTTTAAACTCAGGTAGATACAAGTTCCATCATAGAAATAAGCGGAGCATAAATTCGATATAACAGGCGCGCACGCTTTTTCAGAAATGAAACATTAAAATTTTTTGATTAATTTAAATCTATTCAATGAGTTATTTGATATTGGTTAAACTGGTCTAATGAGGTAAATGAGCGCCGTTTATACAAATGTTATGTTTTTTTTGAGGCATGAGTATGATTACAAAGAAAGAGCCGATTACTAGAGATGAACGGATTCGTAGAGTCGGATTTCTTTGTGTGCATTTTGTAAGAAATTTGGCGTTCTATCGTGCAGGTATGGAAAATGGAATATTATTAAAAACGAACCCATTTTGGCGAACTGCAAATTTTAATTTTTTTGATCAAGCCGTTTTGGAATGGTGCAAACTTTTTGCTGATAAAAAAGGGAAACATTATTGGGGTAAAATTGCTACTGACTGCTCTAAATTCCAAATTTTCTTATGTGAAACTATCAGAATGGATAATGATGAATTTGAGGTTTACGTAAATGAACTTCGTAAATCTAGAGATAAGTTCATCGCGCACCTTGATTCTGAACGTCATGATTATCGTCCACATATGGATATAGCTTATAAATGTATAGAGTATTACTATCAACATCTATTTAACCACGATAATAAGCAGAATTGTCTATCGGATTTTCCAAGTGACCTTAAAGTATTTTATGACAAGTGCTTCCAATTGGCTGAAGCTGAATATAAAACATAACAAGTCAATTAATTACACGCTTTCAGCGTCAGACATCCTATACGTGACTTCGTCACAGGCAGCTAATTATTGAGGCGTTATGTGTCAGTGTTACCCATAGACGATTGGTGTTAATGGATAAAAAGTATCAAGTATTCGCAAGTCTCATATTGGTCTTTGACTCCTTACAGTAAGAATAGAATGATGCAACTTCGTGCATTGAAAAAGTAGAGTTATCAAAAATAATGAATGAAAAAGTACAAGACACACGCAAAATTCAAATTGATGAGCTGGCAGATATACAAGAAAATACTGATCTTGAAAATCAGATTCAAAAATTCTTATTTGTTATTATGATTGGTTTAGTTTTATTGGGGGCTTTTCTCTGGGCCGAATCTCAACTTGTTGCAACATATATTACAAATGGGTATTTCAAAGGTAATTCAACAAGTGATAAGGCTAAATTGGTAAATATTAAGATTTTTGGTGGTGTACTACTTTTATTTTCTACCGTTATCTTCTCATATTTACATATGTCAGGATTTAACCTTAAGAGAATAAGAAAAATAAAGACAGAAGAATTGAACACCCCTTTAAACTCAAAAGAAAATAAGGCAATTGTAAGTTTGCTTCGTTCAATTAATGATTCATTAGAAAAGGGGAAATTAGAATCAACGTTATCAACTCATGAACGAGAATCTATCGTAAGTAAAATATCAGAGACAGTCGAATCACAGCTCAATAGTGCTCTATTATTAAAAATTGAAGGAAAGTACGGTTCTAAAATATACAATGATAAACTCTCGATGCAAGCAGAAAAATCATTAAACTCTACCGTTGTGAGATTAAAAAAGTATGCTGATACCTTACAAGCCAAAGCAACTATAAATTTAGTTTATGGTATCGCAGCAACAATCTCAGCCATTTTGATCCTAATATTTGTTTTAATGAATGCTACTCCGCCTCAAAATGATTCAAATATTGAAACAGTCTTTTACTATACATCTCGGTTGTTTTTAGTTCTTATGGTTCAGGGGATTTCCATTTTCTTTTTAAACCTATATAAAACAACATTAAACAATATTATTTACATTAATAATGAAGTGACAAATTATGAAGCAAAACGAGATTCATTAATGCTCGCTTTCAATTCTGGTGATTCAACTAACACATCAAAAATGCTTTCAAACCTTGCAAATACGGAGCGAAACTTTGTACTTAAAAAGGGAGAAACCTCTGTTTTTGATAAAGGAGGAATTCCAGTAGAGCCTGCAATATCAGCTACTATGGTCGCTGATTTGTTAAATAAAATGAATTCTAGTGGGAAAAACACATAACAAGAAAATTAACTAGGACTTAAAATAGCTTGCTGTTTTTCGTTACTCAAAATTTTAGCTAACTATTTTAAGCCTGTGATTTGGGCGTTGTGTTTCTGGAGTTGTGGTGAATAATCTAATTGAAGATGCCGAACTATCTTTTAAATTACTTGAGTACACAATAAGAAACATGTGTTACGCAGAGTTAGGGAAAATTGATGTTGATGTATTTGGCCAAGATCTTCAATCGAACCTTGATGAAGAAAATGTTTCCTATTCTTCCGATGAATTTAAAAACCAAGATAGTATCGTTCATGCATCTCAAATGGCAGTAAGTACAGCTTTTGGCGCAACGGCTATTTGTTTAGATTGTATTTTAGAGAAAGTGAATTCAGAGCATAGTGAAATCAAAATTATAAAATCATTAATATCGGCTACGCGTAATGCATTTTCTCACGGTATTGCAGCGCCAGAATGGTTTGTTAAACCTCACAAATTTGAGGTGTTAGATTTAAGCTTTATTGATGGTATCGGAATTAATTTAGAAAACCTAAATGGGCAACCATTTGATTATTCGCAAATAGGTGGCTTAGCTGTTTGGTATAGAATTAAATCATATATAATTACATACGTATCAAACACATAAAAAGTCCTTTAAAAGGACGAGAAACAGCTGGCTGTTTTCGTTCCTCAACAAGTTTAGCCAACAATTGTTGTCCGTTTAATGTAGGCGTTAATCTCAATTTATCCATACTTTCTGGAATGCAAATTATGTTCTTTGAAGCTTAAACTCTAAGCCAGTTTTGTCCAGCAATGATTTTGGGATGTGGGGCGTAACTTGATGTGGGGCGTAACTCGGAACGTGCCCCAAACCTTTTTAGATAAAACTATCATTATGTGTAACCCCACAGATAACAACCGCAAAGAACTTCGTTATCGGGAAGACGAGTAACCGTGATAATATTCTTAAGTGTCTAATATTATCAAGGAGTAAGTATGTCTATTTCAGAAGAGGCATTACAACCAAAGTGCCCGATTTGTGGGGCTCAACCTGTTCATACAGACGAGCATCAAAAGTTTATGATATGTAAAGAGTGCGGTCATAAAGAGAACTTTAATGACTTCATGGAAGAATATGAGGCTAAGATGCTTGATGAGGTGGCTAACTCTTTGACTGAATCATTTGAGAGTGCGTTTAAGGGAAATAAGAACATTACATTTACGAAGAAATAGAGGGGGTTAAATGGAGTTAACTGTTAGCGATGCAGGCGCTATTGCCGCTGCTGTTTTTGCTGGTTGTTCTTTATGGCATAGTATTAGAGTTCATAGTAAGCAGAAAGACTTAGCAAGAGAATTGGGTAATCTGCAAAGGGAGCTTACAGTCCTTGAGTTAAAGGATGCTAAAGAGCGTGAGATGAATAAGGAGAAGGCAGAGTTTACTGCTAGGTTCGTAAGTCATCGTAGCAATAGCAAACGGCTAGTTATTACTAATATAGGTTCTGCTCAAGCCAGAGATGTAAGAATTGATTTTGGTGAGAGAGTTGATTTTGTGATTTCATCAGAGATTAAAGATTATTTTCCATGCAACCTTGATAGTTCTGAGTCCGTTAAATTGCTTGCAACAACCTCACTTGGTCATACGGTTGTTAGAGAGTCATTTACATTATCGTGGATGGATAATGCTGGCGGTGGCCGAAAAGGGTTTAATATTCAATACACATAATAGTTGCTAAAATAATTATAACTACGCGAGTCCAACTTGTTGTGGCTAAACTATATTGGCCACTGATTTGTCGTTTTGTAAGACGAGTTGTGCCACAAACGACTCAGTATTATCAATTCAAACCTCGCCAATCACGCTAACTCGATTCTGCCCCTTTCTGCGTTAGAGCAGTTACTCACTCACGATGTTTTCATATCGATTTTCCATACATTTTATCATGTGAGGAATCTGTCATATCACAACAATACACGCGAACTCTATTGCGAGTTCAATTGTGATCCAGCCTTGGTTAGATTAGATATTATGCAAAGGGGCTCTCCCTCCTATAGTGACTTGTATCCCATATTACAAAAGCATTAGAAATAAGCATTTCAATTAAAATCGATGCGAAAGTGATATTCACTAAGACAGTGCAAAATGATCCATCCAGAATTACGGGTTAAAATTGGTTTTAAAGGGGTAAAGTAAGCGTTAGAGAGGACTTTTTGCCTGAGTAGTGAAATGACACTGCGCATTATCACCTTTATGTTAAACAGCCGCTCAGGGACTAAATTTATCTCAAGATCAAAAACATTCGAATTTTGCAGTTCCAAACTAATCCCCTAGGTTTAAACTTATCATTATGGAATTTTTATTCACCCCATGATTTATGCGTAAGCCCGCTATTTACGATTTAATACCCACCTTATCTAAATCACCTCAGCTAAATGTCGAATTAACCCACAAGAAACACTGTATTTAGATACAGTGTACGTGTAAGCTTATTACCAATGTCAGTTTAGTATTTAGCTTAAATTCTTTAGTGCTTCACTGTTTTAAATAAAATATACAGTTAATGAATTAAGGAGTTATAAAAATGATTAAGTCTGAAGCAAGCTGCCTTTGTGGGGAAGTAATAATTACCGCAGAGGAAGTGAATCCTAAGTTTACAGTATGCCATTGCCAATCATGTAGAACCTGGGGTGGCGCTCCATTCTTTGCGGTGCAATGCGGTACTAAAGTAAAAATTGAAGGTGAAGATAAAGTTAAAATGTACGAATCATCATCTTGGGCATCACGAGCTTTTTGTTCTGAATGTGGAACACACCTTTTCTATAAATTAAAAGCTACAGGTGAATACAATATGCCTGTAGGCTTATTCTCGCAATTGAAAGGGTTAGAAATGGACATGCAGTACTTTAGTGATCTCCGTCCTAATTATTATTGTTTTACCAATAAAACAAAAGAAATGACTACAGCTGAGATAATGGCCTATTTCTCTGAAAAAATATAACTGAAAATAGCCATAATCTACATTAGTGGCAAGGATACTACGTAACCTATCCAACTGCGCATAACGCATGTTATGTAAGAACCGAATAAGATAATGGTTCGCTACGTGAAATCTGGCGAACTAACTCCCACCAAGAATTATTCCAGGCACGTAACTGACGGCCATCAAACATTACTAGGTAATATTTATCGCCATTACTTAAACCCGATCATAGTTATGCGCGTTATCGCCTTTATGTTCAATAGGCCGCTCAGGCTAGATTTTATCTCTAGTTAAGAACAGCCTATATTTGGTAAAGTGAATAATAAACATTAATACAGCCAGCTTGATAGCTAGTCTTTAAATACAATTAAGGTGTTTCTGTGGAAAATAAAAACTATCGTGATGAATTAGAGTCTTTTTTAACTCAAGAGTTTGTTCCTGTAGGCTATAAAATAACTAAAAATGTTGAGATAGATTCTGTTCTTGAAAGTTCGAAGTATGAAGCATTAAATTTTTCCCTAGATAATAGGAATATTGTCTATCGGAGAGGTAAAGTGACTTCAGATAGGCCTGGAGCTTTTTTAGCCGTTTGGAAACGTCCACTTTCCGAGAGTATCAATGGTAATAAACCTATTCCATTAAAATCCAATGACCTCGATTATTTGTTCATACGGGTTGATAGCCATTCTAATGTCACTGAACAGTTAGAGCATAAATCTAAATGTGGGATGTTTATTTTCCCTGTCTCTATTTTGATTGAAAAAGGTATTGTCTCTCAGATGAAAAGCAAGGGAAAAACGGGATTTAGAGTTTTTCCACCGTGGAGCGAAGATAGAGGTATTACTGGAACTAAAGTATTTTCCGAATCGGGTAAGAAAACTCAGCGCTGGCAATTACCATTCTTTCTAGATATTGATGAGGACGGTTCAATCGATTCATTCGAATTAAGTAAGCTATTAAGTAGTCAAAGCATTAATCACACTTAATCGTTGGTTATGCTTCGTCGTATAACCGTTTGTAACTTTACTAGTATATCGAGTAAGGTTACTTCTTTAGTAATAAACAATCCATAAAAAACGGCGGCAAGTTGGCGGCGGTATTTCGGAATAATAGGTAAGTCATTAGATAAGAACGCACAAAATCAAAAATGAACGCTGTATATAAGCACAGTTAAAATCGCGCTTCAACTCCCCTCGACTCAACTGCGCATAACGAATGTTATGTAAGATCAGAGTCTAGTAATGGTTCGCTACGTGAAATCTAGCGAACTAACTCCCACCAAAAATTATTCCAGGATCGTAGCTGACGGCCATCAAACATCCCAATGAGATTATCTGTTGTCACAACAGATAATTATTACCTAGTAATAATTAAACCCGATCATCGTTATGCGCATTATCGTCTTTATGTTCAATAGGCCGCATATGGAGGTTTTTATCGCTAGAGATTAACCTCCAACAAGGAAGTTAATCTCAACAAACCATGATGCGACACACGAACGCTTACAAACCAAACATTTTCTTTACAACTGATTTTTGTTTTAATAATTCATCTAACATATGGAAAAGTGGAGCTGTGAAGGATATTAAATATTTCACCTTCGACGCTTTTCAAGGAGTAGTTTTGATTCATGCTAAATAAATTATTATTAAGTTCAATCGTATTGTTTGGATTAGGTTTTAGCTTTCTTTTTTTAGAAAATACATTCTTTCAATATATCGACGAAGAAGGTGTTCTACATGAAAGTCTTTTTCTTCCATTTGGTGTTATAGGCATTCTATCTGCTGCAGGAGTTCTGTTTATTTATCTAACGATAGTACTTATTAGAAAAGTATTTAAGTAAGATATGAAGCGTATTAGAGTTGTACTTAGTATTGGTTCTCTACGTAAAATCTAGCGAACTAACGCCCACCAAAAATAATTCTAGACGCGTAGCTAACAACGAAACAATAACCACCTGGTAACGGCTACACGTGATTAACACTTCTGCGCTACGAATGGTCAAATTAACGATCAGGTGGTCTTATAGGGTGGTTAAGAGGCTTTTAGCGTGTTTTCATACACTAATATCGCTCTGCGTATTATCACCTTTATGTTCAATATGCCCGTGTATTGGCTATTTTATCCCTAAATTTATAAAGCCTCCCGTTAGGATACTAACCCTACCTTGGTGCAAAGTATTGATTTATACCCAAATAAGGTTAGTATTCGTGAAATATAAAAACCTTGTTGCCATATATAAAAAACTTAAGTAATTTGACATTGAGTTATGGTGATTAACAAGTTTTTTTAGTCGAACAGTTCCATATTTTAGAAGGGTATTATGAGCGTAGAATTTTTAGATACTGAATTTGAAAAAGTAAGTTATCTCATGAACATACTAGTTGCTAAGGCCACAAATGGAACGTATTCTAATGAGGAATTCGCATCCCTACGCTATGAGTTACTAGCCAACGATAACATTACATCAATCCTACCTAAGTGGTTGAAGTTACATAGAAGCCTTGATTCTTTTTGGGATTTTATCAAACCTAAATTTGGATCCTATTCTGATAGAAGAAAGTTTTTAAATGAGGAGTTTTCAGAAGCTCTAAATCTTCTTGAATTTGGGCATGCAGTGGAAATGAAAAAAGAACCAAAAGCGGTAGGGGTGATTTCTGAAATTATAGGTCAACAAAACTATATAGCACCTAAAAAGAAGGTTTTTATTGTCCACGGTAGAGACAATGAAGCCAAGCAAGAAATATCAAGATACATCGAAAGTTTAGGTATTGACGTCATAATCCTTCATGAGCAAGCAAACAGTGGTATGACCATCATTGAGAAAATAGAATATTACGCAAATGAAGCTGACTTTGCTTTAATTCTATATACCGCATGTGATCACGGGCGCGGTATACATGAAACAAAGTCTCACCCTAAGAACAGGGCTCGTCAAAACGTTATTTTCGAGCATGGCTATCTTATGGCTAAACTAGGTAGAGAAAATGTATGCGCCTTAGTAAAAGGGCAAATAGAAACTCCGAATGATATTAGTGGTGTTGTCTACGTTGGTTTAGATACCCTTGGCGCTTGGAAACTTGAAGTCAATAAAGAGCTACAAGCTTGTGGCTACAAAATATCATAATCAAATTGTATTGATAGCGCCCAAGAAGCACCACTGCGCATAATGTTATGCCATTCTGCCCCATTTTAATTCAGATTGAAGATTCAGTCGCTTTGTTCAACGCTATGTTTGATTTGGATATGTTAAACCGGAGGGGGGTACGATAAGGTTAGTTAAGTAAGCTTATGAGTTTGTTGTTGTTTATTAACATTTTCTCAATATGTTTTTTGTTTTTGCTATGTACCACATGAAATTTGAATGGGTAAGTGTGCTTACATAGTGGGATTTAGTTATTAGTTATCAGTTATAGGAATTAAGGAGGAGACGTTGGCTAGAAAAGGGAGCGGTTTAAGGTTAGCTATTAAAGTTGTTAAGGCTATTGATAAAGCTGGCAAGCAAGCAGCCAGAGATAACGAGCGTAGACAAAAGGCAATAGCAAGAGAGCAGGCTAAATCTGAGAGAGAACATCAGAAGCGATTAAGAGAGTTGGAGCGTGATGCAATACGTGCAGAAAAAGATAGGACTAATATAGCTAAACAATCGGAAAAAATAAATATCGCTAAAGCAAAGCAGCAGTTCAAAGATTCACTTATCGATGCCCAAGAAGAATACATTGATAGGTGCTCTGAAAGAGCTTCTTTACGTAAACAATTTATTAATGCAGTACTAAGGTAGTCATATGGATAACAACCTCCTGATTGTTATAGCGGTTGCAGTGTCAGTAATAATTGCTAGCTATTTAATCACTAAGAGCCATTTCAATAAAAAACTAAATGAATACAAAAATAATGTTAATTCAAAGCTCGATACATATAAGAGTCTTGATGAAGCATTAGCTCAAACACAAGAAGAGTTGACGTTGACTCTAAATGAATTGAATGCTCAAACCAAAGAACTAGATCGCGTGCGAATTGAGACTGTTGAATTACAAGAACTTAAGAAAAATGAAAAACAGTTATTAGAGTGTGTTCAGTTGCATACTTCAGCGATTTCTAAGTTAAAAGTGGATGAAGAAAAACTTGTGTTAAGTTTATCCAACCTTGGTGCGGAGCAGGAAGAATTAATGAGGATGTTAGATTTATACTCTCGCTTGGATGAATATACATCATGTGGCCATTTTGAAATGCCAGATTATCTCTATGAAACTTCAGTTAGGTTTGCTGAGGAGATTAAAGATGTCAGGGTTCAGCAGAAAGAAATGATTAAAGAAAAAAAGGCTGTCACTTACCCAGACACAACAATCATTTCAAATGACAAATCGTTCAATAAAAAGATTCTGAGCGGTCAAGTTAAGTTGATGCTAACGGCATTTAATACAGAATGTGATTTTCTTATAGGTAAAGTTAGCCCAAGTAGTTTCGGTCGAACTTTAGAACGCATAGAAAAGCTTGCTAATACTCTTGAAAAATCGGCTGCAACATTGGAATGTGGGTTCGACATAAGTTATGTGGAACTGAAATTTGAAGAGTGCAAGCTCCAATACCAATATACATTGAAGAAGCAAGAAGAAATAGCAGAGCAAAAGTTAATAAAAGAGCAAATAAGAGAGGAGCAACGTGCTATCAAGGAGTATGAGCGAGTCGTTGCTGAAGCTGAAAAAGAAGAAAAAATGTATAGGGATTTGTTGGATAAGGCACGAAAAGAGCTATCAGGAATTTCTGAAAATGAAAGGGCAATTGCAGAACTACGTATTACTCAACTTGAGCAGCAATTACTCGACGCTGAAGCTAAAGAAAATCGAGCGAAAAGTATGGCTCAGCAAACTCGAAAGGGCCATGTATATGTAATTAGTAATATTGGCTCATTCGGAGAGGATGTATACAAAATAGGTATGACTAGGCGTTTAGAGCCTATGGATCGTGTCAAAGAACTAGGTGATGCAAGTGTGCCGTTCCCATTCGATGTGCATGCCATGATATATGCTGAGGATGCTCCTGCACTTGAAACTGCTCTGCATCGAACATTTACATCATTAAGGGTTAATGCTGTAAATCTTAGGAAGGAATTCTTTCAGGTGGATCTCGACTCTATAAAAGAGGCTGTTGATAATATTGATGGAATGGATGTTGAGTTTAAGATGACGGCTTTAGCTGAAGACTATTATGAAAGCCTTCGTCTTCAAGAGCGGTTAGCAGCTGCCTAGTATCACTAGCACAAAAGCCTTCTGTGTAAAGACTGAAGGCTTTGTTGACCATTACACTGTTTTAAACTTTAAACCTTCCGTTTTGAGGATTATCTGAGATTACATTTTTGGTTTGTAGATATTTAGTGATTAGGTGAAAAGTAGGTACTTAGTGACTGCGTTGCTCATGTCTAAACAAGGCATTAATCTCAATTTAATAATACTTTATGTAATGTGAACTGTACCATTTAAAGTTTCAACTCTAAGCCATTTCTGTCCAGATCTGGCTTAGAGTCATTGATCATCCTCTGGGCTATCAGCTCTCGACACATCATAAAATAAGAACTGGCAGATTACACTCAAAGCAACCCGCTAATGAATCACTTTGTAAATATTTGGTTTTTAGAGAATGATCATTTCACAACAGATATTCCAACATCTACACGATCGCTACTCGATAGTGCATTATCTATATCACCTTTAAATGCCTCAATTAAATTAGATAGCGCTAATAAAGCTTCGGTTGTGGTTATTGACTTGCTTTTAATTTGTTGATTGATAGCTTCTAGATGTTGACCTACTATTTTTACTGAATCCTTTAGTTGAACGGCATCATACACTTCGCTGTAACCATTCAAATCAGAAAATACGAGGTTAATATAGATATCTAGTGAATGTAGTCTGAGATGCCCGGTCCATTGCTGTAGTTGCATTTTAAATCGTTCAGTATGTAATAAGTGCTCACGAAATTTATCTCCCGAAGTAATGTCTTTATGCTTCAAGATAATCTCTCTAAGCTTGTTGGTGATGAAGGCATGTCGGAATAAGTGAGCATGAAATGGTCCTTCAATACCCACTTTCTTCTTCCAAATATTCAAATAAGTACCAGTTGATTCGCTTTGAAAGGGTTTTCCAGTGGTTAGCGATACGAACAAATAATCATGGTCATTAGCCTTGCCAATTGTACGCTTGATGATCTTTTTACGTACCTTGTTTATGTATTCCTTAATGCAGGCTAGCAGAGCTAATGAAACGGGGATGCTTCGAG
The DNA here is from genome assembly GCF_000170855.1 of Moritella sp. PE36. GTDB lineage: Bacteria > Pseudomonadota > Gammaproteobacteria > Enterobacterales > Moritellaceae > Moritella. The sequence continues at coordinate 89,028 of NZ_ABCQ01000009.1, read as the reverse complement.
TAACATCATTATCTCTTCGCTTTAATGTTGTTAATTTCAGATGGGGATTGCCGTTCGTTCTCGCAGCATTATCTATATCTTGAACTGTGATAAGGTGAATCTCACTAATTCGACCGCCTAGTTGTTCTAAGCATTGATATAAAGCAATATCACGCAATCTCTTTTCACGGTTATCTTGATTGTAGATGTAATTCCACACCTTTAAGGCATCGGCTTCACTTACTGGCAATCGACGTTTAACGGCGTCTTTTGTTGGTACGCAACTATGAGTAATAACTTCGATTTCTTTCTTGTTATTTGAGCCTTCAATTACGATGCGATGTTTCTCGATGGTAACTTTTAGCCTATTTTCGTTACCTGTTCCAATAAAGTGCTCAAGATCATGATAATACTGAACAAACATTAAAAAGTCGAGGCAGCGTTGAGCTATTTGAATTACATGATTATTACTTCGTGCAAGCTCACCTAATTTATCTCGCTCACCCTGTAAACAATGAACGAATAAGGTAAAATAGGAATCGGTTAGTTGGCTAAAACGGAGTTTGTTTTTAAAGCAATAGTGAACTAAATGATGAATAAGTTTGGCGTAGGTCTTTAATGTCCCACCCTTAATACGCCTCGATCTAACAGCAGTAAGCTGCTTGTGCATATACATATTAGCTTCATTGCAAGGCATACCGTTATTATAAGTGATAAAAGGTGTGTAGCTTGCATCGACGATTTGTAATTTTTGGTTAAGTGGTGAGTAGAAATCCCAACGCTCGAAATTTTTTAAATAAGTTATTGGCATACTAAGTTTTACCATGCAGTGTATAGCTTAGCTTAGCTTCAATTATACGATTGATACGGTGGTACTCAGCTCGCCTTAACTCTGAACTATCACTTGAATGAGCCATTTTTTTTAGTTCACCGCGCAATTCAGTAATGAGTACGGTTAATAAAAAATCACTTTTTTGCATTGTGCTTAATTGAGCTTCCAACTTATCAATTTTGTTCCTCAAACCTGTTCGAGTTGACTTTGTGGCTTTATCTCCTAGAATTGCACTTTCAATGGTGTCCTTTGCGCTGTTACGCAATTCATCTAGTTCAGTAAAGCCTCGAACAAGCAAAGGTTCTGAAGCGCTCTTGAGTGTATTTAGAGTGCAAGATGCGATACCTCGTTCAATATTAGTGTATTTCGCTAGCCCATTTTGAGATTTTAGGGCTGGTCTCAATCTATCATCTTCTTTGAATCTAGAGGGTTCTTTGATAATGTCTAAGAGTAGCGCTTTTGTTTCGATAACTTTCTTTTGATTGATTTCTAATGTATTCATCTTATCGTCCTTAATCTAGTTCTTTGACTTGAAGCGTTAGTGTAAAATCGTTAATCTTTTTCCCACCTTGGGTTACCGTAAAAAATTCAGGTTCAAGGGTGATTAAACCATCGTCTAAAAGTTCAATTACCTGAGATTCTAGAGCTTCTTGGTCTTTCAATTGCTCAATGCTAGGAATAGTTTGATAACCATCGTCATAATCTTCAATAGCTTCGGAAACTGTTGAAAGTGAGATGTTTTCTTTCGCTACTCCATATCGCTTGGCAATAAGATCAGCTAACGCATCAATATTTTCAAGTTTTTGATTCTGTGCTTCCTCCACAATGTAAGATGCCTTAACACCATTTAGAACGGCACCAGTTTCAGTTTCACTGATGTAGCGGTATAAGTGTTCAATATCAGTATGAGCGAGCATCCAGCGTAAAGTGTCTAAACCATCAAATCCTTTTGACCAAAAGAACACCATCGCAATAAATCGTCGTAATTGGTGTTGGCGAACGTAATAGCGACGTAATTCATTATCTCCAAATTTCACAAGCGGCGTTTCGAAATAATCGCAGACGGCATTTAAATGAGCACTATATGTATTTGGATTAATGCTAGATAAGGTAAATGAGTTGAGGGATAAGTTATTAAACAGAAGTAACAGCCCTTTGTTGAGTCCAAACTCAATAATGGACTGATTAAATTGCTCTAGTTTCCATATAAGTAAAGCAAAGGAACGTGGTATCGGACGTTTAATGGTTGCGTGTCTTCCGTGCTCACCTCCTATACCCGACTTCATAACAATTGTCGTTAATTGGTAATCTGTTTTTTGACCTTTTTCACTCGATGGGTCGAGGTGCGGGGATAGATTTCCTTGAGGCTTCAGGCTGATTAACTCATCAATACGCTTTGCCATGATGACACCCGTCAATATCTGAATAGAGCCCATTAGCACATGGTATAGATCAAATAACCCATGATTATTACGCCTTTTGTTAAAGGCATTGCTATCAGTACGAGAAACATAAAGCTGCTCCACGCCCATTTCTTTTAAGTTATCATGAACCAACGTAATTGCTTCGTTTTTTACCCAATCAGTGTGTTCGCTTCTTGTTGTTTGCTTGCCATCAATACAAACGTGTTTTTTATCTTTGTTCTTTTTAGTTTGTTCTTTAAATACCAGTAATACAGAATCTAAAATGGCATCTTGATACTTACGAGCAAACTCATAACAGTCTTCGATTAAATTAAACACTAGCTTGGGAGGGAGTGTTTTGGTTCGCCCATTTATTCTAAGCTTTATATGTTCTTTAATACGAGTTGATGATATGTATTTCATTGCTGTCGGTGAAAACTTGCTTACCTCATTCCTTCCATTTACGACGTTAAGTAGTTTGAAGGTATTGATATATACTACTAGAATTTGCTCACTTAAAACTGTAGAAATATCTTTATTGGGTATGACGAGGTATTCTGTCCTTTGATTTTTGTCACCAAGCTTTAATTCTTCGATGTATGAAAGGGAAGTGGTCAGAGTGGGTATTATTTGATTAGCATAAAGTAGATCGAACAACACTGAATTAGAACCAGTAAGAAGCGTTGTAGTTCGATTTCCACGAAGTTTAGTGTTCGATTTTTGCAGATAATAACCAATGCTATCAAGCCAGCAACAAGCTTTAATCCTTTCTGCGATAGATAGGCGCAACACTTTGTCTTCATCAAGTAAAGAGCGTGTAATAAACGGGTGCTTCTTTTCGAAATCATTAGCATCGTCATCACTAATTAGGATTATTTTTTGAAGTAAAAACTTACGGACTTTGTTGTGATAATCATAAATCCCATTTTCTACACCGCCAGTACCTAATTTAACGAATAAGTCCATTAAAAAATCATCATTTAGACCTGACAGGTGTTGCGATGAAAGATGGATAATGTCGCCATGAATCAGTAAACTGTTAATAAGTACGATAACTCTTAAGATGGTTGCATTGATTGCGCTTTGTGTGTTTATTTTTCCGCCGTTTTCTAATGGATTATCGGTTGCAGTTATCCAGTATTTAAAAGCATTGAGTAAAGGCGCGTTATCTTTACTTGTAAGTTTTGAACCATTGCTCAGAATAACAGCATCCCAGTCAATAACCCTCCTGATTACTTTTTTGTTGATTATTAGTTTTATGTGCCAAGTAAATGATGAAAATTTGGACTCTAACCAATAGGGATTGTGCTCATCGTAATCGTAAATATTCGTAAAGCTATTGGTTATAACCTCTAGCGCTCTAAAATCGCCATTTGCGACAGATACATCAGCTACTGATTTTAAATCTTCTTTTGTAAGCTCTGAAAGAGTGGTAGAAGCGTTAGCGATACTTTCAATTAACTTTAACGACACAGCATATTCTCCTTGAAGGAAATTAAATTAAGAGGGTTATTCAGAGCTTTGTCATAAAGAGATTTGGCTTCCAAAGGAGGTGTTCTGTAACTTTTAGCTTTTTTAATTAAGGAGAAATGACTTAAAACGAAAACTGCGGATTCGTACCACTTTTCTATAATTGGACTGAATAAATCCTTTTCTACGGCATTTTCAATAATATGTTGAATCGCAATCAACACTTGAAATAATGGCGTGCTTAACGTAAACGTTAACTCATCTAACTCTTCTATTTGAATCTGTTTTTTTTCATCTTCAATGCCTGAACCGGCTCGTTCAAGGTGTTCGGGTAAGTCACCTAACCGATGGTTTTTCAAGAATTCATCGAGTGCTTTCGCGTCAAAATCTAATGCGTCAAATAGGTAAGGAGAATCCTGCAAAGCTTCAAAAATAATCGCGTTTTGGAATATGCGAACCCATCTTGAATTAAAATAATCCATCAGTGATTCCGGAAGATATGACTTTAGTATTTCCAGCTTAGCCTCTTTATGACCAAGTGCTTCCGCTACAGCTTTGATTGAATGAGTTTCTAAATAGATTTGAAGTCCTCGAGCTTTACGAATACCTCTAGGTGTGATTAAAGACGCTAAACCTTTGGCGTCAGACTTGCTTAGAATAAGCACTCCATTTTCATCAAAGGAATCAACCACAAGCGAATTTTGATAGTTAGATGCATTAGCTAATCGTGCGTTTAAGTGTAAAGTTCTACGTGGTTTTTGTACATTTGCTGTAAGCATCATGTAGCGCCAATCATTGCCCCCCTTCTTTTTCAATGCTTCTCTTGCAATTTGAGTGTGCTCAATTAACCCGTCAACAAGAATCTTTGAATATTCAGTCAAAACCACCTCCTGTTGAGCCATACCTGGACCTTTGCGATTCTTATAGCTAATCGCAATCCACTGTTTTCCAACTTGCTTTAAGCCTACCTTAGTGTTTTTTTCATCAAACAATACCCACTCTTGCAGCCAGCTTGGAGTGATTTTAGGATGTTCCAACACAAGAAGGGCAGTAAAAGCCATGAGGGTATCGCTAGTGGGTAGATTTAATTCGTGAATTAATTTGGAACCTTCACCAGGGAATCCCAAAAAACTCCCTGTATCACTGCCTACTCCAAACCCGTGGTGATAAAATGTTGCTATTGTAGTCTCTAAGTAGTTAGATCCTGCGGGCACATTCATTGACCAATGGTAAGGATGAGGCTTTACTTTACCCTTTTTTATGTAAGCAATATTTCGTCCATGTCGTTGGATTATGTCATCGACTAATTGCTGACTAACAACTCTAATGTGCTCAAGGTCACGATTAAGACGTTGATGAATAATGTTTAACGTCTCCTCATCTTTGATTTCAAGTGGTATATCAACAAACCATCTATCCTTCTCCTCTTGTGTGGACTTGCCACCCAAAGAAATAACTTGAGAACTGGTTTTTGGCCCTTTAAATAGAGGTGTAATAAAGGGCTTTAACGGTTCTTCAAATAAGCCAGCTTCAATAAAGCAAGAGGTGAAACGAGGAATTATAGCGGAAGACCATGTAACGGTAAAAGATCTTACATCTTGTTCGTTTATTATTGTTTTTAGTAACATGGAGTTAAAAACGTTAAGCATGAATGCGGTTGAGTTTTCAGCTTTAAGTGAATGTTTTAAAGCCTTGATTGTTAAACAGTGCTCTGTGAACTCATTTAGAAGTGATGTTAGTTGAGGTACTATGCCCCTTGCTGATGTGATTTTTTGGGTTCGTATATAGTTTGATATCGTTACATAAATTTTCTTTGTGAATACAGAGCCATAAGCATCATGTATCCGGGCAATGTGCAGATTTACTGATTGCAACTCCTTACTTTTGCACGCCCAACCTGAGTAATATTCAACGAGTGATGCATTCACATTCATTGACTGGTACTGTGTAATGCAATTTTGAACATCATCAGATATTTTGGACACCCTAATTTTAATATCTTGTAATGACATGTTATATTGAGAGGCTAATCGGCTCATCGTTCTTTTGAGCAGAGAGCTATAGTGACCACGCGCAGTTATAGATATGTTGGTCATTTCGCAATATACAAAGCCAATTAAAGCTGAAAAGTGGTGATTCAATTTACCTTCATTATTTTTGATGTCTAATGCGTTATATGGAATACCAGATTGTCGCACTGCGACATCCACGAATACTGAATATATATTCAATATTCCAACTGAGCTTTCTGGACATATGGATGATAAAATGTCTTTAATTTCAGAACTGTATTTCTCCGACAAGATCGTTTTCAGCTTCGGATAGTAGTTTAATTGTCCCGTATCCACATTAACACCATTGATAAATTATTTAGTTAGTTAAAGGCTAATACCTTATTTGATAGTTGTCAATTGAAAATGTCGTGATTTCTGTTTGTAAGTAATTGTTAATTATCAGTTTTAATTGTCTTTGATATCATTTTGATTTTGGGGAAAACCGTAAAGTGAATGCCATTCGCATTCAAACGGCTATAAAAAATTGTGATCTTGCAGTCATCCGCTTTGGTGAAAAGTACAAACAATGGAACGCTGCCTTCGATGCTGGTTACTGTGCGGCTTTAGGTAAACCTTATATTACCCTGCATGATGAAAGCCTGATCCATGCTTTAAAAGAAGTTGATGGTTCGGCGCAATCTTGGGCCACTACACCAAGCCAAATTGTGGAAATATTGACATATTTGGTCGCTAAGTAATAATCCTTAATTATAACGTTAGGCGCAGAGATTGATTACTCTTTTAGCATTCGTTTTCTAGCTTCATTAGGGTAAATACCACTCCAGCGATGATAACTGCGGCTGAATGCGCTTAAACTATTATAACCAAGTAGTACTGCGATATCCGTTTGGCGGTAGTAAGAGTTTTTCAAATATTGATTCGCCATATTGAATCTGACGGAATCAAGCAGCGCGCTGAATGAGGTGTTTTGTTCACCTAATTTACGCTGGAGAGTACGCTGACTATAATGCATCGATGATGCAATATCTTCTAATCTATATACGCTATTGGTTAGTGAAAAACTAATCGCATTTGAAACCCGTTTCACGATGCATTCGTTGTGTACTGGCTTGGTATTATTGATTCTGGTATTAAGCTGTTTAACAAGGTTTCCGATGTCGAGCTGTAGAACCGAATTGTCACAGGTAAGTGAAAGGGTATGATTATTAAAAGCGACCGGACAGCCAAAGTATTGGGCATATTCAGAAATTCGTTGTTGATCTTGTTCATTACGAAGAAAATAACAGGCTCTAATTGGAAAAGATCTACCGAGTAACCCATAGAGAATATTTACCGCACTCGCCATTGCATAATCTTGATACTGCACTAACTCCTGAATATGAGACTGTTCAAGATAAAAGCTTACTGTGAAGTGGTCTTGTTGTACCTGAATATCCACTTGATAGCCAGATACTAAGATCTTTAGGTATTTAACGATCACCTCTAATGCTTCCGAGACATTATTACAATCGCTGAGCATCGAACCTAATGGTGCCAAGATCATCATATCCTGCTGTCGAGCTAACTGCATCGCGATGTCGGGGAAGTCTAACTGCGCCGCTGCGGCCTCCAAAAGATAGACAAACTTGTCATAAGGAATAAGCAAACTCTCTTCTGAAAATATAGCTTTATCTAAACCAACTGATTCGTAAAGAGCAGACACGTTTCCACCTTTAGAAAGCACGAGAGAGCTAAATCCGTTTAAGAAACAAGTATTGATATAAGGTGAGTGCATCTTTGCTCCATATGAAGGGTTGGAGCACACTTTAGAGCGGCTGGCATTAGCTGTCAAACAGATGGCGTGAAATGGTAAGTGGCTGCTTTGTTAATCGCTCAAATTAGCCTATGGTTATAAAATAAAAAGTCGTCTTTTATAAGTCAATCTTGAGCTGAGTTAGTTATATTTTTGTTAAATTCACAATACATATGGGCATTAAATCGTAGAGAAAACCATGTTTAAGGATTAAAATGATTCAAGATGTAGTCCAAATAATTTTCGTTAAAGACTCTCGAGTACTGCTTGGTTTTCGTCAAAATACCGAGTTTCTCGATCAGCAATGGAGCCTTCCTGATGGTCGAATTGAACTTGGCGAAACCCCGCAAGTAAGTGCGTTACGCGAGTCATTAGAAGAAGTGGGTGTTGAGCCTATCAATCTTAATTTCTTAATTCAATTATCTGATCCTAATGTGGATTGTCAGCATTATGTTTACGTGTGCGATGATTGGCAAGGTGAACTAATAAATGCCGAACCTCATTTATGTCGTGAAGTGAGCTGGTTTGATATTGAAGCAGTACCTAGCATCTGTGCCCCGACAATACCGCCGATCATGGCTCAACTAAAAGAGTATTTAGGATGAATATCGCTTAACTGCAAGCGTGAAATGGCTTAGTTGTTTACGCACCTAATGATCCTATACAATAAAAATTGAGCGTAGATGTTGAATAAATTTGATTTAATATCACCACGATTAAACGGGAAATATAAGCATTACTAAAAGGGAGTTGGTATATATGGTTACTTGTTATTTGAGATATGTGATTAACGCTTCAAAGGTTAAAGATTTTGAAGCGTACGCTAAAATGTGGATCCCACTGGTTGAGAAATTTGGTGGTCAGCACAATGGTTATTTTTTGCCATCGGAAGGTGCAAACAATATTGCATTGGCGTTATTTACGTTTCCAAGTTTGGCTGCTTACGAGGAATATCGAATTAAATCATTTGATGATCAAGAGTGTATAAAAGCTTTTCAGTTCGCAGAAGAAACAAACTGTATTGTGAGTTATGAGCGTAGTTTTTTTAGGCCCGTATTTGCTTAGCCAATGTTAGTTATATCTTTTGTGGCTTGATTCTTTATTGCAGCCGTTTGTCTTCGTAAATGATCTTTCTACTAGTATTAGTAGTACACGTAAAACAAAGTAAGGTTTGTTTGGTTTATGAAAACTCTAATTTTGATGCTATGTACCTTGTTTATACTTGGCGGTTGTCAGCTAACCCGTGTAGAGGGGGAAGTTGATAACGTAGAAATAAAAGTGAGTACAAAGGATAATCATGACTCAAAAGGTCACTTCTGCCCACCAGGTCAGGCAAAGAAGGGTAACTGTTAATGAACCGTCAAACTCGGTTAATGTTGCTAGTCTTTAACTGGATTTTATTGTGTCTAGATAGGGACATCACTGATGAATTTAAGGGTTGTACCAGAGCTTTATTGTGTCGATATAGATGTAAGCAAGCACTTTTATGTCGATATTCTTGGCTTTAGTATTAAATATCAACGCCCAGAAGAACAGTTTCTATTTCTAACGTTAGACGGTGTTGATTTGATGTTAGAAGGGTTAAATAGTGAAGGAAGAAAATGGCTAACGGGTGATATGAATACACCATTTGGTCGCGGTGTTAATTTCCAATGGGATACAATTGATATTGATAATATCTATGATCGTATTCAATCATTATCACCAAGCTCTATTTATATGGAACTGGAAACGAAAACCTACGAATGTAACGACCAGCTAGCCACTCAAAAACAATTCATTGTGCAAGACCCTAATGGGTACCTGTTTCGGTTTTGTGAAGACAGCTAATTTGACGTCAAATACAGGGATGATATAGATGTGATTCACGGAGAGACTCATATTACGAAAGTTTGTAGAGAGTGACGAAGATGCTGTCATTCCCTCTGCTAAATTACGTCATTGTCATATGCTCGCTAGTAAGGCCTTTAATCAGCTCAAAAAAGTATGGGTTTTCGCTATTCAATTGTGATTTATACGCGGTGTTGATAGTTTCGTTTATATTTTTATTCTAATACACGGACAAAGGACACTACGCGATAGATGCAGCAAAAAGGTTAAATTATGAGCGTGATGTAGTTAAACAGTAGAGGTGGATATTAACCATTCCTCGCCTTTTTTATTTTTTTGTCTTACACTGATTTTAATTTATACCCCCCAGTAAAACAAAGGAAAAAAACATGGCTCAAGCAACTGCACGACACATTTTAGTAGACGACGAAGCAAAGTGTAATGAATTAAAAGCACAAATCGAAGCTGGTGCTGATTTTGCTGACGTTGCGAAGAAAAATTCAAACTGTCCTTCAGCCGCTAAAGGCGGTGATTTAGGCAAGTTTGGCCCGGGTATGATGGTTCCTGAGTTCGATAAAGTGGTATTTTCTGCGCCTTTAAATACAGTTCAAGGCCCAGTGAAAACACAATTTGGTTATCATTTGTTAGACGTGACTAGCCGTAGCTAATAATCATTTTATATTCCTCGCATCTTTCGTGATGCGAGGAATATTTCTGTAATTCAAACCAAGATTAAACTCCCCCCCGATATTTTATTACCCCCTATACCAAGAAAAGTAGTATTGTGCATGTTTGTCATTCTTTGACTTGACCTACTCACTACTGAATTATTTCAAAGGCATCCTATTGATTAATACACACAAATTTACCCTTGCAGGGTGCTTGGCAATTTTACTGTGGAGCACTATAGTCGGGCTCATCCGTAATGTCGCCGAGCAATTAGGGCCGATTGGCGGCGCTGCGATGATTTACACTGTCAGCTCTGTATTTTTGCTGATTGTTTTAGGTGCTCCTAAGCTTAAAAGCTTTCCGCCTCGCTATTTACTCATTGGCGGTGGACTGTTTATCAGTTATGAGATTTGCTTATCTTTGGCATTAGGCATGGCAAACGACCGCACCCAAGCGGTAGAAATGGGCGTCATTAACTACTTGTGGCCTTCGTTAACGGTCTTGCTCGCGGTATTTATCAGTGATAAACCCGTTAACAAGTTACTTTACCCTGCAATTGCGTTGTCATTTTTTGGTGTCGCATGGACCGTGGGCGGTGATGACGGTATTTCTATTAGTCAATTAAGCAGTAATATTGCGACCAATCCGGCCAGTTATTCAATGGCGTTTGTTGGAGCTTTTATTTGGGCGCTATATTGTAATGTAACCAAGAAACTCGCCAACGGTATGAATGGTATTACTTGGTTCTTTATTGGCACTGCGATTGTGCTTTGGATTAAATACTTGATAAGCAATGAACCTACCATGGTATTTACGACTGAAGCGACGTTTGACTTGTTACTCGCGGGTATCGTGATGGGCAGTGGTTATGCGCTGTGGAATATCGGTATTATTGGTGGCAACATGGTGTTTTTAGCCACGTTATCTTATTTCACACCAATCTTATCGACCTTCTTTTCGGCAATGATATTGGATATCGAGTTGACGACTAAGTTCTGGGAGGGCGTGGTAATGGTGACAATCGCCTCGTTAATTTGCTGGTGGTTGACGCGTGAAAAGTCTGTAATTAAGACGCAGGTTGAATCTAGCTAATTATTTTTAATTAATAATTTTAAATTAAATATCAGTATGCTAACGCTGTATTTACTTACTGTATTTACTTACTGTATTTACTTACTGTATTTAAGACGAGGTGACTGATTATGATTAACATTGAAAAATTAAATGCGTCACATATGAGTGCGATTCATCACATTACGTTAGCTGAAGAACAGATTAAATTTGCCAGTACGGTGGACGCGTTTCTTGCCGATAGTAGCGAAACCATGCATCTTCATGTCATCAAGTATCATGATGACGTTGTTGGATTTTTTAAAATTGATATCGCTTATTCGTCAACATTCGGATTTTGTTCAGAACCGAGCGTTGGGCTTAGAACATTTGTCATTGATGCGAAACTGCAAGGCAAAGGCATAGGTAGTAATGCGGTAAAGGCACTGCTTCCATACCTTAAAGAAAACTACCCTCACTATCACTCGCTATATTTGACGGTGAATTGTCAGAATCCCGGGGCTGTCAGTTGCTATCAAAAAGCGGGTTTGCAAGATACAGGCGAGTTATACCTAGGTGGTGCTGCAGGCCCTCAGCATATAATGAAAGCTAAAATTTTCTAAACTAGATAATCGATAGGGTAGATAAATTTTGAATTTAACTGTGTTTTTGCAGTCAAAAGCCAATGTACTGCATTAATTTATATTTAATCGATATAGGGCGATAACATGAGAACACTTGGTAATATAATCTGGTTTCTGTTTGGTGGCGCAGTCATGGGACTTGCATGGGTACTATTCGGCATATTAGCGTTTATTAGTATCGTTGGTATTCCTTGGGGGCGTTCTTGTTTTGTTATCGCCGGTTTCTCATTTTTCCCATTTGGTAAAGAAGCCATCTATCGAGACGAATTAACGCGCGCTGAAGATATCGGTACCGGCAGTGTTGGTTTCATTGGTAATGCGTTGTGGTTCATTTTTGCGGGTGTTTGGCTGGCAATCGGCCATGTGATGTCTGCGATAGCCTGTTTTGTGACTATCATCGGTATTCCATTTGCGCTGCAACATTTGAAATTAGCGGTTATCTCACTTGCCCCAGTTGGGCAAACTGTTGTAGATAAAGACGTTGCTGCAATGGCACGTTATAAGAACGATAAATTTAAGCTTTAGTAAAAATATAAATTATCATCATTATCTTAGCGCCCATTTAATATCAGTCAATTCGTTATCTTGATGTGAGTTAAATGGGCTAGCTAATCAGCCTTTAACCAACGCGCAGTTTAAGGCGTTTAAACGCTTCACTTCCTTGGTCTGCTTCAACACAAACACTTAATAAATCATCAATGAAATGCACGAATGCGCGGTGTTCAATTTGTTTCACTTGCGCTTGCTGTGTATCCGTTAACATGTGATACATAGTTGCCGCTCCAAAGTCGCCAAAGATGATATTCGCATCCACATCAAACAGGGTATTGTGCGCGTACAGATCACCGTGGCAAACTTGGTTGTCGTGTAAATGAGCAAATACGTCTTCCATCTGTGCCACGATCTTGTCAATTTGCGAAATAGACAAGCTAAATCCAGTTGGGAAGGTGTCACGCGTACAGCTATTAAAGCATGGCGGTAAGCCTAAGTTTGCGTAGTGTGCTGGGATCAAGTTCATGATCAGGGCTAAGTAACCATCTTCTTTTACCTGCGCAAGCGATTGCACTAGGCTAGGGTGGTTACCGACTTTTAAGCAAGCTTGTAACTCATCTTCTGGATAACCATCACTGGTCACTTCACCTTTAAATACTTTTACCGCAATCTCATCAGGGAATTGCGTTTGTTGCTCATTCCACACTGCTTTTGAGATCACGCCTGACGCGCCTTGTCCCAGTACGTTTTGCAATGTATAGCTTGATGATGCTAATTGCGGCACGCTATCAATTGATACGCTAGTTTGGCTGAATGGATTACCCGAGAATGCAAACCAAGCCAGCTTAGGTAAACCAAATAATTGCTCTGGACATGCTGTTAGGCGGTTAGCGGAAATACGTACCAGTTCAAGGTTGTGACACTGAGACATAGTCTGAGGTAGCTCAGTCAAACAGTTGCCCGCTAGTGCTAATTTTTGTAAGCGTGGACGTTCGCCTAATGAATCCGGTAAAACTTCAAGACGGTTATCCGTCAAGATCAACCAACGTAGTTTTACTGGTAGCGAATTTTCAGGTACTTGGTTAATTTGGTTTGATTTAAAGCCAACCATTTCTAAGTTAGGGCATTGGCCAAGTACTTCAGGTAGCGTTACAAATTGATTGTTTGATGCAAACAAGATCTTCAACTTCGTTAACTGGGCAATCTCTGCTGGTAGCGTTGTTAACTGGTTATTCGATAAGTCGAGGATCTCTAAACTGCTCGCCAGTGACAAGATCTCTAATGGAAAAGCGGTTAGGTTGTCTGATAATGTTAAACGCTTAATACCTGTTAATTCACCAGATTTTAGCTGAGATAGAGTATGCAAAATAATTTAGCCCGTGTTAGAAAGATACAAAACCGGGCCAGTTTACTTGAAAATGACTGAAAAGGGGGGATTAACAATGATATTAACCTCAGTGGTTACTGTTTTTGTCTTTGTTATAACGCTATGATGCAGCACTTTCCTCGGCCAAATTGTCATCACGTTTGGCAATCTTATGACCATCTTCAGTACAGCCCGTTTTCCAATAGCTGCTGATATAGATATTGTCTTTGTCGACGTTTCTGTCATTTCTGAAGTAAACACGTAGCGCACGCATAGCTGAAAACTCACAGGCACACCAAGCCGATACTTCACCTTGCTGCCACGTTAATGCTTTCACTTGGCGAGGTAAGTTTGTTTTAGCTTCATCAGCGATAACCCAAATAACCTCAATACCCTCGGGTTTGGTTAAGAGTTGCTTGTCGTCTTCATGATTAATTTCGATAACCGCATAACCATGGGCTGTTGTTGGTAGCTTAGTGAGTTGCGCAGACAAGGCTGGAAGAGCTGTCATGTCTGCGACTAAGAAGTACCAATCGGTATCTATATTGACGGGTTTAAGCATCCCTGGTCCCGCAATCGAAATGGTATCACCAGTGGTTGCAGATTGAGACCACGCAGCGGCAAAGCCACCACTGTAATTATCCATAGCCGAGTGTTCGTGATGAACAAAATCAACGTCTAATTGATTGAGCGCTTGGCGTAAATGACGGATGGTATAAGTACGCTTTTTCGGGTTTTTATCTGTCCCAAGCGTTGAAATATCGGTATCACCTTGCTCAGTGAACAGTAGCTTAATATAGCCACCTTCGGCATCAGCTGGAAAATCAGACAAGTCGTCAGCCTGAAAGCTAATGCGTTGCATATTATGCGTTAATTGCTGGTTGGCTATTACGGTTAATACTCTGCTGCTTGGTTTCTTACTCATATGTATCCCCTTAATAATGTGGTTGCTATTACTGCCCGTAGTACATGCAAATTCGTTTGCCGTTGATTTCGTGAATATCAAAATCAGTATCGTAAATTGCTGACAATGTTGCTTGATTGATGATCTCAGCCACTGACCCGTTAGCGACCACCTTACCTTGCTTCAACGCCACGATATTGTCTGAATAACAAGACGCGAAGTTGATATCATGGATCACAATAACAACGGCTTTACCTAATTCATGCGCTAAGGTTTTGATGTTTTTCATGATTTGTAATGAATGTTTAATGTCGAGATTGTTCAGTGGTTCATCCAAAAATACATAATCAGTATCTTGTGCCACGACCATGGCGATAAACGCTAATTGGCGTTGACCACCGCTGAGTTCATCAAGATACTTGTTTTCGATTAGTGTTAAATCTAAATAGCCAATGGCTTTGTCAATCACGTCATTGTCGTTGGTGGTTAGCTTACCCTGACTATAAGGATAGCGCCCAAAGGCCACTAATTCTCGCACGGTAAAGCGCATATTCAGATTGTTAGACTGGCGTAATACCGCCAATTTTTTCGCTAGCGCTTTGGTATCCCAATCTACAACGTCTTGGTTGTCGATAATGACGCTGCCACTGTCTTTATTTAATAAGCGACTGGCCATGGATAATACGGTACTTTTCCCAGCTCCATTAGGCCCTATGATCGCCGTTACTTCACCTTTAATGAAAGAAGCTGAAACTTGGTCGACAACTTTGTGTTGGCCAAATGATTTAGATAAATTGGTTAATGAAATCACGTTTTATGTATCCTACTTACTTTATTAAATAATGGCTTTAATAAATAGTGAATTTGTTAAATAGCGACGCTATTGAATTTTTTGTCGAACAAGCAGTGATAAGAAGTACAAACCACCAACAAAGTTGATCACCACACTGAGCGTGGTTGAAAAACTAAAGATTTTTTCGATGATCCATTGCCCTGATAACAACATCGACATTGCCATTAAACTGCTGGCAATAAGTAGCGTGTGATGGCGATAGGTATGGAAGAATTCTTTGGTTAAATTTGCCACGAGCAAGCCGAAGAACATCACTGGGCCGACTAAAGCGGTGGATAGCGATATCATGATAGCGACCAGAATTAATACTTGCTTGGTGACGCGACGAGTATCAACCCCTAAGCTAATTGCATTGTCATTGTCTAGCCAAAATACATCTAACACAGGGGCTAATTTGAATAACAAAGCACTGACCACAAATAGCGGGATAATACATAAATAAACCAGTTCTTGGTTCACATTGTTAAAACTAGCAAACATGCTTGATTGAATGGTTAAGAAATCATTGGGGTCAACCAACATCATGAAAAACGACGACACATTGCTGAACAGTTGGCCGAAGATAACGCCGAGCAGTAATAACGTGATGACGTTACCCTTGCCATTATTGTTGCGGAAATAAAATCCAAACAGCAATAACGAAAATCCCACCATGATCATGACTGACAAGGCAAAGTTAACAAAGGGGTTTAATAGCAAGACACTAAAGCCACCAAAGATAACCACAACCAAAACTTGGGTGAGTAAATATAAGGCATCAAACCCCATAATACTCGGGGTTAAAATCCGATTATGGGTAATGGTTTGAAACACCAATGATGATTGCGCGATGGCAATGCTGGCGATGATCATAGCGAATACTTTCGGCACGCGACGTGATAAAAAGTATTCATAATTCGAAGCATCTAAGCCAATGCCAATGAATAAAAAAGTAAAGACAACGGTGATCACAGCCAATCCGGTGAGCTTCATTGAATCAGACATTTTGCTTCCCCTTTACAATGAAGAAGATAAAGACCGTGCCACCCAGCATGCTGATGATCATCGAAATCGGGATCTCGTAAGGGAAGATGATCACACGACCAATGACATCACAAAGTAAAATTAAAATAGCGCCGATAATAGCCGTCAGTGGAATATTTTTACGTAAATTGTCACCGTAGAATTGCGCCACTAAATTCGGTACGATCAGACCTAAGAAAGGCAGTTGACCGACAATCATCACCACAGACGCTGACATCACAGACACAAGTAGAATGCCGATGAACAGTACTTGTTTGTAATTCAGCCCAATATTGGTAGCGAAGTCTTTACCCATGCCCACCGCAGATAAACGGGTTGCATACCAATAGCTAATAATGGAAATAGGCAGAGCAATATAAAGCAGTTCATAGTTACCTTGCAGAATGCTGGCAAAGTTAGCCACAGTCCACGCTGACAGGTTTTGTACCGCATCATATTTATAAGCGATAAAGGTAGCAGCAGAAGACACCACATTACCAAAAATGATACCGATTAATGGCACGTAGATGGCGTTCTTAAATTGAATGCGATGGATAAACTGAATAAATAGCAGTGTACCGGCTATCGCCATGCCAAAGATAAGCAGTAGACTATCGCCATGACCAAGAAAGACTAAACTTAATACATAGCCGAGCATGGCACATTCAATGGTGCCAGATGTCGATGGTGACGCAAATCGGTTCTGACTGATCTGCTGCATAATAAGTCCAGCAATACTCAACCCTGCACCCGAGAGTAAAATCGCTAATAAGCGGGGAAGGCGGCTGATTAATAACAACTCAATGGCATCAGTATCGCCCGCTAAAATGGCAGAGAGAGACAGGTCAGCCACGCCAATAAATACCGATGCGATGCTGAGTAATACCAGTAAAAATAATAACTTTTCAAGGTAAGCTCAATTAAAGTTTGCGTGATTGCTGCATATCTTGGATCATTTTGTCGGTTGCGGTGACACCCGAAAGTGCGATATACCACGCGTTAATATCAAGGTAATTTAGTTTGTCGTCTTTATAGGCATCGGTTGATTTAACCAGTGGATTGGCAAACTCTTCACGGGTACGACTTTTATCTTTATTAATCAGTTTGTCTTTGTCGATAATGAATAGATTAGCTGGATTGACGTTGCTAATGAATTCATACGAGATCAGATCACCATGACGAGATTCTTTAATGTTCGGCACAGCTTCTTGGAAACCAAAATCACGGTAAATAGCAGAGAAACGAGACTGTGCACCAAACGTGGTGATATTACCGCCTGCACTCATTACCGTTAATGCCTTAACGTGGTTGGTTTTGTTGTAGTTGGCAATTTCGGTGATCTGAGAATCAACACTGGCGATCTTTGTTTCTACTTTAGGTTGGATTTCAAAGATGTCAGCGAGCATACGCCATTGTTTCTGGGTGCTTTGCCAATAGCCATTCGATTCTGGTGCGAACATCACTGTTGGCGCAATTTTTGACAGTTCTTTATAAGATTCAACGGCGCGAGAACCAATAATGATCACGTCTGGTTTTTGCATGTAAATGGTTTCAAAATCAGGTTCGTTTAAGCTACCTGACGACGCGAACTCTTTGGTTTTATATTTCAACAAATAATCTGGCATCGTTGTCGCTTTACTTACCGCCACGGGCTTAATACCAAAGTAATCTAAGGCGTCTAATGTACCCGTGCCAATCACTACCACACGTTCAGGTTTCGTTTCTAATGTTGTTTTACCGAGTTGGTGAGAGACCGTGATCGTTTCAGAAAGTGCGTTAGCAGAGAATAATAAACCAAATAAAGTAGCTACAACTGATAGTTTCATATTAAGTGAAATCCAAATGATAATTGTTCGTATTACGTTATCATATACTAAAATAAACTACGATGACCAGTAAATCAAAGGTAAAGAATGTAAATCAACATTAAGTGTAAATCACTGTAAATTAACGTCATTTAGTGTTTTTTGGCGTTGGTTTTAGTGGCGGTTTTAGCTGCATTTCTATGTCAAATGTGAAGAAAGTAAAGGTCGTATTCAGCAATAGCCCTGTGTGTTATGTTGAGCCCGTTGTGTTATCAACAATTTTATAAGGCATTCTTATAACAGAGAGTTATAGCCCTATTTTATGAGGTATTTATGGATACGCCCGTTAACAGTCATGCAGACTATCATGCGCATTTTTATTTCGATGAATCATCACTCGTACATGCTAAGGCATTACGAAAGAATATCAGTGAAGAGCTGGGCTTTTATGTCGGTAATTTCAATACCAAACCAGTAGGGCCGCACCCGCAGTGGAGTTTTCAAGCCTCTTTCACAGCAGACGATTTTGAGGTGTTTGTGCCTTGGTGTATTGAACACAGGCAAGGGATTTCGGTATTGCTACATGCAGTAACAGGCGATGATTTACGCGATCACACCGAGTATGTGCAATGGCTAGGCGCACCCATCACACTCGATTTATCGCGTTTTTAGTGCGCTAAGCGCAAAGGTTATTTATCACAGTGTAAACATAGCCGATAACACCGATAGCAAAAGTAAGATCGCGAGAATTTTGTTGATGGTATCGCTTTGCTTTGTGCTGCTTAATATCTTTCTTGTTAATTGTCCGAGTAATGTCCAGCAAACAAGCGTATTGCAAGCAACGAAGAAGAATATTATTGCTAAGGTTAGATTGTGATTGAAACTATGAGAGTCAGCAGTATTGAATAAGCTGCTGACTGTCATGGCCATAAACCATGTTTTAGGGTTAATGAATTGTAGGCCTGCACCTTGAATCCAACTCGGCTTTGTAAAGGAATCACTGTTATCTGCTGTTGCTGTAGCGGGCGTCCAATATAATTTCCATGATAACCAGATTAACCATGTACAGCCTATCCAGGCCATTGTTTGTTGTAACAGAGGATAGGTAATAAATACACTGGCAAATACCTTGAGACGTTAGTAACAGAATTAACGACGCAGAACTTGCAGCACTAATGATAAAAGCGAAAGCAGAATTAATGCCATATCGATGACCAAGGGTTAACGCGATAAGGTTTGTTGGACCTGGAGTGATAGAGATAACAACAGCAAATAACAAAAAGTTTAAATATAAAGTAGTCATAACAAGATACCATTAAAGTGACGATGTAATTAGTATCTCGGTATTGTCAGCGATAGTCTGGATGATTTGTGCAGAGTTGCTGGTAATTTGCGGGGGTTAATTTATAGACTCGACGAAACCAGCGTCCTAGATGGCTTTGATCGGCAAAACATAGCTCGCTGGCTACATCTACTGGTTGATAGCCCTGAGAGAGTAATTGACGTGCTTTCACTAAGCGTAATTGGATCAAATAAGCATGAGGCGCTAGGCCAAAAGCGGCTTTAAATGCTCGGCTTATTCTAAATCTATCAGCATCAACTGCGCGAGACAAATCCTCTAAACCAATATCGGTATAAATGTTGGAATGTAAGAAATCTTGTGTTTTAAGCGCTATGGCATCAATCTTAACTGATTTAGACCGTTTTTTACTCCAATCTAAATTTGCGGTTAGTTTTTCTAACATCTGATCTAAGCAAGCATCTTTCACTATCTTCGGGTCCTGATGGTGTAACGATAAAAATGCAGATGAAATACTGGCTGACAGTGCGTTGTTACTCGATAGTGTGGAATCAAAGTTAAGCTCAAAACTACTTGGTATATTATCGAATAGGGCTAAAAATTTGTCCTTTATCCATGCTTGTGGGATGTAGAGCATCCGATAAGTAAAGCCGCCATATTCAGGTGCTTTGCCATCGTGTATTTCCCCAGGCTCAAGTAGAAAGCTACCGCCAGATAAAGATGTGTGGGTATTACGTCTGCAGTTAAACTGTTGCACGCCTTGTTCAGTGATACCAACTAAATAACTGTCATGCCAATGCGGATCATATGCATGACCATTAAAATGCGCTCTGATTGTCTCAATGCCAGTTTCAGCATCTTTACTTAATTCAAGCCAATCCGTAGTCGCTAACTCAGTCATTTTATTACTTCCTTGTAAACGAAAATACACACTCAACTTAGTTAAATATAAAATGCGGTTTGAATCTAGAATATTTGTGCGTTTTTAATTAATTACTTCTTGGGCAGTTATTTCTCTAACGTATACTAAAAATACCACGCGATACAAATTACGCTTAAAATTTGTTATTTTAAACAATATATTGAATAGAAAGAACAAAAAGCCTACCATAAAAAATGTCAATAAAACTTAAACAATATACATTTATATGGAGTCTAAATATGAACAATGATGACCTTCAACATTTATTAAACAGCATTCAATCTGAAGTTAAAAGTGATGTTACGTCTGGTAAAAATACAACTACTTATAAATTATCAGATGAAGCACTTACTGAAAAAGTGCTTGATGGACTTGCAGAAAATTTAAAGGGTTACAAAGACGTTAGAATTGACGGTAGCAATTTAATTCTGACTCATGCTGACCAAGAAGCTTAACTGTACCACTATAAGCTAAGCGCCTACCAAATATGAGGTCGTTTTAACGTCCTCATATTTCCTCCATTATTAGGACGACATTTCTAGTTACGCATTAGACATTGAAAGTTAATGCTCATCTCATACTAATCCCTGATTGCCTGCTTTACTCACAATTCGTACACTTTTGCCCATTAACAATTTGTAAGATATTGACCTGCGTCATGAGTGTTATGTCACTTATTCCAATGGTTAAAGTCGCAAGTGTGGACCATGGATGTTAACGCAACATAGAAAGGATTAAGGGATATGAAAAAGTTTATAGTGCTTATAGCCGCGATTGCATTTGTGAATCACTATAATCCAAGCCTACTTAGTTTTATTTGGCAAAAGGACGGGGCGTTTAATGCCAGTGGCACTGCTAAAGCATTGTTGTTCGTCCATGACGAATGTGGTGCGCCTTGTAACGCTGCGTTAGTTCACCTTAAAAGCAAATCGATAAAGCCTGAAGTGATAGATCTAAAAGACAATGCAGAAGGCAGAAAGCTATTACAGAGATATGTTGATAGCACAACACTACCGGTATTGGTGGTGGGCAATAACATCTATAACGGGTTTAATGCTCGTAGCTACAATGAGTTTCTGTACGAGATAAAAGGCGACAGCATTTTTTCTTGGCGAGATAAACGTGTTTATAAACAACATTTTAATGAGTTTAATCAACCTAAGGTGGTGATTTACAGTACTCGAAGCTGTGCTCGCTGTAGCGATCTTCGCGATGATTTTGATTCATATAGCATCGAATATATTGAATGGGATATTAATAACAACAGTGAAGCGAAAATCCGTTATAACATTCTGGCGCAGGCATATGGTGGTTCAAGTGATGCGTTGTTGTATGTGGGAACAAGACGGATAGAAGCGTTTGAGGTTGTTGGTGTATTACAAGCGATAAAAGATTTGATGTGAGAGTCCATCGCTAATTAAGCGTAATTAGCGATGGTAGTAAGACGTTGCTTATATCGGGGAGATATTAAGCGTCGTCTTTTTCTGATGCTTCTGATTCGTCAGATTCGTCAGATTCGTCAGATTCGTCTGACTCTTCAGCACTCTCTTCTGCATTCTCTTCAACGCTTTCTGAAACGAGGCGAATGCGACGTGCGTTACGTTCGATTTGGTTTTGTAAGAAACCTTTTAATTCAGTTTCAGCCCAAATCTTTGCTTCTTCTTCTGAAGCAAAGCCCGCTTGGCTTTTTGATACAACTGTTTTTTTAGATGTGATTTTTCTCACGATTTCAGCAGTCCAAGAGCCGTCTACTAATACCAAATTAAAATCGTACTTTTTACCTTTAGCCATGTGTCTATTTCCTAGCGATTATTCAGTGTTATATACCCAAGCTACTTTATCAGAGATTAGCTCAGGTAACTTTTTTGTGCTTTTTCATTCTACTTAATCATCGCGATACGTTTTGTTATCAACACTGGATAAAGAGAAATGAACTAGAGGGCGGGATTCTAGGCTAAAATCACAAAAATACCAGCAGTTAATTAAATTCATCACTACATTTTAGTATAAAGCAGCGATTATTAGCCATTTTTGGTAAAGAAGGGTAATTTTAATAAGCCTGACTTGTGATATTTACTGATTATCGGTAAAAAGAGACTCTATGACGAATTCAACCATAAGCTTAATCATAAAAAAATATGCGCATCACTATACCAACAAACAATGCCAATATCAGCCTGCTATTAATAGTCGTGTTTTTGATTGCTTGTATGGTTAACAATGCTTACGCATTTAATCAGCCTATCTCTAGTGGTGAACCGTTGAGTGCAACAACGACTGTTGAACTTTATAATGCCAGTTATACTGATAGCAGTGATGGCGTTTGTAAGCTGACAGAACGGCTGTTGCAAAAAGCCAGTACCCACATAGATGAACTGGTTATGGTCATTTTGATGATCATCCTGTTCAGTCATTATTTCACGCGCCAGACGCTTAATATTACCTACCTCACCAATACATTTGTACCTTCGCAACGCCGTCATCTCATCTTGTGTAAGTTCGACGAGTAATATTCTGTATACCCAAGTTACTTCAAGATGCTATAGCTTAGACATAGTTAAAGTCGCTAATAGTTAATAACCATTTGATATTAACTATTAGATATTAAAATCTTAAGTCTTTTCTGTAACTCAGGTATATTAAATAATTATTATGATCATCTATAGATAAGGTATGTGTGACTGCGCTTGACAAGATAAGCACTCTGCATAACCTGTTTATTGACAACCGACTAAATACAATTGGTATTGAAGTATCTATATGATGACTTTGAGTACTTTTTGGAGACATGATTTGAAGACAATAAAAACCTTATTTGTAACTTGTTTACTGTTTATCTCGGCGAGTATTTCGGCGCAAACAACAGGTTGGTTACAAGAACCATCACACCCACCAATTCAGTTACGCTTTATGCTGACTGGGCAAGTGGATACAACCACTAACACAGTACCCGCCGTACTTGAAGTTAAGCTTTCTGGCGACTGGAAAACCTATTGGCGCTCGCCGGGTGAAGGTGGTATCGCCCCAAGTATTGATTGGCAAGATTCGACAAACCTTGTTAACAGTAATTGGCAGTGGCCAGTACCAAAGCATTTTTCATTGCTTGGATTAGAGACTTATGGTTATACCGATTCGGTCAGTTTTCCCATGCAG
Source organism: Moritella sp. PE36 (assembly GCF_000170855.1). Taxonomy (GTDB): domain Bacteria; phylum Pseudomonadota; class Gammaproteobacteria; order Enterobacterales; family Moritellaceae; genus Moritella. Next base: position 65,547 of record NZ_ABCQ01000009.1, on the reverse strand, counting down.
TTACAGTTCGAAGACATTAATAAACCGTTAATATTAGCGGGTACATTAACCTTATCTTCGTGTACGACTATTTGTGTGTTAACGGACTATGACATCAACATGTCGGTTGAAATTCAAAACTTGCAAGCGGATGCTGACGCGATGTTTTTATATAATAAAAGCATCACTCAAGTACCGAAAAAAGTGGATGATAATAACGCGATCCAATTAGTATGGGATCACGCTAACAGTCAATTACAAGCGACAATATCTGGCTATAATTGGGGTGAAACCCCGACATTATTGATCGATGGCGACTTAGACACGGCCTTTAAACTAAAGACGGTAGAAGAGTCAGCTGATAATTTAATTGCGGTATTTAACGCCAGTAGTTGGTTGGGTGAGATTGAATTAATCGATAAAACGTTAAACTTAACCGTCATCACGTCAGAGCAAGCGTTAGAGTTCTCGACGCCTGTTATTGCAGGGCAAGTCACTATTGCAGGCCAGTCTCTGATCGGGATAGTTCTGTTCGCTTTATTAGGCGGTTTGATCCTCAATATAATGCCGTGTGTATTACCCGTTCTAGGCATGAAATTGAGCACGATTATCGATGCGCCAAGACTCGAGAAAGGTAAAATCAGACAACAATTCCTTGCTTCTGCAGCTGGTATCATAGTGTCGTTCTGGCTACTTGCCGCTTTCATCTTTGCATTAAAAGTATCAGGTCAAGCGATAGGTTGGGGTATCCAATTCCAAAGTCCTTGGTTTATTGCTGCCATGGTTGTTATAACCGCTGTGTTCTCATTAAACATGTTAGGCGCATTTGAATTTAGTTTATCGTCAAATGTACAAACGAAATTAGCAACCGTAGGTGATGACAGTAATCGTGGGCATTTCTTGCAGGGTATGTTCGCGACATTACTCGCAACGCCTTGTAGCGCACCATTTTTGGGTACGGCGGTTGCTTATGCTCTGGGTGCTGATACGGTAACTTTATTTGTTATCTTTACTGCCTTAGCGATTGGTATGGCTCTGCCGTGGTTGTTAGTTGCCACTTTCCCAAGCCTTGTCAGTCTATTACCTAAACCTGGTCGTTGGATGGGTTCAGTAAAAACTGTGTTTGCTGGCTTGTTAATGCTGACTTGTTTATGGCTAGTGACCTTGCTGTCTAGTTTCTTACCTACGCTTGCTATTTATGGTTTGTTTAGTGTTGTTAGCCTGATATTTATTGGTTTCATGATAAAACTTAAAGGTAAACGCGCAGTACTTATCAGCGTCAGTGTTGGCTTGTTGCTTGGTAGTGCTGTCGCGCTAGCGGCGTCGTTAACAACGAGTAAATGGTCAAATGGTTTACCTGAGGACTTAGCTTGGCAAGAACTTGATACCGTACGAATCGAACAGGAAGTTCAAGCTGGCAATACGGTATTTGTGAATATCACCGCTGATTGGTGTATTACCTGTAAAGCCAATAAGATCGGAGTGATATTGCAAGATCCTGTATACAGCACACTGCAAGCAGAAAATGTGGTGCCGATGGAAGGTGATTGGACTGTTCGTTCTGAAAAAGTGACAAATTATTTACAAAACAATGGCCGTTTTGGAGTGCCATTCAATATTGTTTATGGGCCTAAGGCGCCAAGCGGTATACCACTGCCGGTCATTTTAAGTGACGATGCTGTGATGAATGCAATTAAGCAAGCGAGTGGCGAATAATCATTAATTTCTGCCCTGCGTGTATGCGTGGGGTATGACGATTCGGAAAACAAATTTAATAGATAGGAATAACAATGAAAACGAAATTATTAGCACTTTCCACCACTATTTCAGCCGCTCTTTTAGCAACACAAATGGCGTGGGCTGAACCGGTAAAAATCGATACGAAAGCAGAGTTTAACCAAATGCTGAAAGAAGCCTTGGTAAACAACCCTGAGATATTAAAAGAAGCGATTATTGCACTGCAGGCACACGAACAAAATAAAGTAAAAGCGCAGCAAAATCAAAGTTTAGATGACAATCAAGCGGCTTTGTTTAATAACAAAATGGATCCGTGGATGGGCGCTGAAAATCCAGAATTAACCATTGCTTACTTTACTGACTTCAATTGTCCTTACTGCAAGAAAATTGAACCATTATTAGACCGTTTAGTTGAAGAGTACCCAGAAGTACGTGTGGTCTATAAATTGGTACCTATCTTAGGTCCAAGTTCGAAAGAAGCAACTGATTTAGCCTTAACTGTGTGGGAAAATGAACCTGAAAAATTTGCTGATCTACATAAAATGTTAATGTCGCGTCCAAGTCGTTTAGACAGTGGTGCTATCGCTAAAGTGGGTAAGATAACCGGCACGGATGAATGGTTAGATAATACGGCCGCGAGTGCTGAAACGACAATTGAAAGAAGTATGACGTTGATGCGTGAGTTTGGACTAAGTGGAACGCCGGGTCTTATCTTTGGTGATCAAATTATCGGTGGTTTAGTGCCTTATAGCCAACTAGAGAAACAAGTTAAAGCGGCACTTGCGGCTAAACGTAAGCAATAACAACCGAGTCTACCAATTGCATTGAATCAATCACACATTATTGAATGCAGTTGGTATTAATATTGGTATGCGTATGACCAAAGGAAATGATTAGATGAAGCAACGACTACTTGGTTGGATAAAACAATTAGTAATATTTATGTTGTTAGCGCTGGTTATTACCACTGCTGTCGATGTATGGCGTGGCAAAGATTTACCAAAAGATAACCCTCCAGCTTTAGTTGGTACGACATTGAAAGGTGAGCAGGTCGATCTTGCTGAGTTAAGTAAAGATCAAGCCGTGGTCGTTTATTTTTGGGCAACCTGGTGCCCTGTGTGTAGTTTTGTTAGCCCTGCTGTTGATACGTTGTCGGAGTACTATCCGGTGGTTACTGTGGCGCTAAGCTCAGGTGAAGATCTGCGGGTGAAAAAATACTTACAACATCATGAGTATGACTTTGATGTGATCAACGATAAAAACTATGAGCTGGGCAGCGACTGGCAAGTAAAAGTAACCCCCACCATCATAATTATTAAAGATGGCGAGGTTAAGTGGTTAACCACCGGATTTACCAGTTTACCTGGGGTCTGGTGGCGTTTAATGATGAGTTAAAACTCATCCCAATTGTCGTTATTTGATAATGCGGCGATTGCCTTGTCATTGGATTGCTTTTTCTGCGCCGTTACTGGCTGAGCTGGTGGTTGTCCACTGCGTCGGTTGCGGTTCGCATTCGTTGAGCGGGGTTGGGTACCTTGCTGACGTTGTGCACCTTGATGATGTGGTACATTTTGCATTTGTTGTTCTTCTTGCTCTGTTTGTACTAGCTTAAAGAATTGGATTAACTGGGTCATGTGATTGACCTGTTCAGACATAGCGGAGCTTGCAACGGATGCTTGCTCGACCAGTGACGCATTTTGTTGAGTCACTTCATCCATTTGATTCACGGCTTGGTTTACTTGCTCAATACCGCTAGATTGCTCTGTCGCCGCATTACTGACTTCAGCAATCATATTGGCTACGTGTTCAACCGAATGCACTATCTCTTGTAATGTCTCACCCGATTCATTGACTAATGATGAACCTATTTTTACTTTTTCAACACTGTCGCGGATCAGGTCTTTAATTTCTTTCGCTGCATCAGCTGAGCGTTGTGATAGATTTCTGACTTCAGCAGCAACGACAGCAAATCCACGTCCTTGTTCTCCGGCTCGTGCCGCTTCTACTGCCGCATTTAGTGCCAGGAGGTTGGTCTGGAAGGCAATCTCATCAATGACACCAATAATGTCATTGATACGGTTACTCGCAGTGAGGATCTCCTTCATTGCCGAAACGGCTTCTTGTACGGTTTTACCGCCATTTTGGGCTTTATTTTTGGCCTCCGTCGCCAACTTATTCGCTTCATCGGTATTGGCGGCACTTTGTTTCACGGTTGCCGTGATCTCTTCCATGCTTGAGGCTGTTTCTTCTAATGAGCAAGCCTGTTCTTCCGTACGTTGACTGAGATCGGTATTACCCAGTGCGATCTCGTGTGATGCGGTACTTACCGTATCTGCTGATTCACGGATTTGGCTGATAATGGACGTTAATTTATCAATCGTGTTGTTTGCATCATTTTTGATTTGTTGAAATTCACCGTTGTATTCTTGCTCAATTGACTGGGTTAAATCACCTTCGGACATACGAGAGAACAAGCCCCCAACATCACTAATAAATAATGATGAGCTTTCCAGTAATTCATTTAATCCAGTGCTTAACTTCGTAAAGAATTCATTCTTACCTTCAAGGTTAATACGTTTGGATAAATCTCCATTCGCCGCCGCTGCAACAATCTCGTCGATTTCTTGTTCGATTGCCAGCTCTGCGGTTTTATCACTCCATTCAACCACAGTACCTAGGCGGTCATTCGCTGCGTTTGTCACCGGATTCAGCGTTAACTGCATCGTTCTGCCACCAATTTTGATATTAGCCTGATGGGTAGATGACAGACCTTGTAGCATCTGCTGTTGATGTTGTGGACGTTTATGGAATACATCGATACTTGAGCCGAGTAAACTGGCGACATTAAAGTTGGGCAAATCTTTTTGGAAATCTTTTTCAGCGTGCTTAAGTAATTTATTAACCGACTCATTCATATAAATAATATTACGTTGTCCATCTGCCACCATGACATTTGCTGTCACGTTATCTAAGGCATTTTTGATACGTAATGCTTCTTCAGCGGTTAAACGTGACTCTTGAATATCAAAGTTGAGTTTGGTCTGGGTGACGTAAATTGCTTGGAATAATTTACCAAATTCACTGTTATTACGAATTTCAAATTTGTTCTCGTATTTACCTTCATTGATTTTGCTGAAAATACCAATGAGCTGCTTGATTGGCTTAATGATTGCTCGACTTAGCACCATTATGCCAAGTAAGGCCAAGATAAGGAACGTAGCGAGTCTTTCTGCACCTAAACTAATAAATGAATCGGCGATTTGCGTATGCAGGGTATTCGAGGCCTGCTGTGTGAGTGATGCGTAGTTTTGTTGTAATTGTACAATGGCATTAAGCGCGGGTTTGTCATCCACTTTCACACTGGCGTCAATCTGGCTTATCCCTGCACCATTAGTGATGAGAGCTTGAACGCTATCTAGATGCTGTCGATATTGCTCTGCAACATTGATGATGTCTTTTAATGCGTTTTGTTCTAGTGAACTAACACCAGATAAGGCTTGATAACGGCTGATTTGACTCAGTAATCCGGTATAACCTTGAATAAATTGAGCTCTGTAATTGTCATCTTGACGGAGAATATAATTTTTGAATTGATGAATAACACCGCCATACCCTAATGATGCAGTTATCTCATTGATAAGCGTACTACGCGCTGCAATGTTCGTTTGGTAATTATCCCAAGCCGTATCAATTTTGTGCACGTTATCATATTGAACAAGTGCGCCAGCCATTAAGATAAAGGCGACAAAGGTAGTCAATATTGAAAGCTTGGTTTTTAGTCCTGCGTTAGTGAGTATTTTCTTGAGCGTAACAAGTGGTTTTTTACGGGGTTGGTTATCCGCATTCATGGCCTGATAGGTAAGTTCAGCCTCTTTAGTTTCTTGCTGAGTCGGTTTGGTTCTAACCGACATATATTCTATCACTTGGCCATTTTTCTTGATGGGGATGACATTCGCGACTACCCAGTAAAAATCACCATTTTTCACTCTGTTCTTAATGACACCAGTCCAAGGGTTACCTTGTTGTATTGTTTCCCAAAGGTCTTTAAAGGCCGCGGGTGGCATGTCTGGATGCCGCACTATACTGTGGCTTTTACGTAACAATTCAGCCTCGGTAAAACCACTGATTTCGAGAAATGCTCTATTCACGAAGGTAATAGAGCCTTTTAGATCTGTTTTGGAGACAAGAATATCTCCTTCTTTCATAAACTGTTCAGTATCCGTAATTGGCATGTTGATTTTCATTGCCATTGCCTCCAGCTTGGGTAAATTCCTATATACCCAAGTAACTTGGGTATGAACAACCCTAGTTATAAATTGGTATTATGAGAGGCATTAGTAATAGAAATCAAATTATTGCGATCTAGATCTTATAAAGTATATTATATTCATGGAATTATGCGGTGCTAGGCATCAGACAAAAAGCGATCTAGTCATGCTATGAAGATAATGGTTTTACGCCTTTCAATACCGAGACCGTATAGCCGTATTGATTTTGATAAAACTTAGAGATAAAACCACTGATGTAAATGTATGATTTTTCAGTAATCGATTGGCTATGATTAAATTGCACCACGCGACCGATATCATCTTTACCCCGTATATCGTAGCGTTTAGTCACAATTTGGTACTTGCAGCTATTAACTGTGATACGACAACGTACATAATCCCCCAGTTTGCCTTTTAAGCGTAAAGTTTCGCTAATATTGCTGCCATCGTTATGTAATGCGAGTTTTTTGTCGGTTGCTAGTGGTGATTTATGACTTAATAAACCTTGGTTATTGACGATGTAATTCGAGATGATTAATGCCGCTGTGGCGAGTTCATTTTCAGCCAGTACACTTTGTCCACACAACTGTTTTAACTTATCGTTTAGACTGGTTGATTTCATTTGCTTGGTATACAAAATGGCTTTTTCTACAAACTCAAAACTCAGGTCTTTAGGGTATGACGATGTTTTATAGCGCTGAGCTGCTTTGTTGTAACTCGCATGCTTAAAGTCATGATGAAACTGGATCGCGTCTTGTTTACTGACAAAACCATGTTGGCGAATTTCGTCTTCGACAATTGCTAAGTATAAACGTAGCGGGGCACCGGATGAATAATTTTGGCTAAATACACTGTTTTGCAGTTGTTCAAGATGCTTAACTAATGCAGGTAGTTTTTGTAAATAATGCACAAATGGCATTAACTCGGGTAAGCGTTTTTTTACACACGTTAAATGGGCGCAGAAGTCACCTTGTTGCGGATGGTTAAATATCAACCCCTGACTGCGATTCGTGGTGGTATTGCAGATGCTGCAAATGCGGGTGAAGCCTGGATTTTTTAATAAGTTGATTGGTTGCGCATATTCATTTATCGCATAGATATTTTTGTTATCAGTGATATCATAATAGGCTTCGATAATATATCGCGCGTGACTTTGTTCCAAAAGTTCTAATGTAATTTCATAACCTTGAGCTGTCACCAGTTGGTCTGCTTTTTTTACTGTCAGCGCCGATACTGGATTAACAGTAACAAAGTCTGAAAAAGCAAAGGAATCAAAAGGTGCAAGTAAGTCTTCTATGGTAGACTTTAGGTTAGCGTATTGCTCAGTTGTAATTAAATATGGCATTGTGGTGTTAAACAGTTATGAATAGAAAAATGGAGAGCACATACTTTATCGTGCCCGATCATATCGCGCAATCATCATCACTTTCTGATGCTGCATTTCGCTTATTAGTATGGATGTTATGTAAAAAGAATAAAGATCGTATTGCGGATTTTTCGCGTTTTTCGCTGCAATCTGATAAGCAGCATAGCATTACTGAACTGATTAATAAAAACTATCTTCAGCAAGATGATACAGGCTTGTACATCAATAATGCCATTATGTATGAAGACTTTAAAGAACAGGTCGCAGCGCCAGTGTCTGCAGTGGATCCAAGCCTGCAATATTTCCAGCAGGTTTTTGACTTAGTGGCCGAGTATTCTCAGAAACGGCTGAATTTCAATAACAGTAAATTCCGGGTTCGCTGTGATGAGTTCATGCGTCAAGGTTTTACTATCGAACATATTAAAGTGTTATGTATTCAGCTTAATAGTCGTAATCCAACGTTTGATTGGTATGAACTTGATAGTACAGAATTACAGCATATTAAGGACGTATCAGCGGTTAATCGGGTGAATACGCCAGCTAGTATTAAGCCGATGAACAACCCCGCCTCTGAAGCGCGTCAGCCTTTTCAACCAACGCTCAGCCGCCAAGGCGTTAGGCATATCCAAAATCAAAGTGGTTTTATGCCGAACTACCATCAAATTAGGCAAGATCCACAAAAAATGGCGGATATTAAACAGGTCTATGACTATTGGTTTAGATCTAAACGTTTACAGCAATCACAATATATTGTGCCAAAGCAAGCCCATTTTGAGAAGTTACACAGCCTATTAATGTTACATTCTATTGCAGAGCTCAAGCGTGCGGTAGATGGGGTTGACCATCGCCGTGACTTGGTGAATAAGGGCCGTAATTTTAATGATATTTTTACTAACTCGGGCAATATTGAGAGCCTGATTAGTTTAGCGGATAGCATGGAAGTCAGCCAAGCTGATTCTCCAGCGTTACGCATTTTTAATTATTGGCTTGAACGTACCCAGACTGCAGTCGGCATTAATTTACGTATGACCGCAGAGCAACGTGATAAGTTATTACTGCGCTTGGAAGTATTCTCCGAAGCTGATCTTAAATTAGCGATTGATGGTGCCCAGGTTGACCCCTATTATCAATCGGTTAACTTTGCTTTTGGTCTATTATTTAAAGATGATACGAGTGTGCATAGCCTGATATCGTTAGCATTGAATGGTAAGCAAACTGTGTCGAGAGCCAGTCGTAAAGATAGCAACTTAAATAAAGCCTTAGCTGATATGGGGATCAGTAAGTTAACCGTAGGCATGACAGCGCAAAACGGCGGACAATCACGACCTTTGATGAATGAGCGAACGGTAACACAAGCGCCATTAAAAACATTACCAGCACACTTTATTGATCCGGGTTTTACCGACGGTGATGATTAACGCATTTAAACACTAAATTTTAATAGTAGGGCGTATGGAACAAACAATTAGTTTAACTCAGCCACAAACAGAAGCGATTGCAACTATGTACACCATGCTTGCAAGTAGTTTTCCGTCATTTAATTATGATTATGATTCGGCACAATTTAATATCTGGAAGCTGACATTTACCAAATATGCGCCAGAAGCGGTTATCAAGGTCGCAGAGCAGATCCCAACACTGCGTCGCAGCAATGGTTTACCTTATGATTTCCCGCCGAGTTTACCTGTGGTCGCGGATATGATCATGCGCGAGTCTATCGTATTAATGGGCCATTCCGACCATGATAAAGCTTATGAGCGTTTGTTTAAATTTAAACGTAAGAGTCCGGCGGAGCGTGCTGCGACTGGGGATAATTTTGTGTATACCCTATATCGCCAATTAAACAATTACATGGCGATGGACGCTGATAAATTCCGCCCTATTTTTACCCGTGAATATTTGAAACTGGCAGATGGTGTCACCAAAGGCACCACGGTGTTAGACGAAATACCACTGGCGATTGAGAGTAAATAAGCATTGCTGGCTAGTGTATGCACTGGCCTTTGATGTCGGCGATTCGAACTAATCTGATACTAAGCCTGTCTAGAGCAGGCTCCCCCCAACTTTGTCATCTTTTGTTATATACCTTTAATTGAGACCAAAAATATATTAACAAGTGTTACTCGGTAATATTTAATATGTTGTAACAACAGAAATGCTCTATCATTTTAATATAGTGTAATGATCAATCAGATTAAGTGATATGGATCAATACCAGAGCGCACCGAGCTAAGACTAATCTTCTATAGTTGCTCGTATCCTATCTCTAATATGTAACTTATTTTATTGAGGATATTCATGAAGCAATCCCGCCCTTTGAATCACCAAAGCGGAAAACCAGGTTATACCGGTTTGAAACGAATATTTAAAGCGACTGGATATTCTATGCAAGGGCTACATGCAGCGATTAAATATGAACCTGGAGTAAGACAGGAATTACTGTTATTGCTGATATTGACGCCTGTTGCATTAATGCTGGAGGTGGCTAATGTTGAGAAGATATTATTGGTTGGAAGCCTCGTATTAGTGTTGATTGTTGAATTATTGAACTCTGCAGTTGAAAGCACGGTTGATCGCATTGGCAGTGAATACCATGAGTTAAGTGGCCGTGCTAAAGATATAGGGTCTGCCGCGGTATTTGTGAGCCTCTGCCTTGCTACATTTGTATGGTTTATGATTGTGGTTTTATAGTGATAATTATAAAAGGGACCTGCATATGATTTGGAATGGCATTACTAAGGTAGATTCGAATATTTTAAAAGGTTTGGGTATCTTAATGATTGCTATTCATAATTTCATGCATCGTTTTCCTACCCCTAGCGAAAATGAAATGGAATTTACGTCGGGAAAAGTGCTCAATTTATTTGATATTTTATTCACTGAGCCCGCTGGTATTATTCGTGCACTATTTAGCTATTTCGGTCATTTTGGCGTGCAGATATTTATCTTTTTAAGTGCTTATGGCTTAATGAAAAAATACGCTAAAAATGAAAATAAGCTGTTATATATAAAATTTATTATCGAGCGCGTTGTAAAAATTTATCCGATGTTTTTACTCGCAATCGTGTCATACTTTGTTTTTATGTTTACCTTTAATGTTGTTTATAATGGTATGGGGTTTGCTGAATGGTTTGTCCCTCTTTCAAAACCACTTATTTTAAAATTATCTCTGTTATATAACTTTTATCCTAATCAAGGTTTATCGATAGTTGGACCCTGGTGGTTTCTATCGTTTATCTTTCAATTTTACTTAATATTTCCATTTATACTGGCTATGTTCAATCGGTTTGGAAATGTATTTTTAATCGCTATTAGCTTAGTCTGTATAACTATTTCGTTGCTGACTAACGGTTATTTATATAGTGATGTCAGTGTGTTCATTACCGTTATTGGTCACATGCCGGTATTGTGTTTAGGGATTTATTTAGCGCAAGATAAGCCGGTAAATTTACCAAATTGGTTGTTTGGTATTTCAATTGCAGCATTCGCCGCAGGCAATTTTAATGAATATGCCTTCTTAGTGAGTCATTTCTTTTTTTGTATTATCTTGCTCTTTGTTTTTAGTTTTATATTGAAACACATTGAAGAGGGCAGTTTGGTGTTCAAAACATGTATGTTTTTTGGCACGATCTCAATGCCGTTATTTTTGGTTAATGGCTTCTTAAGAACGCCTTGGGAAAGTATGGCCCGTGGGATAAACAATGAATTAATAACCATTGTATTATGTTTATTGTTTATGACAATCGCGTCGCTTTATTCGGTGTTTTTGTTGAAGGTTAATAATAAATGTCATGCTATATTAAAACGGTAAATCTTCGACGTCATGCCTTATACCCTCTGCTTTTGATTTACTGATTGTGCATCTTGAAGTCGCTTGGCTATATAACCTCGTGTCACTTTCAAACACGGCACCAAGAACGAGAACTGCTCACCTGACTGATTTGTCGTGGTAGCGACTATTCTTTGCTTATGTTTAAAATATCTATTTGGTAAAGTATATTATTTCTGAAGAATCATTCAGCACATATTTTTCTTGCTTAATGCCTGGGTAGAAAACAGATTTAGTATAATCAATTTGTGTTGCAGTAATGCCTAACCATTCTGCGAAAGTATGTGGGAAATCTCTCATGTAATATGTTGTATTTTGAACGTCACTGTTGGTTTTGCTACTGGAAATAAATATAAGGGGTACTTCAAGTGCTTTTCTCTGAAATAAATTCCCCACACCATGTGTTTTATATGGTTTGTTTTCTATATCCACTAGCCCGTGATCTGAAAAATAGATGACTTCATAATCTAAAGAAGTCGATTTGAGCAGAGAAATTACTTTATTCATAAATATGCTCGTGTTTAAGATACTATCATCATAACAATTTTGGTCATTGCTCAATTTTGCTCTATAGGAATCGTCTAATTTTATTGCGTTTTTTGTTCTTTCACAAAAGTCGAAATGAGAACCAATCATATGAAGAAAGTAAATATTATTTGCATTACCATCTAAATGCGTTGCTAAATCCTCGATTAACACTAAATCAGAATTTGCTTGTTCATAATTCTGATTGTGAAATATGGTTAAATCTGTTCTTTTCGCAATATTAGTGATGGGGCTATCATATACCCCAATCTGACCTTGATTAGAAAACCAGAATGTATTGAAACCAGAAAGGTTTGCTAAGTCGATAATGTTTAAGTTGTTATTAATATTAAGTTTATTATTGATGGCTAAAATTCTGCTTAAGGCCATACCAGTTTGGGGGGCCGGTGCAACAGGATCTGAAATTAAGGTCATACCCCTTGTTTCTGTTAGAGGTTTAGTCGTCTTCCTATGATATCCGTATGAGAATAAAGACGATTTTTGTACTGACTCACCAATAATGACTACATAATTTTTACTCTTGGATGCATTTGCAACCGTGATATTTTCCCATTCTACTGTGATCGGGCTATTTTCAATTTCTTTCAATTGTGAATATGAGTGTGATAAGGGAATGGGTTTTAATAAGGGCATATTAAATAAAATGTAATAAACTCTACTCATAGGGGTACGCACAACTTCTCCCGTAGCAGAAATCGATAATATAGAGTTGTTCTTAGCTTGAGATGACGATATACCAATTAATAAGGTTAGTGTGGAAATTAGAATTAAATTTTTTTTAAACCCGAATGAATGTTGGTTTATTTTAAATAAAATAACCGGCGTTATAATAAGTTGTAGAAATACAATTAATGGAATGTCAAAAGAATTAAACATTTCCATACTTTCTTTCGTATTTGTTTCCATGATGCTGGTATAACTACCAAGTTCAAAACGACCATATTTAATACTAACGAATAGCGTTATTGATGAAATGGCACTGATAATAATAAATAACAACAAATTTAGATATTTTGATTTGAAAATGGAAGATATGATTAAAATGAAAATAGTGCTAATGCTGGCTTTAAGTGTAACGCCAATAATGTATTTCATATTTTCATAGTTAAAAACGTTGCTTAAATACTTCACATCTACAATTATGAAAACATAATATATATAAATCAATGAAATATAAACCGTTAAATATATTATACTTTTAGATGAATTAAGTGCTTCTTTTTTTAACATTTAATGTATAACCAATGTAACGATATGTATACATAATATTAGGCGATAAAAGTGGAAGTGAAGCTTAGAATGTGAACTGGCGTTGTTGACTAAATCAGGGAACCTTTCGTAAATCTTGTGATCCGATCATTATCACTGATTTAAAAAGGTTCATCTGATGAGTAAGTCGAAGAACAAAATCACAAACTGGCCAGAGTATAATCGTGCGTTAACTCAACGGGGCTCGATTACATTTTGGGTAGACGAATCCGCCATATTGCCATCGATTCAACGGGCTTAAAAGTGTTTGGCGAAGGTGAATGGAAAGTTAAGAAGAGGGAAAGGAATTAAGTAATCGTTGTTGAATTTTATTAACATCAGGTAAAGAGCTTGGTGTAACAGATAGCGCCTCGTTCAATGAAGTACAAACTGGAAAATCACTTCTCCCAGACCCCAGATAATAATCTTGGTATTTCTCAATTCCTTCTCCATTATTATCTTTTAATAAAACAGCTGGAATGCCAAACGACTCAGCGATGATAAGACCATGTAGCGAACTAGAAATTACTTTTTTTGTTCTTACTATTTGAGACATAAATTTGGGGACGGAACCTTTTGTTTCTAAAATGAATTCAGCGTTGAATTTATGTTTATCTTCATTGTAATGGGGGATCATAAGATACTCAATATCTTTGACTTCCGATGCAGCAAAATATTTAGACGATAATAGGCCAGGGTCACCGAATACCTCAGGAACATATATTCCTCTATTTTCTAAAAACATTTTTGTTAAAGGACCTCTAACAGCCCTAACATCTAACTGAGTGAAGTTATAGTCCGTATCTTGTTTATTTGAATTATAACCAGAGCCCCAAATGACATCACCATCGCTTGCATTATCCAAAATAGATCCTATCGCAAGCATTTTTTTATCAACTTTAAGTTTTTCATTTTTTTCACGCATAACATGCCAAACTATATATGCGGATAAAATATCACCTACGTTAAACGCCCTCTGAATTACTCTATATTTATTACCTGGATTCCACCAATATAAAAAATCTGTATCTTTTAAAATCGTTTTCAACTCCCTGTTTAGAAATGGCAACATGTAATATCCATCCTTTAATATCGTTATGATTATGAAGTTATATTTAATATTAGGCGATAAAAGTTGAAGTGCAGCTCAGAGCGTGATCTTATTAATTGAATGCAGAAATTACAGCAAAGTTAGCACTATCCAGTGCGTAGTACCTCATTCTGGTTGGCTTTCAACTTGGAAACGGAATCGTTACATCTAACCTGTTACAAATAAACATTATTTTTATGTTGTGCTAACCTCACTTTTGTATATTCCTGCTTTACTTATTATGTTGCTTCAGCATTAGGTCAATAAGCAGGGATGTTTAATGATAGATCTCAATACGTCTAACCCACGTTTACAAATACTACTCAGTTTGATACTAACCCTTGTGGTTGGCCTATTGTGGTATAAAACCAAAATGTGGTTAGTGCCTGCGGTATTTGTGGTTACGCCGTTAGTGTTGATTGCGTTGTTAAGGTTCCCATTTTATATTGTCATTACCTTTATTATTTTTTCCTACTTTCGTATTCATGAAGCCTTTCCGGTACTCATCCCTTTACATATTCCTTTAGCATTTTCGCTAGCGTCTTTTTTCGTACTGGGTTGGCATATATTCTTAAGCAATAAAATTAAAATTTACTGGTCGACAGAACTGACCTTAGTCTGTCTATTCTTAGGTTGGGCCACGTTTGGGATCATGTTTGCTTATAATAAAGCTGCCGCGTTTAGCACCTTTAGTGGCGTATTAAGTAAAGTCTGGGTGATGACGATCGCGATCTGTTGGCTGGTACGTACTATCCATCATTTTCGTATTGCTACTTATTTATATGTGGTCGCTGGCGTGATGGTTGGCTTAAAAGCAATTAGCAATAAACTACAAGGGATTGGGCTTGTTGAGGGGACGCGGGTAACTATTTCTCGAGATATAGGCTCGTTAATTGGCGACCCTAATGATTTGTCATTAGTGTTGATGTTCCCCATGTCGTTTACCTTATCTAACTTGCTACAGCCGAAAATAGGTAAATTCCATCGCGCATTATTAGCGGTTGCGTATGTTATTTTATTTTGGGCAATTATCGCAACGCAAAGTCGTGGTGGGTTAATGGGGATCATGGCTGTGACGGGCTTTTTTGCCTTTAAACGGATCAAAAATAAGATATATATATTAGCAGGCGGCGCTATGTTATTGCCTATTTTATTAGTGATGGCGGGGGTTTCCGACCGCTCGTCAGGTGGTGCTGCAGAAGGAGGGGTTGATGAATCCGCAATGGGTCGTATTTATGCGTGGATGGCCGCATGGGGTATGGCGGTAAATAACCCCTTTACGGGCGTGGGCATAAATAATTTCTACCTTAATTATTATTTTTTTAGTCCGCATTGGGATGGTAAAAACCATGCTGTTCATAGTACTTGGTTTCAGGTGTTAGCTGAAACGGGGTTTGTCGGATTAGGACTGCTTATTACCCTTATTACGCTGCTGTTTAGACGGTTGTGGCGCACTGAAGTAGAGAGCCGAGTGTTACCTATTAATGAACGTAATACTATCGTAACCTGTAACGATGGTATTTTTGCTGGGTTGATAGCATTTTGTGTGGCAGGGACATTTTTGACACAAGGTTTTACCTGGCCCCTGTATATCTTATTATCGATGACCGTGGCTTTAGCTAAAATCTTGTCGGAAAGACTCGCCGATGAAGATCTAACTAAAGTAGTCAAAGATGCTGCAAATTAGTGATAAAATTAACCTCATGAGTTAAATAATACGGGGGTTTGTGCTATGTTTTACCTACTGTTTTTTATTGAGTCTATCTGCATTGCCTGACTATTCTTTTTCTACCTTCGCACAACTATTAGGGGCGAATTGTCGCACCTTATCATTTCGTCCAGAAGGTGCTGTGTTTACCACTAAACAGCAACAAATTTACCACTATACTTGGGCAACATTTGAGCCTCGGCTGAAACATTATCGGGGATCATTTTTTGATACTTTAGTGGTGTCTTGGGAAAATCAACGGGTGCGGTTAAATGGCATTGCCAAGGCTGAGGTTGCTGGACTTATTGATGATTTGTATTTCTATGCATTAACGGGAAAAGAAGCCGATATCCTCGAATTATATCAGCAACTGACACAGGTGATCGAACGGGGGTATATACCCTATTCAAAATGGATTTTTTTACAAACCCAGCTAGCACCTTGGGCTGATTGGTTGGAAATATTACCGAAAATTAATAAAGTCCCTGCAGCACTTAAATTACCCTTAGCACGTTTACGTTTTTGGCAGCAAAGCCAGGTCGAAAATTTAGATAAATATAACCAAGCAGTGATGAATAAGCACAAGGAACGTTATAAAAGCTTGTTTGATGGCCTTGAACGCCACCCTCTGACAGAGCAACAACGTGATGCCTGCATTGTCGCTAATGATGCAAACTTGGTGTTAGCGGGCGCTGGGTGTGGGAAAACCAGCGTAATGCTAGGGCGCTGTGCTTATTTATTAGAGTCACAGCAAGCAACTGCCGATTCAATCTTGATTTTAGCCTTTGCCAAAGATGCGGCGCAAGAGATGAAGACAAGACTTGCCGAGCGCTTACCCAATGCCAAGATAACCGTGAAAACCTTCCATGCCTTAGCGTTAGATATTATTAAGCAGGTGGATAATGAAAGGCCGAAAGTCAGTAAGTTAGCCAGTAGTGATAGTGCCAAGCAGCAGTTTTTCAAACAAATCATCAGCACACGGTTGCTTGATAAAAAGTTACTTGAAAAAGAGCTACTTGATAAAGAATTGCTCGATACTAACTTTAATAACTTGTTTAGCGAGTATTGCTACGCGTATGTAGCTTGGTTAGGCAAACTGCCTGATGATAAACATGACGCCGAGGTGAAACGGTTATTGGCAGGTAAAGGCGGTTATAAAAAACTGTTAGGTCAGCTGGTCGAATTGACTATGCTATATAAAAATACCCTTACAGTTAAATCTGAGCAAAAATTAAATGCGTTACCTGATACCGACTTTGCCGCATTAACGCATGAGATTGTGGAGATACTGCTTACTCATTACCAGCATGAATTAGACGAAAGCAATGAGATAGATTTTGATGAAATGATCATTAAGGCAAGTGATTATGTGCGTAATGGTCAATTTAGCTCTCCTTGGTTACATATCCTTGTTGATGAATTTCAGGATATTTCGCAAGCGCGCGCAACCTTAGTTAGACACTTACAAACCCAACACGATGACAGTAAGCTATTTTGTGTTGGTGATGATTGGCAGGCTATTTATCAATTTGCAGGCAGTGATATTGCGGTGACAACGCGTTTCAGTGATTATTTTGGTATCACCAGTACTTTACCACTTAATACAACATTTCGCTTTAACGATCAGATCAGTGCGGTTGCCAGTAAGTTTGTGATGGCGAATTCAGAGCAAATGCATAAACAGATAACCACGCATACGAAAGCCAAGAAGGCCTGTATACAGGTCAGTTATTATCAGCTTGGTAACGATCATAAAAGTAGTAACAAGCAAGATGATGCAGCGACATTATTGCTGGAAAAGAAACTAACCCAATTAGCGGCGGCTAATAAAGGTGTAAGTAAAGGCGAAGGCCAACAAAAATCGGTGCTATTACTGGCACGTTTTAATTTTCAACTACCTGATAGCAAGACGCTGACGGCATTATCCACGCAATATCCGCAGTTAGATATAAAATCAATGACGGTGCACAGTTCGAAAGGGCAGGAAGCCGATAATGTCATCGTATTAGCAATGGAAGCGGGAGAGCATGGTTTCCCTTGTCATAAACGTCGTCATCCATTTTCGCTAATATTACAACCGGAACCCACTGGTGTCCCTGATGCTGAAGAGCGCCGACTGTTTTATGTTGCGTTAACACGCGCGCGTCAGCAGGTATATTTGCTGTGTAATAAAGACAAACCATCGGCGTTTATTGAAGAGTTGGTGGCTGGCGATTACGCCATCACAATCGCAAAGTAATGCAGGACTGCTGTTGTTAATCGCGCTTAGCTGCCTTCAGCTTCAAGTTTACGCTGGAAGTCTTGCTGTACGATAGTTAATGCTTTCACGACTGTTTCTGTCGGCATCTGGTTTTCTTCCAGTAATTGGATGAGATCTACTGCTAGTTTTATATGTTTTGGCGCGTTTTCTAGCGACATGATAAAGAATCCTTCATTATTTTAGTAACTTATTTAATTGGTTTACTTCTAGGGCTAGAGCTAAACTAGCTAAGGTCTTTCTTTTGTTCATAGCGTTGTAATTGCTGGCGAACTTTTGCTGTCGCGACCTGACAACGCTGTAACCTTTGCTTCGTTTGCTGCAATTGAAGTGGCTCGCGTTGCTGATCTATAATTGCTTGCAAACGGCGTTCATAGTCTATTTGTTGCGCTAGTTTTTGATATAAATAGTGTGATTTCTGCAATAATTTCTTCGCGATCACATCGTAATTCTTCGGCTCTTCTTTTACTTCACCACGTCTAAAATGACACTGTTGTAATACGCCGTTAATCGCTCTAAATTGATGCGCGACCTTTTCTAATAATACTTGTTCTATTGATAACGTATCGTTTGAGGATGATATTGATGGTTTATCAAAACTCTTATCAAAACAATGCTGCAAACGGATCATGCTTTTTTCTAATTCAGCCACGTATTGATGAATATCGTGATTTTTATTGATGAATAACCCCGGATAGAACAAGGCGCGATCACGTAATT
Source organism: Moritella sp. PE36 (assembly GCF_000170855.1). Classification (GTDB taxonomy): domain Bacteria; phylum Pseudomonadota; class Gammaproteobacteria; order Enterobacterales; family Moritellaceae; genus Moritella. The sequence goes on along the minus strand of NZ_ABCQ01000009.1, from coordinate 46,799 downwards.
TATAGTTGATCGTAGCGGTGTGATTCGAGTTGACTTGCTTACTCAACGCACTCAGCTGTTGAACACGCTGAGCGAGTTGGTTTAGCTGTTGCTGCTGACGGTTTATTGTAGCCATGCTTGATAAGCCAGTTTACAAGCGATAATGATCACCACAGTAATAAATAATGGGCGAATGAATTTAGCACCAAAATGAATAGCGGTATGCGCACCAGCAATAGCGCCTACCATAATACATAACCCCATACTTAAACCCAGATACCAATTGATATGACCAAGATAAATAAAAGTCAGTAGTGAGGTGAAATTACTGGTAAAATTCATTGCTTTAGCAACGCCCGAAGCAAACAGAATATTGAGTTTGTACAACGCCATCGTTGACACGGTCCAAAATGCACCGGTACCTGGCCCTGCTACACCGTCATAGAAACCTATAATATAACCCTGTAAGCCCTGTTTCTTATGCAGCGCGGGATTATCATCGGGCAAGGTTTCACCAGTATGTTCTTGGGTTTTGCTAAAGATAGAGTAGATAGCCGTAAAGATAATAATCACCGGTAATAACTTGTCTAACCAAGCAGTGCTGATGACGTTAACAACGAGGGTACCGCATATTGCCCCGATGGCTGTGAATACAAATGATCGCCACCAAAATTTGGGATTGAACAAACGCTTCTTATAGAAGGTAATAGCTGCAGCGCATGAGCCAAAGCTTGCAGCCAGTTTATTGGTACCTAATGCCAAGTGTGGTGGTAGGCCAGCACTGAGTAATGCGGGCACTGTTAATAAACCACCACCGCCTGCAATAGCGTCAATGAAACCAGCAACTAATGCAACGCTGCATAAAATTATAAAAACTGAAGGTTCTAAACCAAGCTCTAACATCAAAATTCTATATTTCTTTTATAAGGGGGAAGCGAATTAAGTAATGCTGGTCCATAGCGTTTACTAATAACTCGACGGTCAAGTAGCGTGATTCTACCAGAATCTTTCTCTTTTCTCAGCAATCGGCCACAAGATTGGATCAATTTTTTACTGGCTTCGGGTACCGACACTTGCATGAATGGATTACCGCCCGATTTGGTGATCCATTCTGACTGCGCTTCCTCTACTGGCGAGGTGGGTACTGAGAATGGGATCTTAGTGATAATTAAATTGGTGAGCAGGTCACCGGGTAAATCAAGCCCTTCAGATAAGCTGCTAGTACCAAATAAGATACTGGTTTTATTGGCTTTGACATTTTCGGCGTGTTTTTTTAATTGCTCGCTGCGTGAACTTTCTTTTTGTACCAATAGCTCCAGCTGAGTGGTACTACGAATAATTTCTGCTACTTGGTTCATTTGACGATACGAGCTAAACAACACCAATGAGGCTTTTTTGTCTGGTAACAAGCTAGGGAGTTTTTCACCTAATAATTCAGTAAAGCCTGGTTCATTTGGTGCCAGTGCTAAGTTAGGGATATACAGCTCTGCTTGTTCAAAATTAAACGGTGAGTCGAGTTGCAGATGCTGGGTGGATTCATCATTCAATAAGCCAACTTGGCGGCGGAAATAATTAAAATTACCGAGTGAGGTTAATGTTGCAGAGGTTAAGATCGCTGCGCCACATTGCGACCACAACATGTGTTCTAGCTTACTATCAACATCAATCAAGCTGGCAGCAAAGACATGATCGTCTTGGCGGCTGCCGCTTTTCTCAACCCATTTTGCCAGTGGTGTACCTTTGGTTTCTTTAATCAGCATGTTCCACACTTGATGGAGATTTTCGATACGCTGTAAGTAGAAACCAACCTCGGCAATGAGTTTGTTCGCTTTGGCTTGCGGTAATTGATCTTGCTTTAATTGTTCAGCCAGAATATCAATGATTTTAGCAGTTTGACTCACGCCTCGTTTGGTTTCGTGATTCATGTTTGCCGCTAATTCAGCTAATGCTTCAGGCAGTTCACCATCGGCAAACCGCCATGAATCGTTGGTAAATTGGTTGTCATTGGCCGCCATTAAACTGTGGATCTTGGTAAGCTCTTTATTGATGCTATTGATTGAGCTGAGCAGTTTAGTGACCGGATCCGATATCTCACTTGACGCAATGGCTTGGGTGAGTTGGCGCATTGCTACTGCCATGGTTTGTAACCAAGCTTTCGCACCTAACACTGACGCATGTGCTGACGAGAAGTCTCGCGTAATGCGCGGTAAGTGATGGGCTTCATCAAGTACGTAATAGCAGTCTTCAGGCTTGGGTAAAATAATACCGCCTCCGAGCTCTAAATCGGCCAATAATAATGCGTGGTTAACAATGAGTACATCACACTGGTCTAAGGCTTCACGCGCTTTATGAAACGGACAGTTACGGTGTGCACTAAATGATTTACTGCAACTATGACGATCAGATACGACTAATTGCCAGATATCATCGGGGATCTGAGTTGGCCAGCTATCGATATCACCTTTCCATTTTCCTGCAGCATAAGCAGTAAACAAGCGCTTGATAAGTTGTAAGTCGCGCTTTTTCGGTATCGTCGCTAAGTCAGCAAGCAGCTCCATTTGATCGTCGGCTTTGGCAAGCATCGCCAGTTTTTGTTCACAGCAATAACGTTGGCGACCTTTTACCAAGGCAAACTCAAATTGCAGTCCAGATTGACGGCGAAAGAAAGGTAACTCTTTGTGCAATAACTGCTCTTGCAAGGCGATCGTTGCAGTCGATATGACTAACGTCTGTTTCGCTTCGGTAGCGAGTGGGATCCCTGCAATCAAATAAGCCAATGATTTACCTGTGCCTGTTCCTGCTTCAGCAATAATCAAACGGCGGTTTTTATCAAAATTACCGGCGAGGGTTTTTGCCATTTCAGCTACAAGGATATTTTGTGATCGTCGGACTACGAAGTCAGGTAGTGAATCACGGATGTTTTGATAAACATCACGAATAGCTTTTTTACTCTTATCTGAAAGCATGTTTACTCTTATCTGAAGAAAAATCGTTAGCACTGTCTCACGCTATTTTAGCGCAATAATAAAATCTGTATAGATATTACGTCAGTGAACACTGATAAAATTACAGTAGTTTATAAAAATGCTGACCGAAAGCTTATTAAGTACTGACAAAGCTTACAAAACTGACAAATTAGAGACTGAATGTTGTTGCTTGGTTTTATATGATAACGCTGTTATTCACATATCATGGAACAAAGAGGTTTGCTAATTTCATAGTTATATATTGTGATTTCATAAATAAATTTGTTATAACACTGCTTTACTTAATTGATAATGACATAAGGTTTCCTGATACATGTTAGAAGATGACAAAAAACACATTTTAATTGTTGAAGATGATTTAGAGATTTGTCGCCTTCTTGACATGTTTTTACGCAGTAAAGGATACCAAGTATCGCTCAGTAATAATGGCATTGATGGGCTCTCTGACATCGTCCGGTTGCAACCAGACCTCGTGGTATTGGATATTATGATGCCAGGTTTGGACGGTATCGAAGTATGTAAGCAAAGTCGTGAGCACTATAGCGGGCCTATTATCATGCTTACCGCTTGCAGTGAAGAAATATCCGAAATTGCAGCGTTAGATACGGGGGCCGACGGTTATTTACACAAGCCTCTGCGACCACATATTTTGTTATCGCATATCGAAGCATTTTTACGCCGTGAAAACAGAACTAAGAACAACAATAGTGCGCTAAATCATACCGGCAGTTTAACCATCGATACCTTGAAGCGATTGGTGATGCGTGATAGTGAAGAGATCATCTTAACGGGTGCAGAATATGAAATGTTAGAATATTTAGCCAAACAAGCGGGGACAATTGTCAGTCGAGATGAGTGTTATCGTGCATTAAAAGGCGTTGAATTTGATGGCTTGGACAGAGCCTTGGATATGCGTTTATCAAGCTTACGTAAAAAGATAAAAGATGATGTGGCACCGTATCAAATTATCAAAACAATTCGTTGTAAGGGTTATCTGTTTGTTAAGCAATGATATGTTTCCCGAACTGAAGAAATTCATCAGTGAAAATTCGCCGAATACGCTTTTTTTCAAGCTGTATATCAGTGTGACCGCTGTCATTATTGGCAGTATTGTCCTTGTTAGTATATCGATGGATTATTACTACGAGAACCTTGATGATATTACATTTGTCCATGATGCGAGTTTTGCGGCTAAGTTACTTGATGATTTTGTCGAAGATACCGAGCGTTGGAATATGGAAGTTGATCTATTGAGCCGATTTACTGGCTTTACCATTGAAAATATCTCGATGAAACAAGCATTACTCTATCATCAACAACATGAGTTATTGGATGTGGTTGATATAGAACCCAATAAAAATTATCCCCCGTTACCTGCTGGCATAGGCAAGTGGGGGGTATTTGTATACAAGCATGATGAGGAAGATGATCGTCTTGCCGTGGTCCTTCCGCATCATGATGGACTATTGCTCATCATTGATAGTTCTGAAACTATGTACCCGATAGATGGCCCTGAAGATTGGGAAGATGATTATGCTGAGTTATTTTTATTAGGTTTTATCTTTTTAAGTATCGCTTTAGTGCTGTATTCGACCGTTAGAAATATATCCAATCATGTCTATCGGTTAAGTGCTGCTAGTTTAGCGCTGGCAAAGGGGGATCTAGATACCCGAGTCAATGATAAAATTCCCGCGCCTTTGAATCAAATGGCGGCAAGTTTTAATAAAATGGCTGAATCGTTGCAGCATTCACAGCACCAACAACGTGTAATGGCTAATGCAATTGCTCATGAATTACGTACGCCTTTAACGCGTATTCAATTGGTGATGGGTTTATTAAGTGATGAACAACATAGTGAATATACGACAGCGTTACATCATGATTTAAGTCGTTACTCAGTCGAAATGGAAGCTTTGGCTAATGATATTTTGATGTTACAAACGATTGAACATAATCCGTCGTCAATAAATAAGACCATTGATTTAAGCTGTTTGATGAAATCACGTGAAAGTGAATTTCAGCGCCAATACCCTCATGTCTGCATTTCATCAAGTATTGATTTGGTGAGTATTGATGGCAACCCGCGCTACTTTCAGCTTATTGTTGATAATCTTGTAAAGAATGCCTGTTTATACGCAGACTCAAACGTTAAACTCACGCTTAAAAAGTATGCTGATTGTTGCTGTATTATTGTCGAAGATGATGGCGATGGGATTTGCCCACTGCAACGTGAGCAAGTATTAGATGCATTTACCCGTTTAGATAACAGTCGAAGTCGGCAAACGGGTGGTTTTGGTTTAGGTTTAGCGATTGTGAATACGGCGGTTAAGACCATGAAAGGGGAAATAGAAATTAAAACGAGTGAATTGGGTGGGGCGTTGTTTGTGGTGACATTTAAGCACTCAAACTGATGTTGAGTGCTTATACTATAGCTTGTTAATTCAGTATCTTGCTAATAAAGTACCTTGTTCACTGTTAACTAAACAGTACGCAGCTCTCGACGTAGAATTTTGCCAACCGCTGTTTTTGGTAATTCATCCATAAACACAATTTGCTTCGGTACTTTGTAGGCAGTTAAAAATTCTTTGCAGTGAGAAATGACATCTTGTTCTTTAAGGTCTTGGTTGTCTTTAGTTTTGACAATAAAGGCTTTAACGGCTTCACCGGTTTTCTCTAGTGGTACACCAATCACGGCGGCTTCTAAAATACCCGTGTGATTTGATAAGATCTCTTCAACTTCATTAGGATAAACATTAAAACCAGATACGATGATCATGTCTTTTTTACGATCAACAATTTTGTAATAACCATTGTCTAATTGTTCTGCAATATCACCTGTTTTGAAGAAACCATCATCAGTCATGACTTCGGCTGTTGCTGCTTCACTACGCCAGTAACCTTGCATCACTTGTGGACCGCGAACAGATAATTCACCAGCTTGACCGGCCTCGACTTCATTATCATTGTCATCAAGTAGCTTAATTTCAGTACCTGGTAAGGCTGCACCAATAGAGCCGACTAAGGTTTCTCCTGGGCGGTTGAAGGTAACAACTGGCGATGTTTCAGATAAGCCATAACCTTCACAAATGTCGCAGCCAGTCACTTCTTTCCATAACTTGGCGGTTGAACTAGTGAGCGCGGTGCCACCCGAGGTTGTTATTTTTAAATAGCTGAAATCTAATGCTTTAAATTCAGGTAGGGTACATAAACCAACAAATAAGGTATTTAGCCCTGAAATAGCGGTGAATTTCACGTCTTTGATGGCGTTTACAAAGCTTGGCATATCACGCGGATTGGGAATTAATACGGTGTGAGCACCCGTACTGAAGTACAGCAATAAGGTGATGTTAAATGCGTAAATATGATACAGCGGTAATGGCGATATCAGTATTTCTTCGCCTTCTGCGATCTCGTTGGTCAAACGATTCTTCGTTTGAATAGTATTACTTAATACATTGCGGTGGCTTAGCATTGCGCCTTTTGATAAACCTGTGGTACCGCCGGTGTATTGTAAAACGGCTAAATCATCCATGTCGCAAGCAACGGGTACGTAAGGGTTATTTTTACCGAGTGCAATAGCATCAAGTAATGAAATGGTGTCTAGTTGCGTAGAGCCTTGTTCTTGTGGCGCGAGTAAGTCTGCTGCGTGGGTAGTAATAATTGTCTTGATGTTGGTATCAGGTAGTACTTTCTCTGCGACGGGTAGTAGGTCAGATAAGATAACTAATGCAGTGGCTTCAGAGTTGTTAAATTGATGTAACATTTCTCTTGGGGTATATAGCGGGTTGGTATTGACTAATACTAATCCTGCGCGAGTTGCACCATAAGCAACAATCGGAAATTGGGTAATGCTTGGCAATTGGATCGCAATCTTATCACCGGGCTTTAGGTCGGTATGGTTTTGTAAATAAGATGCAAAGGCAGCAGAGAGTTGATCAATCTCTTTAAAAGTAAGGGTTTTACCTAAACAGGTATAAGCAGGTCTATTCGCATATTCTTCACATGTGTCTTGTATCAAATCAGCAATACAATTGATTCCATTCAATTCGATTTTTTCTATAGCAGTATCCGATAACATATAATTCTTCCTATACCATTAAGTTGTGTTGTGAATATAAGGTGACACCTAGTTTCTTATTTTGTTGCAACATACTTGTTACAAAAACCTATTTAACCTAAATTTATTTGAACAAGGAATTTAAACAGTCGTATGATTTATTATATTACTGCTGAATTTTTGGATTGCCACGATCAATACGATATTTTTATAAATAGGTTAACTGGTCGGTTTAGTCGAGGTGCATTTTAAACTTCAGCTGAATAGCAGGTTTAGCCGTTAGCAACTAGGCTTTTATATATCGTTTTAATTTAATTCACGCAGCATATGCTAAATAATAGGTTGTAAGAGGTAATATTTATGGCTAATGGTATGATTAACATCATGTTTATACTGTTTCTGATTTATCCATTGAATAGTTTTTCTAAACAACAAGTGGGTATATTTTTGGGTAGTCCAATGTCAGGTTTTCAGTATCAGCAGGATAACTTACGATTCTCTTTAGGTATTAAAGACTTTGGCTTTGCGGTTGATCAGACTTTCAGTGTTGCAGCATTATTGAAGAAACCTAAATTGGCCCCTCTATATGTTTTTTTAGGGGGACAAATTGTTGATCACCATAAGCATAAAATAGCAGTGCGCTCTGGTATTGGTTTTCAGCAGCCATTTGAGCAAGTTATATTTTATGGCGAACTGGGCCCGAGCTTGTATGTTCTAGAAGATGTGGATATTAAGTTAGAAGCGAGCTTAGGCATAAAAATAGACTTTTAAGCATACTCGCTGCTGAGGCTATTCAGCATTTTATATTTAATGTATCGATATTATAAATCGAGGTACATTAATGCCGGAATGAGGAGAATATTGGCAGCAACGAGATAGCTGGCCAAGGTAAATATTTTTTTTACCTTATTGCAACGATAAATAAAATATTCGTCAAAATGATGCAAATGTTCATTGCGGCGAATGTAATGGAATAGTTGCATTTGTTTGCTGTAATTGCCCTCAGTATTAAAAAACACGCGTCCATTAACACGTTGGTAAAGTAGCGGATCAATGTCTTTCATTCGATATAATAGGCAACGTAACGAGGATACCGCCCGTGCGACATTTATCAGGGTAATAATGGAAAATGCGATAAAGATGAGATCACTATTATTCATATCATACTCCTTAGTGAGTGCTGCCACCGTGTCCAACTGATAACTCACCCTACTTTAATGAGTTTAATATAAATTCTAATTTTCGGTAGCCGTAAACCTGAAAAGGAGCGTTAATATTGTTTAATAGCACTATTTACGGTAAATAATGCTGAATGGAGTTCTGGGTGTGATTGTCGTGCTGCAATCGTGAAACGATAATCTTGTCCTGCTATTGGGTTATACCAGCGTGCTTGGTATATGCCCATATTATGGTCGGTATGAGTGAGGTAGCGGATTTCAATATCATAACCTTCATCCGAAATCGGCATTAGGCCTTTTTTGATGTTTTTCCATTTACCTTGTTGTTTCTGTTGTATTTTAACGAGGGGCAGGTGAAAGGATATTTCAGTGCTATTAACATCAATCCATTCAAACACGACGTAGTTTTCTTGGCTGTTATCTGAGTTCGATATGCCTTGCGCATTCGTTATTATTTTCAGGCTGGGTTGTGCGTGAACAGTCCGTCGGCCTAAGCTCTTTTTTTGATGAGGTAACGCCGAGTTAACGACCACATCATAGCGCCATTCGGGCAGGATTTCATTGATGCTGTTGTTGATGGCATTGTGCTGCATGTCTTGAGCCAAGGCGTTTAATTGGGCACGAAGATAGGCAGTTGTATACTTTCCATAAAGCGTATGCCCGCCTTCATAATATTGCTGGGAGTACTCTTCCTCGGTGGTGCTATAACCAAAGTAACCATTGGCATTACTCGTCACCCAAAGATGTTCGATGGGGTTATTCCTGTTGTTGGTGTTAGTGCTGTTGTAGCTATTGCTAAAAGCGTTTGCCACACTGTTGGCAATACGTCGTCCAGCTTCTGTGGTTACTTCAAAAGGTAAAGGTATGATGGCAGCATCGTTAATCTTGATGAGTTGGAATAAAACGGTATTGGGGAAGCTTTCACTGGGCGCGAATAATTGTTGTGGGTATTTATAACCGAGATAGGCTTTATTGCCCTGGCAACCATCGTTAAAAAACCAACTGCCGCCATGGAAAAATGGGTTTAAGCCAAGATAGGGAGTACGGCGTTCATAGGCTCCTCTGGCTACGGGCGCGCCGACCGCTGGCGACTGACAAAGCGTGATATTAGCAATGGTATTATCGCGTTGAATATTTATCTCTCTTGCTGCTGTGGTCACATTAATGATACTGGTTAGCCGGGGCGAGAGGGAGTTAAACAGACTAATGGCTTCTTCACCTATGCCTTTCCCTAAGTGTTTTGCTGCAGGCCAGTCGACATCAAAATGGCTAAACATATTATCTCCCTGATCCGGTAATGCAGGTGCCATATCGCCTTGAGTACCCGTTGTTAAAGCATGCACGATAGGCCAAGGTGTCTGGTATTGATCTTGAATGTACCATTGCAGATCTTTTTGTGCGTAAGCAAATAGGTCGGCATTGTAAACGTCGACAGCAGGGCTTAATGCCGTTGCATGTACCGAGAAACTGGCAAAGGCGGCAAGGGGTTTAAACTGTCCTGCATTGTCTTTTACATCAATACGAAGCATATATAATGCGGGATTGACGGCGCTAAATATGGATTGCGGATCAGTAGGGTCTATGTCGTCGATATTATCGTTATGTAAATAAGCATTTAAAGAACGGTTGCGATTATAACCGTATATATCACGCCGTCCCGTGGCTATTTTAGCTGGTCGTTGTTGGACGATTGCTTGTTTTATTCCGTCACTAATTTGCTGGGTTAAAAACCTTAAATACTGTTCATCTAAGCCGGCCTGACTAGACATATGTTTATTGTAAAAATCATTTTCAAAATGGTTTGCAGGTGCAGAGTGGGTATGGCTTGCGGTGATGGCAATATCACTTACTTTTAATCCGCTACTGGCTACCGCCAATGCGACCTTGTGGTGTAACAGTAATGACGCTGAAGTCAGGTCTGTTTGCACTAATGCTGTCGCGTTACCCTGACCATCATTAATGTAAATCACCCTGGCTTTGAGCCTAGTCCTGAAACCAACACTGTTATTCGCCATGACTGAATAGCCACCCATCGCCATGCCCGGAGGAGGGGTTATATCAACAGATATTGCTCCCGCTGTTGCGACGCCTGTTGGTGCGATAAATAGGGGGGGTGGTTGTACTAAGTTGAGCTGTGTTGTTGTCGAACATGCAGACAGCAAGAGTGTGATAACGAAGAAAAAGAACGCGGTGATATACGGTTTTATAGTGAAAATCATGTGACTGTCCGTAGCCTTAATTATGCAGATAAAGGCATCCTTGCCTTTGTTGTTCCTGAAATTATAGGAAGACTTAACCCCACTTTCAATGTAATAAAAACCAAGTAGCAGTAATGAACAAACCGTGGTGATATTCGACGTAGTTCATTACATTGAAAAGCATTAGATAAACTAATGCATTACAGCTAAAAAAGTACGGTGTCAATACTGTGTTTTTGCTTGCGATAGTGTGTTTTCAAGATTACTATGCCGCCTGAAATGCAGAGTAAGATATTGCGTATATGGATTTAGCCTGTCACCAATCTTTACATTATCAATCCAACTAGAGTTTATCTCTAATTATTGCGGTTTTTAGCCTTAATTACCGTTTTATATTCGTATATTATTATGAGGGTATGGTTGTGCTACAACAATCGTCTTCTGCCAATATGGCAAAGTTACTATTTCTAATTATTATTCTGACCGCTGTTGGGCAAATGACACAAACGATGTATGTGCCATCAATTGCTGCAATGGCCAGCGATTTTGCTGTTCAGCCCACGTATTTACAGGCTGTTATGGCTGCTTACTTGATCCCTTATGGGTTATCACAGTTTATTTATGGACCATTATCAGATCGCATTGGCAGACGTCCTGTGATCATGGTAGGTATGCTGATATTTTTACTTGGTACATTAGGGGCGTTGTTTGCATCGTCTTTTGAATTGTTTCTATTAGCCAGCTTTATCCAAGGTTCAGGAACGGGTTGTGCGGGCGCAATGTCGCGAACTGTCACACGTGACTGCTACGATGGCGCAGCGCTGCATAAAGCCAATAGCTTAGTGAGCATGGGGGTGATCTTTTCACCGTTATTGGCGCCAGTTGTTGGTGGATACCTGTCAATGGCGTTTGATTGGCATGCAAGTTATGTATTTCTACTGGTTTTTGGCGCGCTGGTCACATTAGCTATGTTTGTGATGTTTGATGAAACATTGCCGAAAGAAAACCGTCGTAATGAACGCGTTTGGACAAGTTATAGTTATGTACTGAGTAACCGTCAATTCCAAGGTTATGTATTTTGCTTGATTGCGACATTTGCGGGTATTGCGGTATTTGAAGCGGCGGCTGGGGTATTACTGGGTAGCGTGTTAAAACTCGATCCCACCACAGTAAGTTGGTTGTTTGTATTACCACTGCCGGGGTATTTATTGGGTGCATGGTTATCAGCCACGTTATCGGCGCGACTTGGTCAACGTCATCTATTCAATATTGGCATGGCGGCACTGATCATTGGTGCCTTGATTATTTTTATACCCGGTATGGCAGGACTTGTTACTGTGGTATCGCTGATCGGTGGTGGGTTTGTGTCGTTTATTGGTGCTGGCATTATATTCCCAGCAGCAACGACCGCGGCTATTCAACCTTTCCCACATCATGCTGGCACAGCGGGCGCTATTTTAGGTGGTATGCAAAATTTAGGTGCGGGTCTTGCGACGCTAGCTGCATCCTTAATGGGCGCAAAGGATCAATTTAACCTTGGTTCTGTGATGCTGGTGGCTGCGGTGTTAGTGGTGATTAGCCTACTTTGGGTGCGTCGTCGCTTCGCTAATGATGCTGCAATGACACCAAGCTTATAAAAGAATACATCGGGAACAGGACGTTCCCGTTTGAATTAATGTTCATGTTCTCGGTAATGAGGATCGGTCCAGCAACGTGGCAGCTCTTCGCCTGATAGGAAAAGCAAATCTGATTTATTAAATGATTCAGGGTCTTGCTGTTCTTCACCAACCTGATAACGACCTAATACAGTATTATGGAATAGATTAGTAAGGTCATCTTGTCCTATCACCTCTATCATATCGTTATTGCCTCTATGTTTAAAAAACATGATTCGCTCCACTCATTAGCTGCTTTCTACTAGTAAAGTATAGCTTGAGATAACCTTTTATCATCTTGATTATCAGTTAAACTGTTAATGCGAGTAATCATGGTAACGGACAACGGATACAGGTGAAATATGACAAAACCTTTCTCACAATCTTGTGAAAATAATAAACAAGCTATTTTAAGTGCACTCACTGGCGAGTTTCCTCAACCCCTGCGAATATTGGAAATTGGTACCGGAAGTGCGCAACATGCGGTGTATTTTGCGGCTCAATTACCACATCTAACTTGGCAAACGAGCGATTTAGCCTGTAATCATGCTGGTATAAACAGTTGGCTAGACAGTGTGTCCTTGGCTAATTTACAACGCCCTATATTATTAGATCTAAACCAACCTTGGCCGATTGAAAACGTGGATGGTATTTTTACTGCGAATACCCTACATATTGTTAGCTGGCCCTTAGTTAAAAATTTCTTTCAGGGCGTTGGTGAGCATTTGTCATCAGGTGGGAAACTGTGTATTTATGGCCCGTTTAATTATCAGGGACAATTTACGAGTCAAAGTAATGCTGATTTTGATGTGTGGCTGAAGAATATCGATGTTGAGCGTGGTATCCGCGATATTGAAGCGATTAGCCAGCTTGCAAATCAACAGGGTCTGATATTAAGGGATGATCACGCTATGCCCGCGAATAATCGGTTATTAGTGTTTGTTAAGTCCTAGCGAACAGATTAACGTGGCACCAATACCAATACCAATACCAATACCAATACCAATACCAATACCAATCGCTTGTAGCCAAATCAATATTTCCATTCGATCCCCCTTAATTGTATGTCGTCTTGAATTTGTTAAATTGGTAAACGCGATACAACTTTAAGTTAATGGTAAATTTATGGAGATTGCAGAGGTGTCTAGTTAATCAGGGGGAGCCCCTTCAACACTGAGATATTATGAAAAGCTTGGACTTATGCGGTCTATTACTAGGAAAGGGTTGCGACGCCAATATGCCCCCGCCATCTCACTTCGCATGTCCATCATTTCAAACGCTGATGACATCGATTAAGCGCTATCTGCCTTATAACCTGTGTCGCATTTCACCATATAAAGGTAAGATCTAGATTGATTAATTTGCCATTGCGAGATAATAAGGAGTTTTCAAGCTGATATTCAACTGATTCATAACTTTCAAATGCAATTATTTACATTTAATTAGATCTCATTAAATTTCACTGCATTGCATCACACTTGATCATATTTGATCACATTTCATTTAATTTTAATTTCATTTCGTGTTTCATTTCATCGGATTGCATTTCATTTTGCGTTTCATTTTGCATTTCACTGTGTCTTATTGAGTTTCACTTCATTGTACTTCGTTGTGACTTATCGATTTTAGACTCATTTCGTTTCATTTCGTCGCATTTCGTCGCATTTAGTTGCGTTTTATCGCGTTGCATTTTGCGTTGCATTTTGCATTGCATTTTACAGAATTACTTTTATTTTGTTCTTTTTTTACAAAACATTCCTAACACTCTACTTTTAATTGTCAATCGTAATAACCAGATTTATCTATGAAAAAATAATTTTATCTATTATTAGAAAAAATGGTATTGCGCTTGCACATGCCCTTGTGCTTGCAAATAGCAATACACAAAGGCGATTCGTTCAAAGGATGCGCTTGTGAACAATTATTTAAATCATTGGAGAAGTAAAATGTTATTCAATAAAAAAGTAGTTATGGCTGTAACAGCAGTATTAGGTTTTGTGTCTAGCAATACATTTGCATTAGGTAATGGAGTGGCGACTACAGACATCGCTCTCAGTACTGTAGTGGATTCAGAATGTACTATCGAAACCAGTACATCTAGTTTTTCACCTAACCTTTCAACGGGTGAAAGTAGCACCCTAATTGCGAGCATTACTGAAATTTGTAATGACTCGAACGGTTACACAGTTACATTTAGCTCTGCCAATAATGGCGAGTTACAACACGCTGGCACCTCAGCAAAGCAAGATTATAAAATCAGTTATGGCAGCATTAATAACAAGCAACTGAATAATAGTAAATCCTCGAGTTATTCAGGTGGGACCTTATTGAATGCAGTTGCTCTGACAATGAATCTCGATGCAATCAGTGGCGTTATTGCTGCTGGTACTTGGTCTGACACTATCACCGTGACGGTAGCTGTTAATGATTAATCTTTATTTGTAGTCCTACTGGCTATACGGGTGTATCTCAGACATTCCCCCTTCAGTTACTTGTGATACGCCCTTCTTACTTAAAGAGGGATATATTATGAAAACACTTACTTATCACTTATTAATGCTTTCTCTGGCTCTGACACTCATTATTCCCATTACGGCACAAGCATTAAAGATGGTGCCTATGTCGGTAAAGATGTCGCCTTCAGGTCGTGGTGCAAACGAGACATTCGTCATTGGTAACAGCGGAGCAAAACCTGTTGCTGTTGAAATGAAGGTATTTATTCGCAGTATGACTGAAGATGGTGAGGAAGTCCTAACAGAGTCAGAAGATGACTTTATTGTATTTCCTGAACAAATGATTGTCATGCCAGATCAATCTCAATCGGTTCGTCTACAGTGGATAGGACAGGAACCCGATAAAGAACTTGCTTATCGATTAGTGGCCGAACAACTGCCTCTTAACTTAGAGGAGGAAGTCGTTGATGGCAGTCGTATCAATGTTATATTCCGCTATATGGCCTCTGTTTACGTTTTACCTAAACGTCGAGTACAAGCAGATATAAAAATAACGGATGCTTATATCGAAGAAAGTAATAGAGACGGTGATATCAAAAATTTAATTATCATTGCGCATAATCAAGGGACGAAACACACCATACTGAGAAAGCCAACACTAACGTTAACAACGGCAACAGAAACGTTTATTTTGAAAGCAGAGCAATTGCCCGGGCTCAGCGGTGCAAATATGCTCGTCGGGCACACAAGAGTATTCAAGTTACCTAAACCAGCAGGATTACACACTGGTTCGTTTGAAGCTGATCTTCAGTTCTACGGCAAAAAATAACCGATATTAATTCGATGAAATCGAATGATTACAATCATAAATATTATTCGTTCATCAAATATATCATCATATTAATCGCCTACATTAGTATGTTGATATCTTTAATATTGAATAATGCTTATACACAAGAAGGTGATCTTTATTTAAAAGCCTTTGGTAAGAAAAAAAATAATGTAAGTCAATTATTAACTGTGCCTCTTATTATAAATGAACGTGATCGAGGCGATATTGATATTGTGTTCGATGGGAAAAAAGAAAACACTCAGATTAAACTCACTAAGTTTATACCCTATATCGAAGAATTACTTAAAGATAAGGTATTAAAAGCAATACTCACTGATTTTTCAGAGAAGGAACAAATTAATTTATCAGCGCTTAAGCCTCACAAACTTTCTGCACGTTATGATAGTAAGAATCTCGAGCTGCATATTAATATACCCGCAGAGCTAAGAAAAACTGAAGTTATCAGTTTTAGAACCACCAACAATGCCTTATCGAGTAGTGATGTAATTAAACCCAGTAACTTTAGTGCCTATATGAATGTGTATTCTGATCTACAGTATGTATGGAAAGGTGACCGTGTTGGACGACAGCCAGCGAATATAGTATTTGATGGTGCATTAAACTATTCTGATTGGGTGCTTGAAAGTGAAGTATTTTATCGCGAAGGTAAATTGAAAAAATTTCAACGAGGTAATGTCACGCTAGTTAAAGATTTGCTTGCACCTAGCCTGAGAGTTGCAGTAATGGATGTCGCACTGCCTAGCACTGATTTCCAAAGTTCTGTCGCTGTCGGAGGGCTAGTTATTGCGAAAAATCATCAAATACGTCCGGATATCATCACTTATCCTTCCAGCCAAAAACAGTTTTTATTGGAACATCCATCTTCTGTTGAAATAATAATAAATTCAAAACATTACAAGACAATTCATCTGCCCGCCGGTAGCTATGATTTGCGCGATTTTCCGGTGGCTCGTGGTGTGAATGACATTATCATTCGAATTAAAGATGATTTTGGCCGAGAGCGTGAACTGATATTCCCGTTTATCTCAGAAACTCAACTGCTTGCAAACAATATGCATGAATATGCATATGGCTTTGGGTTCCCTTCGACCATATCAGAGGCCGAATATGATACACGGCATCTGTTTTTGTCCGGATTTCATCGAATAGGTCTACGTGACAATATGACAGCTGGATTAAACTTCCAGGGAAATGAAACGCAACAATTATTAGGCGGTGAATTCTCGTTTGCATCAAGACTAGGTAATGTATCACTCCGCGGAGCATTAAGTCGCGGTGATACGCAAGGCTATGGGTTTGCCTGTTCGCTTAATTACAGTTATCAGGCACCAATCAACTCCAGTCATCGAGATCGAATATGGGATTTTTATGCCGAGTATAAAACACAAGGTTTTACGTCCCCCAATCAATCTTCGGGAGCAACCGAGCTCGCCCTGAATGTTACTGGGTCAGTGAGTCAACCGCTGGGTAATGATATGTTTGTCTCAGTTCGTGGGAGCTATCAACACATTCATAACGTAAATAAAGTCAGTGTATTATTTCGAAAAAATGTATCTCCTAAATTTAGTTGGGATATAGGATTAACCCGTGCAGATAACTTTAATATCGGCGAAGATTATCAAGTATCCGCCAACATGAGTTTCTATTTTGGTGAAAATAGACAGAGCGTGAAGCTTTCTGCTGACAGTAAATATCAAAGTAAACGGCTTAGGTGGGATAGGCGTTCTGACAAAAATTATGGTGGTTTTGATATTAGTGTCGATGCGATTAAAAAAAATGTGCACACATCGCTGATGGGAAATATACAACATAGTAACAATCGTATTGAGTCCAGTTTAAGACATAATATGGAATGGCCACAAAATGAAAGTCAAACCCAGACAAAACGAACATCTCTCAGTATTGCCAGCGCAGTGGTCTATGCTGATGGTTATTTTGGATTATCTAGGCCGATTAGAGACAGCTTCGCCATTGTCATTCCACATAGCTCAATAGGTGATCAAAATATTGGTGTTAATCCATTTAAGAATTCTTATCAGACTGAATCTGGGCTAATGGGTCCCGCTGTGATTCCGAATTTGACTTCATATCAAACTAGAACAGTAATCGTTGATGTACCTGATTTGCCACTGGGTTATAACCTGGACAACGATCTGCCCAATCTGTTACCAACTTTTCGTAGTGGCACTATAATTCCTTTGGGCGGTGATGCGAATGTACTTCTGGTTGGCACATTATATATTCGTGAAGGTGAAGCTGCCAAACTTGAAACAGGTAAATTAGTGTCGTTAAATGAAACTGATCAAAAAACCTATCCGTTCTTTACTAATCGTAAAGGTAAATTCTATATCAGCAACTTAAGGCCGGGGAATTATCAATTACACTTATTTTCTTTTCCTAAGTTGGTATTAACGATTGAAATACCAACAGATGTCGCAGGAATGCATAATATCGGAAATATAGGGATTTATTGACATGAAATTAATAACTTACAGTTTACCAACCTATCTACAATATTTGTTACTTATTTTTATATCCTTATGCTCCACTAATATACAGGCACAAGGTTGTAAGTTACATTTAGATAATTTGGTCGATGTAGAGATAAAAACAAATACATCATCTGGCAACACTCATTATAATATCGTTCAAGATAATCGTAACGAGACATTCAAGGTCAGAAACAGCGGGGGAAGCTGTTCATTCTTCATTTCCTTTTCCGGAAGTTCACATATCAGGTATTTAAAATCTGCACAAGACAAGATTGCTTATGGTATTTATGATTCTGTACAACGAAATAATCCGTTAATTGGGTTGCCGACAGCAACAGAAAGAAATATACAGAAGGGTGCATTCAAGGAAAATGAAACAAATAAAACCTTTACCTATTTTTACTTTCTTGATGTAGATGATGCTATATCTGCAGGAGAATACAGTGATTCCATGCAGATTGAACTCTATGAAGGCACACTCGGCAATCATATCTTGCATGATACAAAAACAATTGAATTTTTAACAAACATCGAGTCATTTATCAATGTTACTGTACAAGGTGGACAAGGCTCGGGTAAAAAAACCAGACTGCATTTTGGCACGGCCAAACCCGGTATAAGCTTGGGATTTGAAATCAATATCAACGCTAATACCGGCTACGACATGTTACTTGAGTCACAAAACCGGGGAGTAATGCGATTAGACTCTCATCGTGTAGCTAATACTATTCCATACCTTCTATTTAAAGATGGACACCAGCTTGATATTAGCAATAAAGTCCAACTCCCTTATATGAATACAATTCATTCAATACCGGTAGTTCGCCATGACTTTATTGTCACTATCGATGAATTTAATTATGTTTTGAGTGGTGAATACAAAGACACCATTACCATTACAGTAATGGCGAGGTAAAATATAGTGGTCATTTTTCTGTTTAAGAATCTAACTCTGATATAAGTCTTTAGTGCTAGGAACCTAATCTTTCCCCGATCTGCATCAAGCTGCTGTCGAAACCAATATCAAAAAAGCATTAACTTCTTTAATCCTTACTTTAGCGAGTCCGTTGGTCTGGCGCATTCAGGACATAATCACGCTATGCCCGCGAATAATCGCTTATTAGTGTTTGTTAAGTCCTAGCGAACAGATTAACGCCTTTCACAAGAAGTACAACCACGACAAGCTGAGCGTGTTTTGCTACTTCGATCTAAGCGACCGCGTTGAATTTTACAATACGCATTCTTTAAGCAGCGGCGATAATCAAACCAGTCTTGTGGTTTTGTTAAGATCACATAACCGTTAAAGCGCTTAAGTAAATCATCTTGCCATTCATGCATCAAGTCGCTGTCGAAACCAATATCAAAAAAGTGTAATAATTCCGAGATACTCGTTAGTTGTTTTAATTTGTCTTCAATGCTAGTGGCGTGTGTTGTTTGCATGCTTGTAGGTATCTTGAGTGGCTGCGTGACGATGGATTGTGGCAGTGCTCATTTTCTCATGTTGATTGGTGAGCGTAAATGTAAACCATGGACTTGATTGAAGTAGATCAAAATAAACATATCAACAGCGTAATATAACATTATCTAAAAACTTCTTTACTTAATAATGATTATCAAATATAAATAAGAACCATTATCATTTGGTAATCATTATTAAACAGGACGTTTATGACTCAATCTCTCACCACCAAAAAAGCATTAACCGCTTTAACCCTTACTTTAGCGAGCCCGATGGTCTTGGCACATTCAGGACATGATCACAGTGATCCGCTATCAGGCTTAATTCATTTACTTTGGATCGCACCAGTTGTATTAGCCGCAGGCTATGCTGCGTTTTGTATTCGTCGTGCTAATCGTATCAAATCAACAAAAAAATAAGGGGGAAGTATGTTATTTAAATTAGTGTCGGCAATGGATAAGAAATTGTCATTTAGTCCTGTATCAGCGCATTGTGATATTCCATGCAAGATCTATGATCCTATCTCAGCGCAGTTAGCTGTACTCACTATGATACGTATGGTTGATTTATTGGATGAGTTCGGCTGTAAAGATTCGTTTAGTTTAAATGATCAAGCGCAATTTGCTCGTTTGATCACCGAGAAAGAAGTGCATGGTTTAAAAGTGAAAGAAGAGATCCGGGTTATTTGGGGCGATTACATTAAACAGCCGCAATTAGAACAGTTCCCTGAGCTACACGAATTGACTCATGGCATTATGCTCGCTGCATCTAAAGCTAAGCAGAATATCGATAAAGCTGCAACGCTGGACTTGTTAGCAAAAGTAAATCGATTTGCCGAGATATTTTGGACAACAAAAGGTATCGCCACATTTACCGCTACATCCCCGTACCCGCCAGCGCAACAACTTGTTTATCCTAAACTCGATTGCTAGGTTTTCATATTAGCCGAGTGCGGGGGACGAGTATGTCACCTCGTATTCCTGAAGGCAGTTATGTCTTGGTTAACTGTTGGCGTTCTTCGTTATCGGTAAAACCAGGACAGATTATTAAGATTCGTCATAGCCGTTATGGCGATATTATAAAAACCCTTGCTCATATTGATGACCAAGGGTTTTTATGGTTACGTGGGGAGCATAAAAGCAGTGTATCTATGCTTGATATGGGGCCGATTAAACACAAGCAAGTGATAGGGATTGTTTGGTTTATTATTCGGTCTATACCTAAAATAACATCTGAAGCAGCATCTTAAACCATTTTAAAAGAACTTAATGATAATAATTCTCATTTGTATTGAAAGGTCTTTTATTCCTTGTTAGTATTATCGGTATTGGATTAATAACAAGGAATAAACATGCTTCGTCAGTTTGGTTTTACTACCTCATTACTCTTCTGTTCGCTTTTTTTATCCACGTCAGTTTGGGCCAGTTCTGCTTCAGAGGCGGAACATAAATTTAAAGTGGTCACTACGTTTACTGTGATTGCGGATATTGTCAGAAATGTTGCAGGCGACGCTGCTATTGTCACATCGATAACCAAGCCGGATGCTGAAATTCATAATTATCAAACGACTCCGGGTGATATTCGTCGTGCGCAAGGCGCCGGTCTGATTATCTATAACGGACTTAATCTTGAGTTATGGTTTGATAAATTTTTTCATCATCTGCGCGATGTGCCTAGTGTTGTGGTCACAGAGGGCATCGTGCCGATGGGCATAGCGAAGGGACCTTATTCGGGAAAACCCAATCCTCACGCTTGGATGTCTGCTGATAATGCCTTGGTTTATGTTGAAAATATTCGTCAAGCTCTGGTTCAATATGACAGTACGAATACTGCTATTTATAACCAAAATGCCAAACGTTACGGTGCACAGATCCTCGCTGCGGTTAAGCCATTTAAGCAGAAACTTGCAGCCTTACCAAAAGACAAACGCTGGCTCGTCACTAGCGAGGGCGCGTTCAGTTACTTAGCGCGTGATTATGACTTGAAAGAGCTCTACCTCTGGCCAATCAATGCCGATGCACAGGGCACTCCACAGCAAGTTCGGAAAGTCATCGATGAGATCAGAGCCAATAATATTGTCGCAATTTTTAGTGAAAGTACGGTATCAGCTCGGCCCGCTCAGCAAGTCGCGCGTGAAACAGGTAGTCGCTATGCTGGTGTATTGTATGTCGATTCTTTAAGTGCGATGGATGGACCGGTACCAACCTATATTGACTTGCTTAAAGTCACGCTCAGTACCATAGCAGAAGGACTAAATCAATAATGATGGGATTAGAAGTTAACGATATCAGTGTCACTTATCGAAACGGTCATACCGCATTGTTTAATGCGAGTTTTAGTTTACCTAAGGGTTCTATTACGGCGTTGGTGGGCATCAATGGTAGCGGTAAATCAACCTTATTCAAGGCGATAATGGGGTTTGTTACTTTGGCTAAGGGGTCGGTAAGCATTTTGGGCTTGCCGGTTAAAAAGGCGTTAAAAAACAACTATGTTGCTTATGTTCCACAGAGTGAAGAAATTGATTGGAATTTTCCGATTCTAGTCGAAGACGTGGTCATGATGGGACGTTATGGGCATATGAATATGCTACGTATCGCCAAGCCTAATGATCACGATAAGGTCAATATGGCGCTTGATCGCGTCAGTATGGGCGAATTTAAACACCGTCAAATTGGTGAGTTATCTGGTGGTCAAAAAAAACGGGTGTTTTTAGCGCGTGCATTAGCACAGGAAAGCCAAGTTATTTTACTTGATGAACCCTTTACTGGGGTCGATGTAAAAACCGAAGAGCAGATCATGGCGTTATTACGTGAATTACGCGGGGAAGGCAAAGTGATTTTAGTCTCAACGCATAACCTTGGTAGTGTGCCGGAATTTTGCGACAGAACCGTGTTGATTAATCGCACCATATTAGATGCTGGTTTAACCAAAGATGTGTTTACACAAGATAATTTGCAAAAAACCTTTGGTGGGGTATTACGTCATTTCATTCTCGCGGGTGATGAGTTACATGAAGATGATGATAGAAGGCAAGTGACTGTTCTTTCTGATCACGAACGTCCGGTGGTACTTTATGGAGAGAGCGAGCAAAAACCAGTGGTGAGGGAAAGATGCTAGACACATTACTCATGCCATTTAGTTATGACTACATGGTCAATGCTATTTTTATTAGTGCGCTGGTGGGCGGTGTGTGTGCTTTTTTGTCTGTATACCTTATGTTGAAAGGTTGGTCATTAATTGGTGATGCATTATCACACGCTATTGTGCCCGGTGTTGCCGCTGCGTATATGTTAGGTTTGCCGTTTGCGTTAGGGGCTTTTTTCTCCGGTGGTTTAGCAGCAACAACTATGTTGTTTTTAAACCAACGTACCAAGTTAAAAGAAGACGCAATCATCGGCTTAATCTTTACCTCATTTTTTGGCTTAGGTCTGTTTATGGTATCGCTTGCCCCGACATCGGTGAATATTCAAACCATCGTCTTGGGTAATATTTTGGCTATTACCCCTGCAGATACAGTGCAGTTGTTGTTAATCGCCGGTATTTCACTGTTCATATTAGTATTAAAGTGGAGAGATTTAATGGTGGTATTTTTCGATGAAAATCATGCTCGCAGTATTGGTTTAAACCCGAATGCATTAAAGATCCTCTTCTTTACGTTACTCAGTGCGTGTACTGTCGCGGCGTTGCAAACCGTGGGGGCATTTTTAGTGATTGCCATGGTGGTGACGCCTGGGGCAACTGCTTATTTATTAAGTGACCGGTTTTCTCGGGTTATCATGCTCAGTGTATTTATCGGGGCGACAAGTTCGTTTGTGGGGGCTTACCTTAGTTATTTCATTGACGGCGCCACAGGCGGGATCATTGTGATATTACAGACCTTAGTTTTTGTGATGGCGTTTGTATTTGCACCCAAGCATGGCTATCTTGCCGCAAGATTTAAGGCGAGACGAACACTGTCTAGCAATGCGCTATCAACTCATATTTCTGACAATATATCTTTATAGACAAGGACGCTATGATGGTTACATTATTCGATACGTTATCTGAAACACTACTCAATGTGGTATTAGAACCTTTTTCATTTACTTTTATGCAGCAAGCATTTGTCATTGTACTGCTCGTAGCGATCCCAACTGCGCTGTTGTCGTGCTTTCTAGTATTAAAAGGCTGGTCATTAATGGGTGATGCTATTTCTCACTCTGTCTTGCCCGGTGTGGTTATTGCTTATGTATTGGCTATTCCCTATGTGATTGGTGCGTTTGTCGCAGGGATGTTTTGCGCTCTCGCGACTGGTTTTATTAAAGACAACAGCCGATTGAAAGAAGACACTGTCATGGGCGTGGTGTTTTCGGGGATGTTTGGGCTGGGGCTGGTATTAATGACTAAAATAGAAACGGGTGTGCATTTAGATCATATTTTGTTTGGTGATGTACTCGGGGTTACCTGGCATGACATTCTGGAGGTCGGTATTATTGCCTTTCTGGTTGTCGCATTCATGTTGATTAAAGGTAAGGATCTACTGGTTTTTGTGTTTGATCATCAACATGCTAAAGCCATTGGCCTATCGACAACTGTATTACATTATGGTTTGTTATCGCTGTTATCATTAACCATAGTGTGTGCGCTAAAAGCGGTGGGCATGATCTTGGTGATCGCGATGCTGATTGCCCCAGGGGCGATTGCATTTTTATTGACGAGTAAATTTCAAAATATGTTGCTTGTAGCCTTGCTGATTTCGCTATTGACGTCATTTTTCGGCGTTTATTTAAGTTTCTACCTCGACAGTGCACCTGCACCAACGATCATCATGCTGTTGAGTATTACCTTTATCTTGGTGTTTATTTACAGCAGTTACCAAGCGAAGGTAACTGCATCAAAATATTTACGCAGTGATGAGGTCGGGGAGTTAAGCTGTTTGTAAATCAGCAAGCCATTGCTGCTCAAAATCTTTCATTCGTAGGTGTTTACGAGAGGATTCGTGGGCTTGTTTATGCTGGGCAGAGGTAAATGGACCGGCCTGGCAAAAATGACAGCAATGGTCACCTAATTCGGGTAATAGTGTGAGTCGCGAGCGGAGCGCCTGTGTTAGCTGGTTTGTTGGACGTGGGCTCCAGACGTAGGTAATACCCTTGGTGTCTTTCACATGTTTATCGCGATCCACATTACGAATACGGTATCCAGGGAAGTTTGCAATGTCGAAATTCATTTCACCAAGGTAATTTATACCTGTATTGAGTATTAACGAGTGTTCTATATTCCATTCAGAATATGGCTTTACGTCTTTGCTGGTGATATAGCACAATTGTGGACCTTCCGGGTCTAATAACTGTTCGCTCGCATTAATTAAAAAGTGGCGTAACAGGCGACGATTGAGCGTATTGATGCCCACATTCCTACATTTTTCATTAAACTCTGTTTTGGACGTGAATCCGGGTACTAATGGAAATTGAAAAATAACTAAATCAAAGCTGTGTTTACTGACATGAGACCAAGTCTCGGGTTTGGTAATATCGAATTCAGTTAATACTTGGCAATGACGATTTAATAATTGCTGATGAAAGTCATCACCATACTTTGATTGTAAGGTTGTGAGTGAATCATAAATTGTCGCTGTTAAGTGCTGCGGAGCATGGTGTTGAAATAAAGCATTGGAAAAAGACAGGTCACCATCACCAACGGTTAAAATTCGCCACTGCGGATCAATATACATGGTCAGAAACACTCACTAATATTAGAAAGCAGAACATTATACGGCAGAGCCGCCGAAAATTCACTTAAGCAATGCCAATATTATTATTATTTCTATACTTAGGCTAACCCTCTTGCTTAAGGAATAGCAATGAAACATATCGCGATTGTTGTCCCTGAATTTCCTATTGCCTCTGAAACATTTGTTGTCACTGAAATACAAGCATTAGCGAGGGCGGGGCACAGGGTCACTGTGTTTTGCTTTGTTAAACGGGAATTAGCCATAACATTGCCCAAGTATGTCAGTGTTATTGATATAAACGATACATCAAATAAGCACGTATCCGCATTTGTGGTGAAAAGACCATTAGCACTGGCAAAGGCATTGATTTGTTCACAAAATCAACATGCTATTTCAACCAAATCATTGCTGTTATATGGCGCAAAGTTGGCTTACCTTGCAAATAAGTATCATTGTGAGCACTTTCACTGCCATTTTATGCATTGTAGTTTGGCGTATACGCTGGTTGCTGCCCGCTGGCTTGGTATTAGCACATCGAGTGTCGGTCATGGTCATGATGTATATGTGAATAATGCTGATATTCAGTTCAAGTTATCAGCTTGTGATTTTAGCATTGCGATATGCCAAGACATGGTAGAAACATTTCAGCGGCTGGGAGCTAAGCATACGCATCTCTTACACAGTGGTGTTGATGTTTCTCGGTTTATTACCCATTCAGCACCGAAAAATAAACAACTTGAACTTCTCTTTGTCGGTCACTTAGTCGAAAAAAAAGGCATTGTATATGCCTTACAGGCGCTGGCTTTAATTGCTGAAAACCAGCGCCCTCATTTGGATATTGTTGGTCAAGGACCATCACAAAAACAGCTGTATAATTTGATCAAAAAATTGAAGTTGAAGGCCTCTGTACGCTTACTTGGCTACCGTTCACCCCATTGGATCGGACAGGAAGGTTCGAATTATGATTGTTTTGTTGCTCCGTTTTGCCCCTCGGAAGATGGCGATAGTGAAACGGAACCTATGGTATTAAAAGAAGCGATGGCGATGGGACTACCTGTGATCACGAGCGATGTGATGGGCTGTAGTGAGATAGTGACCAAAGATACGGGTTATATCGTTGCCCCGAAGGATGTTATTGCGCTAAAACTAGCGATTGAAAGCTTTATGCAATGCCAAAGTAATGTCAGGGAACAAATGAGAGTGTTGGCTCGGCAGCGCGTTGAACAATACTTTAACGCTCAAATTCAAGCTCGTCGATTATCGCATTTAATTGAAGGAACCAGAATTAAATGAGTAGCATAAAGGAAATGCTTATTTATGGTCTGGGCATCTTTGTATTAAAGGGCTTAGGGTTTGTGATGATGCCTATCGTGACGCGGATGTTAACGCAAGTTGATTATGGCGAGCTTAATTTTTTGGTTAGTATTGCCTCAATGATGAGCTTATTTCTGACGTTAGGCTTAGGGGATATTTTATTTCGTTTTGCCAGTGGTCAGGTTAAAGCAGATAACGATGCCGTTATGCGTCAATGCTTTCGACTATCACTCTTGTGTTCGATGCTGTTTCTTGCGCTGGCGTTGCCTTTAAGCGGGTTGATCATGACCTGGTTACCGGTGAGTTTAGATTTATTTGACTTGCAATTATTATTGGTCAGTTTGTCTTTATCTTCGCTGCTTACAGTACCTTATTGTTATTTCAGAATGACCCACCGAGCGGTACCTTTTATGGTGTTTTCTATTGCACAGGGTACGCTGCAAACAGTGCTTTCGATTGGCTTACTTATTTCCGGTTATGGCGTCACAGGTATGATGCTATCAAGTGCAATTAGTAGCTCTGTAGTCGCGATTGCAGTGTTAGTTTATTTTCGCGTGCATTTGCAAGGAAGACGCGCCAGTTTTACCTTAGATCATTACCGTTATATCGGCTTTATTATGTGTTCGGGGCTTTTTGTGTATTGCCTGAATGGCGCAGAAAACTGGTTGGTTGTGATCCATTTGGGAAAACAACAATTGGCCATCTTTTTTGCTGCGGGGCAATTTGGATTAATGATATCGGTGGCCTTTGAACCATTTCGAATGTGGTGGTGCGCAAGGCGTTTTCAGGTACACGACACAAATCCGAAACTGGGGGCTAGATATGCCGTACTCGGCGTGCAAATTGGTATGTTATTAGCGGGAGGTATGCTGTTCATGGCGCCTATTATGATGGATATCATGCTACCTGAAAGTTACCGCGAGAGTATCAGCTTGATCCCTTGGATGTGCTTGATTATGGCGTTACGCTTCCACTCCGAATTATTGAATATTGGTTGTTTTTTGAAACAAAATGCGAGATGGGCAACTATTATTGGTGGTTGCTGCGCTTTACATCTATTAATTATTGGCTATTGGGCTGTTGGGGCATACGGGCTAACGGGTTTATTGAATACGATGGGGTTAACGGTATTGATTCGGGGAATACTGTTTTATGTGATAAGTCAGCGATTGGTTTATTTACCTTATTGTAAATCACACCTAATCATATCGTGGCTAATTTTTATTGTGTTACTGATTGTGAACATTACTAAGGTTACAGGTTATCGATTTATTGAATTTACCATTCTCGCGGTGAACACATTACTATTATTATATTTGTATCGTGATTTGTGGCGCGATTTAAAATTTACGGCATGGCGAAGACATATCCCTAACTAATAGGGTAAAAATATTCAGGTATTTGCCATAGGGTTGAGATGACAAGGAGTCATTATATGGAGTTTACTGCGTTATTAGTCGAAGACAGTGTTGCTGTCGGAACCATTTACAGTGCTTATTTACGTAATGAAGGGGCAAATGTTACGTATGTGCAATCTGGGCGAGATGCATTAGTTGAGCTTACCCGTTGGCAGCCTGACCTATTGATTCTAGATATTCAGTTACCGGATATCTCAGGAATGGATATTTTAATGACAGTACAGCAACGCTACCCCGATATTAGTATCATTATGATCACCGCGCATGGCTCTATTGATCTTGCTGTCGATGCGATGAGAGCGGGTGCATTTGATTTTTTAGTTAAACCTTTTGATGCCAAACGCCTGTCAATTACCCTCCGTAACGCCCTTAAGCAGCGACAATTAATTAGCTTAGTCGCGAACTATGAAAGTAGCTTACCGAAACCTAATTTCCACGGCTTTATTGGCGAGTCATTAGCGATGCAAACTGTGTATAAAACCATTGATTGTGTAGCAAGCAGCAAAGCGTCTGTTTTTATTGTCGGTGAAAGTGGCACAGGTAAAGAGGTTTGTGCACAAGCGATCCATGATTGCGGGAACCGTAAAAATAAACCTTTTATTGCGCTTAATTGCGCCGCGATACCGAAAGAATTAATTGAAAGTGAAATATTTGGACACATAAAAGGCGCATTTACTGGCGCGACATCTAATCGAGATGGAGCAGCAACACGGGCGCATGGTGGTACCTTCTTTTTAGATGAAATATGCGAAATGGATCTTGATTTACAAAGTAAGTTATTACGATTCATTCAAACTGGCATATTTCAACGAGTAGGGGGATCACAAGAAGAACATGTTGATGTTCGATTTATTAGTGCGACAAATCGCAACCCTTGGAATGAGGTGACAGCGGGGCGATTCCGTGAGGATCTCTTTTATCGTTTACATGTAATACCAATTGAATTACCGCCATTGCGTATGCGGAACAATGACGGTTTTTTGATTGCGCAACAGTTACTTGTCGATTATAGCAAGGAAGAGAAAAAAGCATTTAAAGGCTTTGATAATAACGCCAAAGAGTTGATTATCAATTACTCTTGGCCAGGTAATGTGCGTATGTTGCAAAATGTGATCCGTCAAATAGTGGTTTTAAACAATAGCGAACTTGTTACCAGTTCGATGTTACCGATTGAGATACAGCAAGCAAACCTGGTTGATGAAAAGCAAAAAAAACCGTCTCTATTAGCCTATGATCTAGATCCCAATCAGCAACCTTGTTATGACACTTTTCCAACCATACTGGCTAATGACAGTGCAATTAAATCGAAAAAAGCGATAGTTATTAATCACATTGAAAAAAACATCATGCCATTATGGCAAAGTGAAAAACAACTGATTGAAAATGCGATAGCACATTGTAATGGCAATATTCCCAAGGCGGCTGCATTGCTGGATATAAGCGCGTCGACTATTTACCGAAAACGCCAGAATTGGTCAGAGATCTCATCAATTAATGTGAATTGATAAATATGAAATTATATTCTATCTTTGCATAACTTTAGCTTTACATGATAATGATTATCAAATATAAATAAGAATCATTATTATTTAGGATGTTGTTATGCAAACGTGGAAAGTGTTAATGGAAAACGGTCGTAGTTGTTTTAACTCAAAACTTTGGCAAGATGCTGAGGTTTGCTATCAACATGCAGTTGAGCAGATAAAGCTAGAATGGGATGAGAAGCCCGAAAATGAAGAACTATTCATGGCTTGGATATCTGCTCAACATAACTTAGCAGCAGTGTATGAAGAACAAGGTCACCATTATACTGCACTACGATATTTAACCATGCCTCATCAGTGGATGATGTCATTACTGCGTGGTGAAACGGCATCTGATGCCTTGAAGGCGCTAGCCACACAAGCAGTCAAAGTTACCTTAATGCCGTTATTGGATTTTAGCCATCGCCACCCTATATGTGACTCTTGCTTTGATGCTTTACAGGTATCACCTGAATGGCTTGAAGATCCTCATCCAACCATTCATTAATCTTAGGTTCATTCAGTCACCATCTGTTTATGGAATAGGGGAGAGAAACTATGTATTTATTATGGACTGTACCTGTGATGCTTGTGTTTTTTTATATCGTGATATGTATCCGACGCGCGAATAGAATTAAGCCAAGGTTACGGTAGTTGTAGGTTATTGATTGTAAAGTTGAGTGGAAATGTGAGGTATTTAGTGATTATCAGGCCTGTGACTTACCAGACCTGATAGGCTGAAGTTTATCCAATAAAGCTGATATAGCCTTGTAGAATAATCAAGTTCACAATATCAATGAAGAATGCGCCAACAATAGGCACAACCATAAATGCTTGTGGTGAGGGACCGTAGCGTGATACCAGCGAGCCCATGTTCATCACCGCGGTTGGTGTGGCACCCAGACCAAAGCCACAGTGACCACCGGCAATAATAGCGGCGTCGTAGTTTGAACCCATTACTTTAAAGGTCACAAAATACGAGAAAAGCGCGAGTACCACAGCTTGCACCGCTAAAATGATAAGAAGTGGTAAGGCTAAATCAAAAATATTCCATAATTTAAGATTCATCAATGCCATTGCTAAGAACAGCGATAAAGCGACTGTGCCCAGAATATCAACCGCTTCTGTATTCACTTTATAGCTTTTGGTTACTTCTGTGGTATTGGTAATGATCACGCCTAAAAATAGCGCATAGACAAAGTCTGGAATGCGTAACCAACTAATGTTGAGCAATGAAACTGCTTGTTCGACATACCCAGCACCGACCACACACGTTAATAGAATAAACAGTGTTTCGATGATACTTTTACCGGTAATACGATCTTCTTCTAATTCATTATAAGTCACCAACTCAGGGAATTGTTCGTGGTGGTTGGTACCAATACCATAGTCGGATACTAAGTTATGCTTGGTGATGAGGCGTTGGGCAATTGGCCCACCGATAATGCCACCAATCACTAGACCGAACGTCGCTGCCGCCATTGCCAGTTCTAGGGTGTTTATTCCGTAAATGTCGTAAAATGTTTGCGACCAAGCGGCACCTGTGCCATGACCACCTGATAGGGTGATTGAGCCAGCAATTAAACCAAGGATCGGTTCAAGCCCAAGCATGGTGGCTAAGCTCACACCTATACCATTTTGAATAATAATATAGAGAGAGGCGATGGCTAAGAAAAGGAATACTTTCGAGCCGCCTTTTAATAGCTGAGTATAACTCGCTGCTAAACCTACGGTACTAAAGAACATCAGCATTAGTGTGCTTTGTAAGGGCAGAGAGAATTCAAGCGTGATATTTTGAAAGTGTAAAATGGTGATGGTAATTGCAACGATTAACCCACCGACTATCGGTTCTGGGATATTAAAGCGCTGTAGTGCGGGGACTTTTTTATTAACTATATGCCCTAAGAACAGCACTAAAAATGCAATTAAAAAAGATTCGAGTTCACCAATTGAATAAATAGTATTCATATTACCTCTTGGTTATTTATCAGCCTGATAAGTATTGCTTAATCTGAAATGAATGTGAATAAGCAGATCAAAATGCTGATTTTATGATTGAAGTTGATATTTAATACGGAGTAAAAAGTGTGGATGAATGATTCCTGACCCTTGATATTCACAGTCTCATGATTGATGACCGAATGGTTTACTCTGCGCGTTAAATACTTATTAAATACTTATTAAATACCTGTTTAATATAAACATATAAAATATAAACATATATTAAATACAGAGGTGCCATACCTAAGTACATATACAAACGTTTACCCTGTGAATGGCTAGGTTTGCAGTTTAGCTATCTATTATGGATAGGTTAATTGAAATATAGCGCCTGAATATAGCATGTTTTCATGTTTATTCATTATTTATAGTTAAATACCGGTATTTGAACTAATTTAATTACTAATGATAACTAGAAAAATCGGTGATAAACCAACGTCTACCACTAATAAATATAAAATACTTTATTCCTTATCAAGTTTCAGATTATTCAATATAAAATAAATAAAAATACTAATGAGAATGATAGTAATTCTCATTTGATCTTGTTATATTGACGCCACTTAAACATTAATGACGCTGTAGGGAACTCTCGATGTCTTGGAACAAGAAGTATTTAACCACATCTATTTTATTAGCTTTATCAATGCCGGCAATGGCTGAATCAAATAACAACACGGCTGATGCGACTACCGTGGTGTCTGCGACACGCTCAGAACAATTACTGACAGATGTTGCAGCGTCAGTCAGTGTTATTTCCGCTGATGATATTGAAGAAAATCTAGTGAAAAATGTAGGTGAAATCTTTGACTATACGCCGGGCATAACAGTCGAAAGTGATCCTCGATACGGTATTCAAAGTATCAATATTCGCGGCATGGAAGGAAACCGCGTTAAGATTGTTATTGATGGTGTATCACAGGCAAATCGTTTTGATTCTGGTCAGTCTTTCATTCAATCAGGGCGATTAGATATCGACCCTGATATGATCAAATCAGTTGAAGTAGTAAAAGGTCCAGCATCGAGTTTATATGGTAGTGATGCTATTGCAGGTATTGTTGCCTTTGAAACGAAAGATCCAAGTGATTTTCTCGATGCAGGTGATAATAGCGGTGGTCACCTAAAATTAGGTTATCACTCGGTTGATAGTAGTTTCTCTCAATCAGTGGCATTAGCTAATCGTACTGGTAATTTAGAATCACTTGTGGCTTATACCCATAGAGCTGGTGAAGAAGAGCAAAACTTTGGTGAGCCAGATCCGCAAGAAACAGAAAAAAATAATATTTTAGTAAAACTTCAATATCAAATTAACGAAAATAACCGTATTGAATTTACTGGTGAACAAGTACTTTCTGATATAGATAGTGATTTACCACTAGATAGTACTTGGGATGAAAACTATGACGCTGAAGATCAGCATGAACGTCAACGTATTGGTGCAAAATATATTTTAACTGCAGATAACGCACTATTTGATTCTGTAGCACTGCAACTTGATTGGAAAAAAAGTAAACAAATATCTCAAACCATGCGTGGTAATACAGCGAATAAAAGTGAGTTAAAAGATTACCTCTATGGTGAAGAAGGCTATGAAGGTAGTGCTAAATTTGATAAATCATTTGCATTAGCAGGGATGGAACATTATTTAACATATGGTTTGTCTTATGAATATCGTGATATTGAGAATATCAATGTTACCTACAAGACGGATAGCGCGGGAGATACCACAAACACATTATATTATTATATGCCTGCCGCGGAAGAGATTAAGTGGGGCGCTTACCTACAAGATCAAATCGTTTTGCTCGACGGTGATTTAGTATTAACGCCAAGTGTTCGTTTTGATAGTTTTAGTACTAATCCTGATAATAGTGTACCAACCGATAAGCATAACAATGTGAGTGGTTACATCCCAACAGATTATAAAGATTATTCAGACTCTGCCGTCACGGGTAAGTTTGGTGCATTATATAGTTTAACGGAGGATACAAAAGTATTTGCACAAGTTAGCCAAGGTTTTAGAGCTCCAGATTTTCAAGAGCTGTTCTATTCATATAGCAGTGGCACTATGCCGTATAAGAGTGAGCCGAATCCTGACTTAAAAGCTGAAACAAGTATTTCTTATGAAACGGGTTTACGCGGTAACTTTAGCGCTGGTAATTATGAATTTGCGCTGTTTTACAGTGACTATGATAACTTTATTGATACGGTAACGCGTTATGATGATCCTCAATATAGCTGGGGCATCACATCGTATGACAACCTTGAAAAGGCAACTGTTAAAGGTGCAGAGTTAGGTGCTAACTTATGGTTAGATAGCTTAATTGGCGCATTTGACGGGACGACTTTACGCTTGGCTGCAGCTTACACTGAAGGTGAAGATCAAGATGGTTTAGCGCTTAATAGTGTTGCTCCTTGGAATATGGTAGTCGGTCTTAACTACGATAGCCCAAGCACAAACTGGGGTACGTCACTGAAGACTGTATATACGGCAAAGAAAGGCGTTAGCGACATTAACTCAACGGATACGGGTAATAAAGACCAGATTGAGAACCCAAGTTCAACAGTGGTTGATTTAACTGCTTACTACAAGCCAATGGAAGACTTAACATTACGTGCAGGTGTCTATAACCTCACAGATGAGCAGTACTGGTCATGGAATGATGTGCGCGGCTTAACAACACAAGATAATGATTTATCGCAAGCGGAACGTAACTACGGTGTGACTGTTAAATATGATTTTTAATTAGTCTCTCGTATTTAGTTTAAATTGATTTTTTACATTATAATCCGCTGGACTTTGTTCCGCGGATTTTTTCGTATTACTCCTGTCTTATCTAGAGGTTTAATCCTTGCTTGACCCATTACCATAAGGCCGATATCTTATTCGTATAATTAAGTAATTACATGCTCTAGATGGATATCAGAGCTCAGATAAATGGAATCTATTTTGCAACGATTGAACTATAAAAAACTTGGTTTAGTGTCTTTATTTCTGTTCGTTAGTTACCAGACTCAAGCTGTCACACAAAGCGAGTGTATTGCAAAGCAAGTCGCAAATAGCGCATCAGAAGTGACGTTAGGAGAAATTAGAGCTATATGTAAAGCGCAGAGCACTATTGACGAAGATGGCTCAATCATTATCCGTGGTAAAAAAGTGAAAGCGGGAGTGCTGACTCGGCGGATAGTTGAAGAACGGCAAAATGATACATCTGAGTTTGTACTTACTCCTCATCGAATGAATTATATTTTACCTGTTTACAGTACCAATCAAATCAATCCTGACGCTTATAGTCAAGCTCAAGCCATAAATGATGGTTATAAAACAGTCGAGTCTAAATTTCAATTGAGTCTTAAATTACCGTTAAGTTACCATTCGTTATTCGTTGACGGTGACCGTATCTATGCTGGATTTACGATCGAAGCTTGGTGGCAAGTGTACGCCAATGAGATTTCGAGTCCCTTTAGAGAAACAAACTACAGACCCGAAATGTTCTATGTTGCGCCATTAGATTGGCATCCTAATGATGCAAATACAGGCGTCATGGTCGGGTTTGAACATCAATCTAATGGCCGCTCAGGTAGCCTCTCTCGATCATGGAATCGTATTTATGCCGAATTCATCTACGAGCAAGGCAATTTAGTCTGGCGTATTAGACCTTGGTATCGTTTACCAGAAGATTCTAAAGCAGATCCTACAAGTCCTAAAGGCGATGATAATCCTGATATAGATGACTATATGGGGAATTTCGAATATGGTATTGGCTATGATTTTGGCCAGTATGAATTGAGTGCGGAGATGCGTCAGAATTTTGCGACCAGTAACGGTTCTGTGCAAATAAATCTGACCACACCTTTGTATGGTAAGTTGAAAGGGTATATCACAGTATTTAATGGTTATGGTGATAGCTTGATTGATTATAATCACAGTCAAACCCGTTTTGGTGTTGGCATCGCGCTTAATAACATGTTTTAAATTGCGCTCTTTTTAATTGGCTGTTTAAATTTAAAACGAAGGGCGTGGAAAGTGTTCATGCGCCGTAAGTCGGCTTGCATGTTGAAACTAACTGCTGCATACTCTCTCACATCGAAATAATAGACGGTCTGGCTAACAATATTTAGCGAGATAAGTCGATAGTTAATGGCGGTTGTAGCTCAGTTGGTAGAGCCCCGGATTGTGATTCCGGTTGTCGAGGGTTCAAATCCCTTCAGTCGCCCCATATTAAGAAGCACTGAACGTGAATACGTTCGGTGCTTTTTTTTATCAAAAATATAGAGTATTACTCGAATCGTCGTTACTGCTTTTGATATCACGTGTAATGGGATTTAACTTCCAAACGCGCAATTTTAATCCCTGAAAATAGTCGTCACTTTACCTTTTTCGGCATCGTAATTTATCACTATCTTGGCTTTATTCTTGTTGGTCTCGCTGTCACCTAAACTACGTAATACGTAAGTACATTGGTTACTGTAGCTATTACCAGGCTCTGTGCCTTTATGGCGGTAAGCTTCAAAGTCACTGCCATCGTCATCAAGAGATACTGAAGGTGGATCAGCTAATAACTCTTCCCATAATGAGACGCAACCTTGCTGGCCTTTACCTATATTGTGCGGGTTTGTCATTACTCCCTGGGCATTACCTTTGTCGATCCCGATGGGAAACCCGCTTGGATTGACGTCGAGTTCCCCGTTGCCATAACCTGGGATATCAACCATGTACTCACTTTTCCCCAGTACTTGGTAGCGAATTTGTACAAAGCTAACAGCTTGTTGATAAGCGGCTGCAATCGCTTTAACGCGGCTTATTTCCGCATCTTCACGGAAGTTTAAAAATTTAGGGATCGCGATAGCAGCCATCACAGCCAAAATTATAATAGTGATAGCTAATTCAATAAGGGTAAACCCATTTGCCGTTCTTGATTGAGATGTCATTCCGTATCTGTGTCTTATCATTAGTTTAGTTATTTTTTATGATTATATCGTATTAACTAGCTAACACCCATAATATAATAATCCGAATGTTCATGTTTATTCGTTATATTTGTTAGGTTTTAATGGGTTGCATGTAGTGAAATGTAATGTGTTAGTGTTAATTTATGAGATCTCCACCCATATTTGATTACTCCCTAAGTGTTAGTATTTGGTCGTATTTACCTTTCTTTACTTATCCATACTATAAGAGATTAAGTTATGTGGAATCGACTAAATAAATCTATGATGTGTTGCCAAATGCTGTTTGGTTTATCTTTCTACGGCGTAATGGTTGTTTTAACCCGTTTCTTTTTAGAAGATTTAGGGTATAGCGAAGCTGACACCATGATGGTTGTTGGTGCTTTTTCTTCTATCGGCCCGTTGTTTGCGATTGCTGGTGGTTTCATTGCTGATAAGTTCTTAGGTGCTTATCGCTCTCTAACGATTGCTTATCTTGGCTTTGCTGTTGGTTATACCTTACTTGTTTTAGGTGCATCGTCAGGTAATGTACCGCTGAGTCTTGTTGGTATTGCACTGGCAAGTTATGCGCGTGGTCTTATGTCACCTTCATACCCTAGCTTGTACAAGCGAACGTTTGCGAGTCAGGAAGACTTTGAAAATGGTTACTCAGTTAACTATTCTGTGAATAATATTGGTGCCTTCTTAGGTCAGTACTTATTCCCGATGTTGGTGCTTATGGTTGGGTTTAATGGCAGCTTCATGTTGTCAGCAACGATGGCCGCTATTGCTTTCATTATTCTAGTTGTTTCACGCAAACCATTATTAACAGTGGGTGCCGAGATTGACCAAGCGCTAGTAAGCACAAAAAACTGGATTGCCTTTACAGCGCTGTCATTAGGTATGATTGGTTTAGTCTTTTTCATGTTCTCTAACATGGGTATCGGCCAAAACATCGTATATGCAATTGGTGCTGCTGCGATCCTTTATTTCATCTCATTGATGCTTAAAGCTGAACGTGCTGATGCATTAAAAATGGGTACTATTCTTATCATGACGGTATTAACGACAGCGTTCTTTGTTTATTACGGTCAAATGATGACATCAATGACGATGGTCACAATCAATACCATGCGTGGTGATCTGTTTGGTTTCATTCCAATTGCACCGGAAGCGGCAATGGCAATGAATCCACTGTGGTGTATTGTTGGTGGTCCAGTGATCGCATATGTATTCTCGTCACTTGAAAAACGTAACATTAACTTCACGACTGCGACGAAAGTGGGTTTCTCATTTATTCTAACGGCGATTGCGTTTGGTATTCTTACCATGGCAGTACTAAACGTGGGTGAAGATGTGATTATCCGCCCTGAAGTCTTCCTGGCTATTCACTTCTTCCAAGCATTTGCTGAAGTCATTGTGGGCAGTATGGTTGTCGCATTTATCTTGTCTGTCGCACCGAAGCACATTGAGAACTTCTCGGTGAGTCTGTTCTCTGTGGCTATTGCCATGAGTGGTATTGTTGGTGCGGTATTCTCTACTTCGATTGCGATGGAGAAGGGCCAGGTGATCACCCAAGAGATCGTCCAAACAGTTTACGGTGACTACTTCAGCTTGTTGACTGGATTAGCTGTAGTGATGGTAGTGGTCGCATTTATGGCTTCGTTTGTTATTCGTAAGATGCTTGAGAAGAGTAAAGAAGCAGAAGCGATGACACCAGCAGAAGCGTAATAACACATTGTTTTAAATAATACGGTAGGGCTATGACCTAAGCTATAGACCTACGAATTTACTGACGAAAAGGAGGCTTCTAAATTGATATTAGAAGCCTTATTTATTATTTCACCGCTAACTTCGCATTGTCCAGATCTGGCTACGTAAACATATCTTTTACCATTACTTCATAGTTCCTAATTTATCGTATAGTGAAACTAAGTTCACTTCTAGGTTTCTATTCTGAAGCGCTTTTTCTATTTTATTTCTAACATTGGAAGGTACTTGATTGAAATCAGATTCTTTACCGACTAGAGCAATAGATAAATACATGTAAGTCAATGCTGCCATGTCAATATCACTGGAATCATTGAACACCAAGGCTTGAGCTAATGAGTACAATTCTTCTTTAGCTGAGCAATCAACAAGATTCTTAGCTTTATAATAAAAGACCCCTTTTGCAACTGCTTCTCTAGGAAGTCCGATTAATTGCTCCAAAGAGATGGCTGGCTTTCTTTTTTCTATTTCAACACAGCTCTTCACTTTAGCTTCATACGCAAGGTAATGTTCGGGTTGCACTGCACATGCACTAGAACTTAGTAATGCAGTTGCTATCACAAATTTAGCTAGTTTCATTGTATACACACCTCCAGAATTTTTTTTCAGCGGCAGTCAGTTTAGATGACTTAAATATCACCATCTCACCTGCTATGTGATCTACTCTATTTCTTAACATTGGGG
The DNA here is from genome assembly GCF_000170855.1 of Moritella sp. PE36. Taxonomy (GTDB): domain Bacteria; phylum Pseudomonadota; class Gammaproteobacteria; order Enterobacterales; family Moritellaceae; genus Moritella. The sequence goes on along the minus strand of NZ_ABCQ01000009.1, from coordinate 8,139 downwards.
TAGATGAAGACATTGCAGAACCCAGTAAATCAAAATCTGTAGTATAGATCTTATAAGAAGCTGAAACAGGACCGTTTTTGACAAAAATATCACTCAGAATAGAAACACCTAAAGTAACACTTAAAATCTGAGCGCTTCTACTTATATCTCTGATATTTTTAATAGCCTCTTTACTTTCTGGGCCAAATACCACACCTTCTACTTGACAAGTCATGACGCATCTTTGTTTTTTTAATTTAAAAGAACAACAATATCATAAGGATAGTAGTTGAGAGTACTAGATAAGCATTAATCTAATTCAGTTATGTTTTACTTGAGTCAGGTCAATAATGAGAAAGCGTAAGAATATAAATACTTAACAAGCCAATTCTTAGAGCCTCTAACGGTAGAGTCTCCCAACCTAACTCACTTCTGCGGATACAAATTTAATATGTAGTGCTATGGCGGCAGCTGCGGTACAAAGTGAGCAATGAACAATCCAAAACACCGTAATAATAATTTCATTCATTATAGATTCGAGCATTCAAAGGCATTAGCAAACACGCAATAGTGTAAGTTATATAGATTTGGGAATCAGAGACGTTCTACTATAAGACGATGGAGCAAGTATGGTTACTGTGAAAAGGCTTCAGGCAGGGCAATATTCTGTATCTGATGGAAGATAGATAATTAAAGATGATATGTATTAAATAGCGAACAAGAACATGATTTTGGTCAATTAACGATTTTATCGGCCGAAAAATAATACGCTACTGATGGCGCAACTCCTTTTGGTGACCACTATATGGCTTCAAGTCATGGACGGAGGCAAAGTAAAAAGGAGTTTAATGCCGGAGGTGAAAAACGGAAACCCTGGCCCTACAATTTTATATTTTTTAGCTATGGCAGCTATATGTGTATTTTTCCTAGTTTTTAGAGGCTATTGAATATGATACTTTGGGAAAGTATCGCCTAACAAATTGCAGCACTTTGAAGCATAAGCTCTAAGCCGTTTCTGTCCTGACAGGAAGATAAGAGTAACAAATCGCAATACTGTGGAAGGTTGTTTTCATTATATAAAAAAGCACTGAACGTATTCACGAACAGTGCTTTTTTATTACTATCACTTACATATAAATAATAACGCTTATTTTCTTAACCTTTATAAATCTTAGGGTTAAACGCATCACGTAACCAGTCACCAAGCAGGTTAATTACCAGAACAAGTGTTACCAGTAATACACCCGGGAAGGCTGTGATCCACCAAGCACCAGAGAAAATATACTTAAAGCCGGTACTGATTAACGCACCTAACGAAGGTTGGTCAACCGGTAAACCTAAGCCTAAGAACGACAATGCTGCTTCTGACATAATGGCATTGGCAATCTGCACTGTTGAAATCACTAGGATAGGGGACAAGCAGTTTGGCAGAATGTGTCTAAACATAATGCGCATTGACTTTAAGCCCATCACTTGTGCGGCTTCAACGTATTCTTTTTGTTTCTCGGCCAATACCGATGCACGAATAGTACGCGCATACTGAGGCCATTCGGCAATACCAATGATCACCACGAGCATGACCACCGCATATTGACTAAAGAACTCACTACCAAAGCTGGCTTTAAAGATCGCCGAGACAATGATTGCTACCATCATGGTTGAAAATGACAACTGTACGTCAGCAAAGCGCATCAGGAAGCTATCAATACGGCCACCGAAGTAACCTGCCGACAGACCAATCACAATACCTAAGACTAATTGTACTGCAACGGCTAAGAAACCGATTGTCAGTGATAAACGCGAACCATAAAGCATGGTTGATAAAATATCACGGCCTTGATCATCTGTACCTAATAGGAAACGTTCGTCACCCTCTTCTAACCAAGACGGCGGTAACTCTGAATCCATGATATCAATAGTGGTAATATCATACGGGTCTGTTGGCGCGATTAACGGTGCCGCTAATGCAGCGATCAAGAACGTCATAAAGATCGCAAAACTGAACATCGCGACCTTATCTCTTAAGAAATAATAAATAAGATCTGAATTTTTAAAGCGTTCCCAGCGAGTAGGAACATGAGATGAAGTAATTGTGTTCATACCTATTATCCTTTACCTGTAATGTTTACGGTAGGGTTAATCACCCCATATAACAGGTCAACTAGGGTATTTGTTACCACAAAGATTAAACCAACGAAGATGACATACGCAGTGATTAGAGGTGTGTCTACACGGTTAATCGCTTCTAAGAATAGGAAACCTGTCCCTGGCCACTGAAATACCGTTTCGGTCAAAATTGTGTAAGCAATCATAGTACCGATTTGTACACCACCAACCGTGATAACTGGCAGCATGGTATTTTTAAGCGCATGTATATAATAAATTTTGTTTAGTGATAAGCCTTTCGCTTTAGCAAACTTTATGTATTCCGAGCTCAATGCTTCTAGCATTTCAGAGCGAACCAAGCGGATGAAAAGTGGCAGCATGATAGACGCAAGTGAAACACTTGGTAAGATTAAATGCAATAAACCATCTTTAGTAAGGAAACCTGTTTCCCAGCCCATGATATTGACCGTTTCACCACGTCCATAAGAGGGTAGCCAACCTAGTTCGATGGAGAAGATGTACATCAGTATGATAGCAGTAAGGAATACCGGTACAGAGATACCAATGCTACTGACAGCCATAATTATTTTAGTGAGTGTACTTTTGGGATGAATAGCTGAGTAAACTCCTAACGGAATTGACACAAAAACGATAATTAATGCTGCGCCAAACACCAATTCAAGTGTTGCTTGAAGTTTATCTAAGATAACTTCTGCTGCAGGTCTTTTAAAGAAATACGAAGTGCCGAGGTCACCTTGCACTGCATTAATAATAAAACGACTATATTTAGTCATGTAAGGATCATTAAGACCTAGCTCATCACGAAGTGTTTGTCGTTCTGCTTCAGATACAGATTGACCAACTAATTCACGTAATGGATCGCCTAGATTATCTTGAATGGAAAATGCTACCAAACTGATCACGAACATTACTATCAAGGCTTGAAACAGGCGTTTGATCAGAAATGTAAACATTCCTTGTCTCCCAAAGTATTATTAAATCTATAGCCTTTATAGCTATATTTTTTTGTAAAAATAATCGGTGTTTTTATCAGAGTATAGTGATAAAAACACCGCATAGTCACGGTATGAAATACCGATAAGTTGTCGTAGTTTATTTAGCCGTAAAGCTTATTTAACTACTAGGTCACCAAAGTATGGGAAGTTTAGTGCGTTTACAATCGGATCAATTTGTAGATTCGATTTTGCGCCCCAAGCTAGATCTTGCCAATGTAGTGGCACGAAAGCTGCTTCGTCATACAAGATGTTTTCAACACGTTGCAGCATAACACCACGTTTTACTGAGTCTGTTTCTGCGTTTGCACTGTTTACTAATTTATCAACTTCAGCGTTTGAGTATTGACCGCAGTTGTAAGCACCACGACCTGTTTCTTCATCACGTGTCATTGTTAAGAATTCAGAGAAGTTCGCTGAATCTTCAGTATCGGAATGCCAACCAATCATCATCATGTCAGCTGCGCAAAGATCAAATTCAGGCCAGTATTGTGCTTTTGGCATTGTTTTTAGGTCAACTTTAATGCCAATTTTAGATAGCATTGAAGCAGACGCTTGTGCAATTTTCGCATCGTTAACATAACGATTGTTTGGCGCCATCATTGAAAGTTTAAAGCCATTTTCATAACCTGCATCTTTCATTAACTGTTTAGCTTTTTTCAAGTCATAACGTGGCACTAGGTCAGCGTCATAGCCAGCGTAACCTGCAGGACCTTGTTGGCCAGCGGTTGTGCCGAAGCCTTTCATGATTTTCTTCACAATTGCTTCGTTATTGATTGCATGTACGATAGCTTGACGTACGCGCACATCTTTAAGCGCTGGGTTGCTGTTTTGATTCATTTGGAACGTGATAATACGCGTACCAGATACTGTTACCAGATCGATATTTTTTGTTTTTGAAACACGTTTTTGATCGTTTGGTGCAACAGGGTGGATCATGTCAACGTCGCCAGAAAGTAGTGCAGCAACACGTGTCGCATCTTCTTTAATTGGCACAAGCGTTAGCTTGTCTACGTTACCTGGTGATTTAGTATCCCAGTAACCGTCGAAACGTTCGAATACAACTTTTACACCTTGCTCACGAGAAGCAATAGTGAAAGGACCTGTACCAGATACGTTTGTTGACGCATATGAACTACCGTGTTTAACGATGGCAGATTTGTCTTTACCGTTCGCCTGACCAGAGTAGAACTTCTTATCCATTGGGAAGATATAAGTTGCTGTCTGTAGAACCAATGGGTACGGTTCTGAAGACACGATTTCTACCGTGTAGTCATCAATCTTAGTCATTTTCTCATATGGAGAGAAAACATTTTTGAAATCAACTGATAATTTTAGACGGTCGAATGTCCATACAACATCATCAGCAGTTAGTTGGTTACCAGAGTGGAATTTTACGCCTTTACGTAGGTGAAAACGGAAAGTTGTGTCATTTACACGTTCCCATTTTTCTGCAATACGGCCTTCAAAATCGAAATCTTTGGTAAAACGAACCAGCGGATCAAACAGCATGTGCGACATCTGTAGTGTACCACCAGATAGTTGCTCATGCGGGTCAAGCGATACCGGATCTGCATCATAAGCAACAGTAATGTCTGCTGCTGCAGCGCTAAAGCTTAGGCCTGCGGCCATTAGGGCAATGGCTAGTTTGGTCTTTAAGGTTTTCATTTGCATAACTCCTTCATGCTGGGACGTGACTCCCGAATGTGTTGTGTTTTTTTTGTTCTTATTAAACGGTTGTTTCTTCGTTTTTCTAATAATAACTAGCTTGCTAACTTGTCACGCAAGCCTTTAAATTCAGGCATTAACGAAATAAGATGTTGGCTGTATTCATGCTGTGGATTCGTAAATAAGTCTTCCGTTGCAGCCACTTCAAGCAGTTTACCTTTTTGCATTACACCGACGCGATCACTCACTTGACGAATAACCGGTAAATCATGACTAATAAACAGCATAGTTAGATTGAGTTCGTCTTGTAAATCTTTAAGTAGATTAAGAATTTGTGCTTGTACTGATACATCAAGTGCTGATGTTGGTTCGTCACAAATTAATAAACGCGGACGTGTTGCCAGCGCGCGGGCAATCGAAATACGTTGACGTTGGCCACCAGAGAATTCGTGTGGGTATTTTACCCCAGCCATTCTACCGAGTCCGACATGATCAAGTAGATCATGTACAATTTGACGAACTTCAGTTTCTGATGATGCCAGTTTGTGGAAACGGATAGGTTCTGAAATGATATCAAAAACCTTCATTCGCGGATTCATCGACGTATATGGATTTTGGAACACCATCTGCATTTGACGACGGATCGGGCGACGTTCTTTTTCAGATTTCAATGCGGTTAAATCAATGCCTTCGAACGTGATATTACCTTCATTCGGGGTATAAAGTCCGGCGATAATACGTGCAATCGTTGATTTACCTGAACCAGACTCACCCACCAGACCAAAGGTTTCACCTTCGTTAATATGGAAGCTTACGTTGTCAGATGCTTGTACGTATTCACGTTTGCTTTCAAAGAATGAATCTTTAGTCACAAAGCGCAGACTTACATCATTCACTGTCAGTAGTGGACCTGTGTATTCACGTTGATCCTGACTTTGACCTAACCAGTGGTTTTTAATATCGATTTGCTTCATTTCTTCGGCTTCTTCGATATAGCTAACCAGTGGGAAACGGTCTAATTTGATATCAGAGCGCGGTACCGCAGAAATAAGGCTACGGGTATATTCATGCGAAGGATCGCTCAGCACTTGCTTGGTTGGACCAAATTCAACAAGATCACCACGGTACATCACGGCAATTTTATCTGTTACATTCGATACCACACCCATATCGTGGGTGACGAGCATACAACCCACGTTTTTCTTAATACATAAGTCACGGATCAGTTTTAGAATTTGATCTTGAATTGAAACATCAAGTGCTGTTGTTGGTTCATCGGCAATGATTAAGTCGGGTTCACAAGACAATGCGATAGCGATAACCACACGCTGTCTCATACCACCAGAGAACTGATGCGGATATTGTTTAATACGTAATTCAGGCTCAGGTATACCCACTTGTTCCATTAAGGTCAGTGCCCGAGAGAACGCTTCTTTTTTGCTTACATCAAGATTGGCTAGAATAGTTTCTGTAATTTGACGTTCGATGGTAAAAAGTGGATTTAGCGATGTCATTGGATCTTGGAAGATGAAGCCGATTTTTGAGCCACGTACTTTGCGCATCTCTTCGGGTGTTAACCCCGATATTTTTTCACCTTCAAGATATACTTCGCCGCTAGCAATAACACCTGGTGGGCTTAATAGATCAATAACAGCATTACCTACCGTTGATTTACCTGCACCAGATTCGCCAACTACACCAACGATTTCACCACGTTCGATAGAAAAAGACAATGATTTCACTGCTGCGTGAACACCATGTCGAGATGGATATTCGATGCGAAGATTTTTAACTTCTAATAAAGACATTACCAGACCCTTATAACTCGATGATTCCGCATCCAGTCTGAAAAATTGATTCCATTCATTATCAGCAGTACATGTCACTGATATGTTACGTGACTATAATCTTACAAATAAACTGCGATAAAGCAACATAAAAGGGATAAAAATCTAGATTCCGTAACTTTATTGCACTAAAACGCAGGTTATCCATAGTATTTTTAGATTTTTCAAAAATAGTTACGCGCACAATTATAGACTTTTTACGCAAAATTAACTAAAAAGTAATACTGTTACTATTTTGTAACACCCTGATTTAAGGCTTGGTAGATCCAGTTCATGACCGGGCCACTGGCTTGATCTCGACGTTTAACTATGCCCATTTCAATCAATAAAGGGTCGGTAATATGAACAGTGGATAATTCTGATAAAGCGCCTTTATACCAATGTATATTAGCGATATGCTCAGGCACTAACGCCCAGCCAATACCCCTGATAACTAATTCGGTAATGTAATAATAACTGTCGATATGCCAATGATTCGGTGAAATCGCCTTAGCCTGTGTTATGCCCATACGATCACGAATGACTAGTTGTCTAAATTGGTTCAACTGCTCGATTTTAGGTTCAGGGACCTTTGCTAGAGGGTGCTCAGGAGCCACAATCAAAGTTTGACTAAATTTACCAATCGACATGAATTCGAGCGAATCTAACAGTGCTTTTAAGTGGAATAAAATCCCGAGATCTGCTTTTTTCTCATCAACCCATTTAGCAATGTCGGCTTGTGAACCGCTGATCATATTGATCTTAAGTAGGGGAAACTGCATGGCGATATCTTCAAATAAATGTTGAAACGCCATGAGTGGAGCTGCTTCATCCATGGCGATAGTTATTGATATCTCTTCACCACCAGAAACGGTTAGCGCACGTGATTGCAGGCGTTGGCATTGCTTCAATACGGCTTCAGCTTCGGCGTACATATCTTCGCCTGCTGGTGTCAGTATCGGTAGTCGTGCACTGCGATCAAACAAGGTTACATCAAGGTCAGCTTCTAAATTAGCGATTGCGGTACTGACTCGTGATTGTGCTTTGCCCAAATGGCGTGCAGCGGCAGAGAAAGATCCGAGTTTTACTGCGGTTACAAATGCTTCTAATTGATCGACTGTCCAATTCACTTTATTTCTCGCTTTATCTGAGTGGTTGCTAGGTGAGTTATAATCTACAGATTACCGATACTATCAAATATAAATACTGCCTTCTATCCGAAAATCGGATGGATGCTAACTTTCACCAATAGCAAAAACAAGCATAATGCATAGGAATAAATATATTCAATATTAAATAGAGGTTTTTGTGAGAGCATCACCGTTACAATCAAGATCGTTAGAGCAAAACAAGACCGAGTTAACATCGGATGCTGAGATTAAACGTTCTTTTTGGCGTTATGCGATCCCGTCGATTGCCGCGATGTTGGTTAGCGGGCTTTATCAAATTATCGATGGTATTTTTGTCGGTCATTATGTCGGTGTAGAAGGGCTTGCGGGTATTAACATGGCGTGGCCGATTACCTTTGTTGTTTCAGGACTGGGTTT